>QEVD01000341.1 GCA_003576975.1 Candidatus Zhuqueibacterota bacterium
GGCGTTCCCGAATGCTTTGAATTGGCGCAAAACTATCCCAACCCTTTCCACAACTCGACGAATCTCAAACTTGCGCTGCCGCAAGCCGGACTCGTCGAAGTCGTGATTTATAATATCGCCGGGCGCGAAGTGACGCGCTTGCATGAAGGTGATTTGCCGCCGGGCTATTATCTTCTGAGTTGGAACGGCAGCGGCGCGCGCGGTGAACACGTGAGCAGCGGCGTATACTTGCTGCGCGCGATTTACTCCACTCCCGACAGCCGGGAAGTTCTGACACGAAGAATGCTGTACCTGCGGTAAAACATTCGCAAGCAACCATCACAAAATCCCAATGCCACCTGCTCCGCAGTATGCTGACAAAGATTTCAAACGACTGAAATGGCGCACGCTGCTGTTGCTGTCACTTGCCGTGCTGCTGGCAAAAGGCGTTTGGTTTTCGGCCTCCGCCGTCGTGCCTGCGCTCACCTCGGCTTGGGGTTTGAATGATTCCGGGCGCGCCTGGCTCACCATGTCGGTGCAAATCGGTTTTGTCGCCGGCGCTTTCAGTTCGGCGTTGCTCAATCTCGCTGATCGCATTTCTTCCAGACAGTTGTTCACCGTCTCGGCCCTGTTCGCCGCGATTTCAACGCTGTTGATTCCGCTGTATGTCGAACATTTGAACGAAGCGTTGGTTTTGCGATTTTTTACCGGATTTTTTCTGGCGGGAGTCTATCCCGTCGGCATGAAGATCATGGCGACCTGGACGAAAGAAGATCGCGGCCTGGGAATCGGTTTGCTGGTTGGCGCGTTGACCGTGGGCACGGCAGCCCCACATTTGCTCAGCGCTTTCGGCGGTGTGCGCGATTGGAAACCCGTGCTCTACAGCGCAAGTCTTTTGGCAATGCTGGGCGGATTCATTGCTTTTTGGTTTATCGACGAAGGCCCGTATCGCGCCAAAACTCCGCCATTCAATTGGAAATTTGTGGGCGAGGTGGCACGCACTAAAGAAGTCGCGCTCGCCAATCTGGGTTATCTCGGCCATATGTGGGAACTGTATGCCATGTGGGCGTGGACGCCCATTTTTCTTCTGGCAAGTTTCAAAATCGCCGGGCTAGCGCCGCAATGGGCAAGCCTTGCGGCTTTTGCGGTGATCGGCGCAGGAGGCCTCGGGAGTTTGGTTGCAGGTAAATTGGCGGACAAATGGGGACGCACAACGTTGACGATCAGCTCGCTCGTCATCAGCGGTGCATGCGCAATTTTAGTGGGATTTTTATTCGGGGGCAACCCCATTGCACTGGTCGCGCTCTGTTTGGTTTGGGGCTTCGCCGTCGTGGCCGATTCCGCGCAATTCTCGGCTTGCATTACCGAATTATCGCATCCCGAGTACATTGGAACGGCATTGACATTGCAAACCAGCCTGGGCTTTCTCCTGACGTTGTTGACCATTCGCTTGATCCCCGCGCTGGAAAGCTGGGTGGGCTGGAATTATGCGTTTATGTTTCTCGCGTTCGGTCCGGCGCTGGGCATAGTTGCGATGCTGGCGCTGCGGCGCTCGCCAGCAGCCCAACGCATTGCCGGCGGCAGGGGTTAAAGCAAAAACCTGCTTATCAATTTCAAAACAAAACCTCAAAATGAACGAATCAGAACCGATCGACATGCCGATTGATGGCGTGCTCGACTTACATACATTTCATCCGCGCGACCTTAAAACTCTTGTGCCCGACTATCTCGCGGCCTGCCGCGACCAGGGCATCTTGCACGTGCGCATCATTCACGGCAAGGGCATTGGCGCGTTGCGCGAAACGGTGCATGCAATTTTGAAAAAACTTCCGGAAGTTATCTCATTTCAACTGGCAGATGAAAGCGGCGGGGGCTGGGGCGCAACGGTGGTTTATTTGAAAACAAAAGACGAAGGTGAATAAGGCGCAGGCTCTTAGTGTTCCAATATCTTAAAAACGTTGTCGCTCCCGGCCTGTCTAATGGAAGGGATATTGTGAAGTTGCAGACATCATACCGAGTGCTTCACAAGATTCTGCCTGGAGGACATTTCAAGAAAGTGCATCTAAAAACTAACCGCGCATCACAGCCTTTCAAACGAGGCATTATCTCATCACGTGGGGTTGAAAATTTTTCCGATCCAAAGTAAACGCAACAGGAGAAAACCCAGAAATACATTTTCTAAAAAATTTTGCAGTGACCTCCGTTCTCTCCTAGTATCGTTTTTTGATTTCTGCCACCACATCAGAGATTCCGTATTCAACTTATCAAAAAACGGCCCGAGAAAATTCATTCAAGCAGTCACCCGCATATTCTCCGCCACCAATTCCGCCAAATCCTTCGTCTCTTCCACCGCCGCGTTGAGCATCATTTTGCATTCCGGGCAAGCGGTGACGAGAATCTTCGCGCCTGAGGCAGCGATTTCTTCCTTGCGGGTTTGATCGACGCGCTTGGCGACTTTTTGCTCGCGCGCAAAACCGGCATTGCCGCCGCCGCAACAAAACGAGCGCTCGCCGTGGCGCGCTAATTCAGTAACTTTGTATCCGGCTTGCGCAATCACCTCGCGCGGCGCGGCATAAACTTTTTCATAACGCCCGAGATAGCAGGGATCGTGATACGTCAACGGCTTGCCGTTGGCCACTTGCAGTTGCAGCTTGCCGCTCGCCAGCAAATCCGTGATAAACTCGGAATGATGAATCGCCTCCACGGAAAACTCGCGCTTCAGCGTAGGATACTCCCGGCGAAACGTGTGCAAGCAATGCGGGCAGGGTGAAATCATCTTCGTCACGGTGTTTTCGGTCAACGCTGAAATGTTTTCATTCGCCAGCGTTTGAAATTGCATTTCCTCGCCCTGCCGGCGCGAATGATGGCCGCTGCACGCCTCTTCTTGCAACACACCGAAATTGATGCGCGCTTGCTTCAAAATCTTAATCATCGCTTCCAAACTGCTGCGCGCGTCTGCGTTGTAAGACCATACACAGCCGAGCCAGAGCAAATATTCAGTTTTGTTTTTTTCATAGAGGGGAATGTCAAGCTCGGCCAGCAGCTTGGCGCGCGCCTCTTTGCGCGCAGCGAAGGGATTGCCGTACTGCTCGACTTTCTCGAGAAATTCCGTGGCCACCATGCCTTTACCGATCGACAACGCTTGTGCGCGCTTGGCGCCCAGCAGCACTTGTAGATGCTCGATGCCTACCGGACAAATATTTTCGCACGCGCCGCAGCTCGTGCATTGGCCCAGCTCGACGTCAGAAATAATGTTGCCGATGACCGGAGAATCTGCTGCTAACGCTAACGCGTTGCGGCCGGCCAGAATGAAGCCGCGCGGATTCAACTCCTGCCCGCTGTTCCATGCCGGGCATTGTTCCGTGCAACGCTTGCACTCGACGCAGGTCAGGAAATCCATGCGCATTTTCCACGGCACGTCGGCAAGGCTTTCCAGGCCGAGCTTCACCTCGTCCGCTGCTGCAAGCTGATCCATATCAAGATTGAGCGGCAAATAATCGCCGAGCCGCGGTGTGCGGAAGAAAATATCCACCGGCGACAGGATGAGGTGCATGTGCTTCGAGCGAATGATGAGATGCGGGAATACGAGAATCACCAGCGCATGCGCCCACCAATTCGCTTTCGGGAACGCCGGCTCGGCTTGATGGCCGTTGAGATAAGTTACCATCAAGATCACAATGAAAAGCGCCACCAGGCCGGAAGTCCACGATTTGGGGTCCGGTGAAATTTTCACCAATACAAATCGCCGGAATGCCAACCCTAGAATCCCGAATGTTACAGCCCAGGCAATAATGGCAAGCGCAGATTTGAACAGAGGAAGTCGTTCGCCGAAGATGATTTTCAGGAAGGGTAGATCAAAACCTTTCAGAAAGTGATCGATCGTTTCCAGGCCGAAAATAACAAAACCCAGAAACACCGCCAAGTGCAGCACGCCGGTGATCGGGCGCGCGCCGATGACTTTTGTGTGAAAAAAAACTTCTTTGAAGGTGCGCCATAACCGCGCGCCCACGCGATCGGTGCGCACCCGATCGCTTTTGCCGGCGCGAATCTGTGCAATCTTCCGATAAAAATCTCTTATAAAAAGCGCCAGTGAGACCACAATCAAAACTGCCAACAGCGCTTTTTCCCAAAGTTGAAATGCCATGACAATGATCCCTTCGCGGGAAAGGTTTTACCGGCCTTCGCCCGTTTGCTTGACAAAAAACGGAGGAAGTTATCCGCAACTTGTCAAGTGAATGAACGAACAGACATCGCTTGTCGGAAATTCGGAAAGCGACTCTACTGATAAAACACTTCAAAATTGGCGTCGCGCCGTTTGGGCTTGAAAAATTTCAACAGAATAATGCCAATCACAAAACCGCCGATGTGTGCAAACCAGGCAACGCCGCCGCCTTCGTCAGCGCCGACGGTCGAGACGCCGCCAAATAATTGCAGCACAAACCATTGGCCCAACACCAGAAAAGCCGGAACGCGAAATGTGGTGATATAAAAAATAATCGGAAAGGCGACCAGCACACGCGCGCGCGGATAGGTTACGGCATAGGCGCCCAAGATGCCGGAGATCGCGCCGCTCGCGCCAACCATCGGAATCGTCGAGGCGGGGTCGATCAGGATGTGCGAAAATGCCGCGCCCACCCCGCTCAGCATATAAAAAATCAAATAGCGGATGGAACCGAGCAAGTTCTCAATGTTATCTCCAAAAATAAACAAGTAAAGCATGTTGCCGATGATGTGCATAAGGTTGCCGTGGAGAAACATCGAGGTAAACAAGCCGCTGGCATCTTCACCGTGCATGATCTTTTGCGGAATGGCGCCATATTGATTGATAAATGCCTGGCCGGCTTCCACTGGCAGCAAAAACTGGTGAATAAAAACCACGACATTCACAACAATCAAGATAGTGTTGACGAGAGGGAAGGCCGTGCGAGGGTTATCATCTTTTATGGGAATCATATGCGCTCCTTGGTGCAATAACAGCCGGCAGCGCCGGCGAACTTCAACCTACAGAGCTTTTTTCGAAAAGTCAAGCAAGCCGTTCCAGGCGAACGATGTTGCCGCAGATCAAGCTCGGAGTTTCATGCACGCATAAGCGAGCCACAGCCAGCCGAAAAGAAATGACAAACCGCCGAGGGGCGTAACCGCGCCCAGCCACGTCACTCCCGTTACCGCCAGCACATACAAGCTGCCGGAAAATAAAATAATGCCGCACAAAAAACCCAACGCCGCAGGTTGCAACACCAGATGGGGAGATTGATTTTGCAGCACGCCGACCAGCAGCAAGGCCACGGTGTGAAACATTTGATAATGCACCGCTTTTTCATAGATGTCTTTGCCGTAGGCGCCCAACGTGGCCTTGAGCGCATGCGCACCGAATGCGCCCAGCGCGACGCACAAAAAGCCGGAGAGGCCGGCTATGATCAACCAAAGTTTAGCCATGTTCATCCTTGTAAAAAACGCCGGACCTGCGGCGTGTCAAGACCACAAGCGTGTTCAAGGGTTGGTAAATTCTTTGTCGACGATGTTGATGGCGCCGGGATATTTGAGCGGAACCCCCGAGATCGTCACGCTCGGCGTGGCGGCAAGCGTCAAGCGCGAGGCGCTGCCGCTTTTGCCGGCAATGGCAAACGCCAAATCCAAAATATCTTTATACCCGTTCCCGCCAAAAAACTGAAACAGATCCAACGACATGGTCAATGGAATAATGGTGGCCTGGCCGGTGCCGGGAATTTCAAGCGG
>QEVD01000342.1 GCA_003576975.1 Candidatus Zhuqueibacterota bacterium
TTGCCATTCCACCAGAATCGCGCACACCGAACGCTGGGAAGCGGAGGAAGACATTCATTTGACCTCGGGCATGTTGTGCGTTGATTGCCATCGCAACGGCCTGGATCACAACATGACGCGCAGTTATCCTGGCGAGCCGCAGGCCGAGAATAATCTCATTGCCGCAAGCTTTTCGTGCGAAGGCTGCCATTTGCCGAATGATGCGCATGAGGTGCCGGTGGCAGGCCGTGCCGGCGCGCCCATTCCCAAACATGCCGGGATTCCAACGTTGCATTTCGAGCGGATGACATGCACGGCGTGTCATAGCGGACCGTGGCCAACTGCGCAGACGCAAGCGGTGAAGACGTCGCTGGCGCATGCGCTGGGCACGCATACCGTGAACCGTTCGGAGTCGGCGTTGCCGCATATCGCCGCGCCCGTGTTTGTGCGTGAAGATAACGGCAAGATTGCGCCGCATAAAATGTTCTGGCCTGCGTTTTGGGCAAGAGTGGAGGGCGACACGGTTGCGCCGATTGCGCCCGCTGAAGTTGCGGCGTTGGCGGATACTCTTTTTTACGGCATCGATTCAACCCGCGCGGGAGATTGGTTTACATTTGAAGAAAACCAAATTGCAGAAATGTTGCGGCGACTCACAGCGGCAGATTCCAGCAAGCGAACGGCTGCTTATATCGCCGGCGGGAAATTGTATCGATTGAACAAAGCCGGCAAGTTGACGCAAGAAAAGCATGCCGCGGCAGCGCCCTATTCCTGGGCGATGGGACATGACGTGCGCCCGGCCTCGCAGTCGCTCGGCATTCGCGGCTGCGGAGATTGCCATAGCTTCAATGCGCCGGTTTATTTCAGTCAATTGAAAGTCGATTCGCCGATGGCAGCCGATCGCGAGTCAACCTACAAGACGATGACGGATTTCGCCGATCTCAGCGGTTTCTATGCGCGTTTCTTCGCGCTCACCTTTCTGCTGCGCCCGCTGCTCAAATGGCTGATGATCTTCGTGAGTGTGATTCTCTCCGCAGTGTTGTTGTGGCATGGCCTGCACGGCTTGGGAAGTTTGATGAAAGCAGCAGAGAGATTGGAAGAAAATTCCAACGGCTGAAAGCGGCCAACAGATTTTTTTGATCATCGTTGGCTGAGCTTGTCGAAGCCAACTTCGCTGCCTTCGACGGCTCGACTGAGCTCGCCAAAGTCAAGCTCAGGCAGCGCTTTTCCGTTGAAGAAATCGTTGCTTTATTCGCGCGAATTCGATTTTTTAACAGCATTGTCCAGAGAAGTGGAACTTCGACGCAGATATGCCTTATGAGTGCACAAGACATTCGTTGGATTCAACGGTTCAATAATTTCGCCAAAGCTTTTCTGCAATTGCAGGAAGCTGTGGAGCTGGCTCAACAGCGCCCGCTCTCGAAGCTCGAGGAGCAGGGTCTCATTCAGGCATTCGAATTCACTCATGAGCTGGCCTGGAATACGCTGAAGGATTTTCTGGAAAGCCGCGGCGTCCAACCACTGTACGGTTCAAAAGACTCAACTCGCGAAGCCTTTAAAGCGGGCCTGATTGAGAAGGGCGAGGCATGGATGGAGATGATCCAGAGCCGCAATCTGACCTCGCACACCTATGATGAACCCACAGCCGCTCAGATCGTTTCCGCCATTCGTGCGACCTACTTCACAGAATTCGGGGCGCTTCGAGCCAAACTGGAAAAATTGAAAACGGAAGAAGGGTTATGAAGTACGGCCTCCCGCCATCCGCCATCGAGAAGATTTGCGCCGTTCTAAACCGCTACCCGCAGGTGGAACAGGCAATTCTGTACGGCTCGCGCGCCAAGGGCAATTACAAAAACGGCTCCGACATTGACCTGACCCTGCGTGGTGGTGCGGATTTGACGCTGAACGTGATTTACAAAATCCTCAACGATCTCGACGACTCGTTCCTGCCCTACACCATTGACCTATCCATCTTCGACGACATCAGCGACCCTGACATAATCGAACATATTCAACGCGTGGGCGTCACGTTTTATGAGAAGGGTGTTCGTGAGCCAGCATGATCGGATGATTTTTAACTAATCACACGGGCTTGAAAACATGTTCCGTATCATCTCCCTGATCGGGCTTCTCGGTATCACCGCTGCGATTGTTTGGGCGGTGCGTTCCCGGCTTGTGGCATTGGCAGGCACAAAGCAAACCTTGCGACAGCAGAGTCTTGAGCTTACCAACAATCTGCGGCAATGGCGTTCGCTTTCGACGCCGGCATTGTTAAGCACGCTTATGCGTTTTTTCTATTTGGTAACGCTGGCCTGCGTTTTTGTGTTGGCGCTGACCGGTTTCTTGCCGGTGATTTTTTTCGGCGCCGCGGTTTCGAATTTTGCGCTGATGCTGCATCTCATGCTGGCGCCGCTGTTTGCCATTGGCCTCATGGCGCTCGCGCTCTTTTGGGCGCACCGCCATCGCTTCAATGCCAACGATTGGAAGCATCTGCAGCAGGGATTCAAAAAAGAAAATCATTCGCCTTTACCGGTCCAGCCCAATGTTTGGCAAAAAATCTGTTTCTGGCTGGGATTGGTGCTGGCCTTGCCGGTGATTGCTTCAACCATCTTCATGATGTATCCGCTGTTGGGCACGAGCGGGCAGGAATGGCTGTTGCATGTGCACGGCTATGCCGGATTGTTGTTGCTGGCAGTTGTGCTGTTGCATACGTATTTTGTTTTGGCGAATCGCCGAAAATAGTTTTGAGATCACCGCCGGGCGGTAGCAGTCTTCAAACCTCGAGATCATGCGCGGAAACCTTTTCGCGTCCTTCATGTTCAGGTTGGCTGTAATCTTAATCAAATTATTGAGGAGAGCATTTCAATGATATTCAAACACGAAAAAAGCCCGGTGCGCCTGCTCGTTGCCATGTTCGCGATGCTGGCGCTGCTGATGATTTCTTGCAGCAAGAACGAGTCCTCTGAGCAGCGCGCGACGCAAGAAGCGCAAACACCCGCGGCGGAGACGCCTGCTCCGGAGACGGCGCCCGCTGATGAACCGGCGGCAACGCCCGCCGAATCACAACCGGTCGAAACGCCAACACAGGCCGAGGCCAAAACCCCGGCGCCAGCACCGGTAGAAGCGGCTGTGCAACCGGCGCCAACTGCCGCTGAAGTCAAAATGGTTGAGCTTGATATTAAATTGCCCAAGCCCATGTTCATCGGCACGCCGCAAAATATTCAAGTGCCCAAGCTTGAAAAGCCGCTGGGTAAACCGCGTCCGCCTTTCCTTGCGCCTGAAGGCACGACGAATGTTGCTGCCGGCAAGCCGGTGTCAAGCTCGGATGAAGCGCCGGTAATTGGTGAACTGAAGATGGTTACGGATGGCGATTGTGAAGCCGGCGACGGCAGCTATGTAGAGCTTGGACCATTTCTGCAACATGTCACCATCGATCTCGGCAAGAAGCACACGATTTATGCGATTCTGGCGTGGCATTATCACAAACAGCCGCGCGTCTATTTTGATGTCATCGTGCAAGTCGCGGATGATGCTGACTTCACCAGCAATGTTGCAACGTTGTACAACAATGATCTCGACAATTCCGCGAAGATGGGTGTCGGCGAGGACAATCATTATGTTGAAACCTCCGAAGGCCGCTTGATCGACGCCAAAGGCGTGTCGGGCCGCTATGTTCGGCTTTACAGCAACGGCAACAGCAACGATGATTTGAACCACTACATCGAAGTTGCGGTGTATGGCAAGCCGGTTGGCGCGATTTAGCATGCGCATCTAATTTTGTTGGATTGATGGAGAACGGGATTGTTGGAGTGATGAGGTGAGGGATCACCGGCCGGCATCACTCCAATGATCCACTGATGTTATACTCCATGACTCTTGCGCGCCATGTCGAAACCCCTCAAGCCGAATATCATACGCGCCATTCTGGTGCTGGCGATCATTGCTCTGGCCGTGACTTTGCGCTTGCCAGAATTGCAGCAACGTCCCATGCACGGCGACGAGGCGGTGCATGCCATCAAATTCGGCGCATTGTTGGAAGATGGGTATTATCGTTACGACAGCTTCGAGTACCATGGCCCAACGTTGAATTACTTCACGCTGCTCCCGGCCTGGTTCACCGGCGCTCACCGCCTCGTCGACGTAAGTGAGCGGACGTTACGCATCGTGACGGTTTTCTTTGGCTTTGTTGTTGTTTTGTTGCCGCTGCTGTTGATTGATGGGATGGGGAAGGGCCCTGCTCTTGTCGTCGCGGTGTTGACGGCAATCTCGCCGGCCATGACTTATTACAGCCGCTACTATATTCAGGAGATGTTGCTGGTTTGCTTTACGGCCGGCGTCATTGTGTGCGGCTATCGTTATGCGCAAAGCCGGCGCCCCGGCTGGGCCGTTGCTTTGGGCGTTTTTTTCGGATTGATGCACGCGACGAAGGAGACGTGCATCATTGCCTGGGCCGCGATGGCCATTGCGTTGCTGGCCATTTGGCGCGGCGAAGTCATCTCACACTTAAAAAGGCTCAATCGCCGCCATGTTCTCGCCGCCGCCATCGCGGCTGCCGCAGTTTCGCTGCTGTTTTTCTCATCATTTTTTACGCATGCACGCGGCATATTGGATTCCTTCTTAACCTACAAAACCTATCTCACCCGCGCCGGCAACAACGATCTGCACATTCATCCCTGGCATTACTATCTACACATACTTGCCTATTTTCGTCTCGGCAATAATCCGTTTTGGAGTGAGGGATTGATTCTTGGTCTTGCGATAGTGGGCGGCACTGCCGCCTTTAATAAGAACTGGAGCAGCGGGGCAAATCAAGCACTGTTGCGTTTTCTCGTGTGCTACACGGTTATCATGACAGCAGCCTATTCTTTGATTCCCTACAAGACGCCGTGGAATATGCTCAGCTTTTTGCACGGCATGATTTTGTTGGCCGGCGCTGGCGCGATAGCCGTGTTCAAAATGCTGTCCACAAGACCCGCGCGAGCGATTGCATTGATCGTGCTGCTCGGCGGCGGTGTGCATTTGGCCTGGCAATCCTATTTAGCCAACCATCGCTACGACGAGAATCCCGCCAATCCCTACGTCTATGCTCACCCGGTGAATGATGTCTTCAAGATCGTACAGCGCGTCGAAGAGATTGCGCAAATTCATCCTGACGGCCGTAACATGCACGTGCAGGTTATTTGTCCGGATAACGATTATTGGCCGTTGCCGTGGTATTTGCGCGCATTTGACAACATCGGGTGGTGGCAGGAAGTTGATGCCGCGACGCCGGCAGCGCAACTCGTCATTGCTGCGCCGCAATTCGAGCCTGCGTTGCTGCACAAATTCTATGAGTTGCCTCCGCCGGGGCAGCGTTATCTCTACGTTCCTTTGTTTGACGGCTATACGGAATTGCGCCCTCAAATCGAATTGCGCGGTTATGTGAGAAAAGATTTGTGGGATCGTTTGCTGGAACACGAAGCCTCATCGAAAAAGTCAAGTGACGACTAGCGCTCTGCATTTCAATTGTAGAAGTTATCACACATTCTCAGGCAATCTGGAAATCGATGCTCATCGAGCATTTCAAAATAGCGCCCACAAAATTGAAATCCCACAGTTCCTATATTGAAATATTGCAATATCTCTTCGTGAGGTTATCTTTGGAGCAAACAAGGTAATCGTCTTTCTTTTAACCTTTCACGAGGAGGC
>QEVD01000343.1 GCA_003576975.1 Candidatus Zhuqueibacterota bacterium
GCCATCCCAAAACACTGCTGCCCGGGCGATTGTGATGAAAGATCAAGCGATTAGCTTTTCAAAGTTAGAATAAAATTCTGAAAGCTTACGGCAGGATAATTTGTCGGCAGAACGATTTGAAATAATTCTGCCGATAAATCATCCTGCCAAAGGTTTTTCGGCTATGCTTGTTGACTTCGGTGCATTTCGGTGGAAAAGCTTTATCGCCGATGGTCGCCGAAGACACCGAGATTCACCAAATAGTTTTTTGTTGCTTCGCAGAAGCTTTGATTTGCAGCTTGTCTGCAAATCGGGGTAGGCGATCAGGTTTTCGAACTTTGAATAAAATTCTAACTTTTCTCCAGCGGATTGAAACAACCCAGCGGATGAAAAGCCCTTTATCAGTTGGGTTGTTTCAATCCGTTGGAAAATTTTTTGCTGCCCGAAGATCCAGGTTTTCAGCTTATCTGAAAAACTTGCTTAGGAACGCCGTTTAAATAACTTACTCATTTGGGGAACCGCCAATAAACGCGAATATCCGCTAATTTTAAAATTCGCGTTTATTGGCGTGCATTCGCGGTTTGAGATTTGATGCTCCATGACTAATCGCTCGGGCGGTTTCAAAAGAGGCGGCACGATCACGAGTATAAACATAACGGAGACCTTATCATGTTCAACCAAATCAAAACTCTTATGCCCTCCCTCCCGTTGATTTTCATCGCGGTTATTATGCTCATCACCAACGCGGTTGTGGCGCAAGCACAAACGCAATGGAAAATCCACGACCTCAACCGGCCGCGCCCGCCGGTCGTGACGCCGGACAAAAACGTTATGGCTTCTCCCCCGCCTTCCGATGCGATAATTCTGTTCGATGGAACGGATCTTTCCCAATGGAGCGACGTCAAAGGCGAGCCGGCGAAATGGAAAGTAGAAAGCGGATATATGGAGATCTCCAAAGGCGGCGGCGACATTCGCACCAAAGCCGGATTTGGCGACGTGCAATTGCATATCGAATGGGCCGCGCCGTCGCGCGAGCAGGACGGCGGACAAGATCAAGGCAACAGCGGCGTTTATTTGATGGGATTGTATGAAGTGCAAGTGCTGGATTCATACCAAAGCGAGACCTATGCCGACGGCCAGGCTGCCGCGATTTATGGACAATATCCGCCGCTGGCCAACGCTTGCCGCGCGCCGGGCGAGTGGCAAAGTTATGACATCATTTTTCGCAGGCCGCGCTTTGGTAATGACGGTGCGCTTTTGCAACCCGCGCGCATGACGGTTTTGCACAACGGCATTTTGGTGCAGGATAACATCGCGCTCTGGGGGCCAACGAACTGGATGGAATTTGATGCGTATGCTGCGCACGCGGACAAACTCCCCATTTCACTGCAAGATCATGGCAGTCCGGTGCGCTATCGCAACATTTGGTTGCGCGAGCTGCCGGCGCCTCTCGACCTGCACCCACCCTCAGGAAAAATTCCTGCCGCCATCACTCTCGCACCTGAGGTTCTTGATCGCTATGCCGGCAAATATGAAGTGAATCCAAACTGGCACTTCAATCTCAAGCGCGAGGGCGAAAAAATGCTGGCGAATTTTTCCGGCTCACGCTGGTTGGAAATCGTCGCTCTTTCGGACCGAAAATTCACCATGGCAAAAACCGCGGGTGATTTGGAATTCGAATTGGATAAAAAAGGACGGCCGCAAAGCTTTGTGTTTCGCATGGGAGGCAGTGAATATGCGGCGAAAAAGCTCGCCACAAAATGACGCAATTTCACGGAGGACGATTCTATGCAAACCGCTAAAGGTTATTCTCGCCGAGATTTCTTAAAGCAGTGTGGCGCCGCATCAGCATTTGCCGCAACTGCGGTTCCCGGCCTCTTATCGACTACCTTCGAGGAAATTCCCATGAAAGAATTTGCCGACAAACCCGTCGCGCCCAGCGATAAAATCCGCCTCGCCACCATTGGCATGGGCATTATCGGTTTTATCGACACTGAAACCGCATTGCAAGTGCCAGGGGTCGAATTCGTGGCCGCAGCGGATTTATACGATGGCCGCCGCATTCGCACGCAGGAGATTTTTGGTAAAGACGTGGCGACGACGCGTGACTATCAAGAAATTCTGAACCGCCCGGACATCGATGCCGTCATCATCGCAACCTCCGATCATTGGCATGCGCAAATGGCAATCGACGCGATGAATGCCGGCAAGCATGTGTATTGCGAAAAACCCATGGTGCAACACGCAGCCGAGGGACTCGACGTCGTCGCGGCGCAACGCAAAACGAAGAAAGTGTTAGAGGTCGGCAGCCAATCGGTAAGTTCATTGGTGTACGACAAGGCCAAAGAACTTTTCAATGCCGGCGCGATTGGAGAATTGAACACCGTTAATGCGAGTTGGAGACGCAATTCCGCGGTGGGTGCCTGGCAATACTCGCTTCCGCCCGATGCTTCGCCGGCGACCGTCGATTGGGAAGGTTTTCAAGGCAAAGCTCCCAAACGGCCGTTTGATCCCATTCGCTTTTTTAGATGGCGCAATTACATGGATTACGGCACCGGCATTCCGGGCGATTTGTTCGTGCACCTGTTCTCGGGCATCCATCACGTCATCGGCGCGAAAGGGCCGGCGCAAATCATGGCGGCCGGCGGCTTGCGCTTTTGGAAAGATGGACGCGACGTGCCTGATGTGATTTCGGGCCTGTACGATTATACCGAATCCGAACATCACCCCGCGTTTACACTCGCGCTGTCCACGAATTTCATCGACGGCAGCGAAGGCGAAACCGGCACGCGCTTCATCGGCAGCGAGGGCACAATGATTTTGGACGGGGATAGTGTGAAGGTGATTCGCCGCAACCGTTATCGCGAGAGCATGGAAGATCTAGTGGAAGGCTACAACTCCGTGCGTACGTTTTCTCGGGAGATGCAGGAAAAATTTAGAGAGCAATATCGCGCGAACATGGCCGGCGTTGCGCTAAAACCGCAGCTCGAGGGTGTCACGGAATTCAAAGCGCCGAGAGGCTACGATGCGCGGTTGGATCATTTCCACAATTTCTTCAACGCCATACGCAACAGTACAAGCGTGATTGAGGATGCGGTTTTCGGTTTGCGCGCCGCGGCGCCGGCGGTGCTGACCAACACTAGCTATCTCGAAAAAAGGGTGATTGCCTGGGATGCGGAAAAGATGAGGGTCGTGTCATGATGGCTGTCCGCCACAAGCGGCGTCAAGCTTGCAGGTGTGAGCAGAGGCAGGAACTCGTTCGGGGAGAACGACTATTGCGCATCCGATGAGAAAAAAACTGCTCCATGCTCGTCGATGTGCCGCTTCAAGTCGTCGTTGGTTATGCTCTCATACTTGACGACGTCAAAAAAATAAGGCAACGGCAGCTCTTGATTGAGCAAAACACGCAGCCGAACGGCCATTGGTGGCGTGAAATCTTTACCCAGAATGGCGAGATCGACGTCCGAGCTTTTCTTGTTGTTACCCATCGCGCGAGATCCGAAAATGATCGCTTTTTCGATCGCGGGAAACTCATGTAGCGCGCGCAGGATGTTTTTTTGGTCTCTTTCGGTCAGCCCAAAAGCCATTTTTGTATTCACTCATTAAATATTTATAGAATTGCTGTGTCGAAACGTTGGTGCCATCAAATTTCTTTTGATTCATACTCTTCTCTCTTCAACAGACATTTGCTTTTTGTGGCGATTTCGAGAACAAATATAAAAATAGGCTCTTCAATTTCAAACAAGATTTCACGACGGGCGAATATCGGCAAATGAATTCACCACCAAATCCGCGCCGGCGGCGTGAAGCTCGTCGGCCGCGAATGTTGTCGTAATTCCGATCACCCGGCAGCCGGCGGATTTTCCCGAGCGCACGCCATTGATGGAATCCTCGATGACCAGGCAGTGGCGCGGCGCGATATTGAGTTTTTTCGCCGTCTTGAGATAAGGCTCGGGATGAGGTTTGCTATGCGTGACTTCGCCGCCGGACACAATGGCCTCGAAACAAGTGGCGAGCTGAAATTTTTGCAAAACACTTTCAACATTTTCCGGCAAGGCTGACGTGGTTAAACCGATGCGCCAGCCCGAAGCGCGACAGAAATTTATGAAATCAACCGCGCCTTCGATTAATTCCAGTTCCTGTACGATGCTCTTCGTATAGAGCCTGCTTTTGAAAGCAATAAACTCCTCAATTTTCGATGCTGCCTGCTCGCTGCCATTAAAAAAATAGCGGGCCGCTTGTTTCTCCGTGACGCCTTTAAACCGCACGATGTCTTCCGGCAATAACTCAAAGCCAAAATGCCGGCAGGTCAAGTCCAAGGCTTTGACGTGCAGCGGCTCGGAATCGACAATCACGCCGTCAAGATCAAACAGAACAGCCTGGACTCCATTTATTAAAATGTTCATCATCAAAAATTCTATCCGTGCTTTAATTTCAACGCCAGGATGGTCAATGCCAAGACCAGCGTAATCGCATTGCTAATAATGACCGGGGCATCGTTGATGAGAATGCCATAAATCAACCACAAGAAAACGCCGCTGCCAAAAATTACGAACATGCCCAAGGACAAGTCTTTCGCCGATCGCGCCTTCCAACTTTTGATCAACTGTGGAATAAAAGATGTCGTCGTGAGTGCGGCCGCAGCCAGGCCGATGAGAGTAATATAGTTCACATGGACTCCAAGATTGTGACGAAGTAAATTCCGGTTTCCGGCCTCTCTGGCGCTTTGGGAATAATGCCAGCGGCGCGGGCCTCATGTCCAACGGTTGTCTGTTTCCATTCGCGGCGGCAGAGCAAAATTATCGCAGAGGGTGAAAGGATAACCGGCGGGAAGCACGCTATTGAAATGCCGCACCGCCTCGCGGCATTGAGAGGCTTGAGCAAACGCCCTCACGTCGACCGGGAATCCCAAATTTTAGAGACGGCAATCTAACAAAATTTTCCGGAAGAGCAAGAATGAAAATGGGCGTTTTCTTGCCTGGGTCAGAACACCCCGCGGCATTAGATTCCTGCCTGTTAAAAATGTTGGCCCAGGCGCTTACCAGAGCGGCATGCCATCGCTGCCAAAACCGAAAAAGCTGCCGCCCTCCCGCCAAAAAAAGCATTGCAATTTAGCCGCGTTTGCGTAGCTTCTCCTGCAAATGCAACGCAACTTGTGAGGACGTGGTATGTTGTCAAGGCTTTTCACCGTAACCAATCTCTTCATCATCTCCGTTTTGATTGCCTGCTTGGCGCTTTTCGTTCTGGTGCTTGCCCCCGCCGATCCCTCTGAAGACGGCGACGACACGGTCACCCGCATTCACTTTGCCGACAACATCTCTGCGGCGCATCGCAAACTGATCGAACGCTTCAATGAAAAATATCGCGGCGAAATCGAAGTGGTGCCAGTGGATTTGCCGTTCAACAAATTCAGCACCAACGAGCGCAAACAGCTTCTCACGCGCTCGTTTCGCAGCAAAACCACGCGCATTGACGTGTTTGCGGTGGATTTGGTTTGGGTGCCGCGTTTCGTCAAATGGGCCGAGCCGCTTTCCCCGCATTTTACCGCGGCCGAACGCAGCGATTTCCTGCCCTATGCTCTGGAATCCTGCTATTTCGATAGCGTTCTGGTCAGCGTTCCTTTTTATATCGACATCGGCTTGATGTACTATCGCAAAGATATTTTGCAAAAACTGCCGGATTATCCTGCCATCGAAAAAAAGCTGCAAGCCTCCGTCACCTGGGAAGAATTTGTGCACCTCAGCCGGCGTCCGGAACTGGCGCAACATCCTTTTTATCTTTTTCCGGCAGATAATTATGAAGGCCTGGTGTGCAGCTTCGTTGAAGCCACCAACAGTCAGGGCGCGCCCTTGTTTGCCGGCGACTCGTTGCGCTTGAACACACTGCCGGCGCTGCGCTCCTTGCGTTTGTTGGTGAATCTGGTCAATCAATATCGCGTGACGCCGCCGCTCGTCACCGAGTATAAAGAAATCGAAGTGTACGAATACGCGCTTGCGCAGGATGCCATTTTCTTTCGCGGCTGGCCGGGAAATTTGCAAGGTTACCGTGCCAATTTTCGCGAGAAAATCGATAACATCGGCGTGGCGGCGCTGCCGCATTTTGAGGGCGCTGCCCCCACTTCCATTTTTGGCGGGGAATTTGATGATCTCCAAAGATTCGGAAAAAAAAGAGCAGGCGCTCAAATTTCTACGCTTCATCACCAGCAAGGAAATGCAACAAATGATGTATAAAGAAATGGGGTATTTGCCGGCCAACCGCCGCGTGTATGAAGATGACGGCTATTTCGCTTCGCACCCAGAGCTGCGTTACATGCACACGCTTTTGGAGCAAGGCACGCACCGGCCGGCCCTGGTGGAATACACCAAAATTTCGGATATTTTGTCGTTCTATATCAAGAAAGCAATCAAGCTGGAACTGCCGCCCGAGCAAGCCCTGCAACGCGCGCAGGAAGCGATTCGCTCGGAGAAAGTTTTGGTCAATTGATGCAAAAATTTTGTTGCCTAGCTACAACCGGAATGTCATTGTGCAAGAATCTTGTGAAGTACTTGGGAAAGGATCAGCCATTCACAGGAGTCGCGTGGCAAATTGGAATCAACCTGAATGCCACACAGGATTCATCCTGAATGACATCTCGAGAGCAACGGCGCCATGACTTTTGTTAGTACCACCCCAACCCGAGCCGGCTTATGAAGCTGCGAGAACATCCCTTCGTCCAAAAATTACGCCGCTACCATTTTGAATTGAAGCACATCCTGCTGCTCTTCATC
>QEVD01000344.1 GCA_003576975.1 Candidatus Zhuqueibacterota bacterium
CCCCTTGTGGGCGGTTGTCGAGAAAGAAAAAGCTGTGTTATCGACAGTGCCCCACAAGGGGGCAGGACTACTTATTTGTTGATCAACTCGATACCAACGGCAAACTCTAACTCCGCCAGCCGCGTGCTGAAATCGGCCAGCGCCTGATGCGCCGCGAGTTTCAGATCGCGCAACGTGCGCTGGCTGTCGAGCAGCATGAGAAAATCAACATTGTTGTTTTCGTAAGCGGCGCGGCTGGCCATGAGCGATTGCTCAGCTTGCGGCACGACGGTGTTTTGGAAAAGCCGCACGCTGCGGCCCGCCTGCTCGACTTTATAAAAGGCGCTTTCGACTTCGGCGCGCACCATGTTGCGCATGGATTGTAAGCTGGCGTCCGCCATTTGATAATTAGCCTCGGCTTCCTGCACGCGCAAATTCTCCTTGCGCCAAAAATAAAGCGGCAGGTTGAATGAGACCATGGCATCCCACATCTTCATCGAGGGCATTTTTCGATGCGTGAAACTCAGCATGAAATCTGGAAGATATTCGCGGCGGGCTAAACGCTCGGAGAGCCGGTACATCTCCGCCATCGCCAGCATGTTTTTTAATTCCGGACGATGAGCATACGCCGTTTGCACCAGCGAATCCAAATTGAAGGAATAGTGGCGCGGATCGAGGTGTTCGTGAATCACCGGCACGTGGCTGCCAGCCGGACGATCCAGCAGCGCGTTGAGCATGGCCGCCATGGAACTGCGCTCCTGCGCCAGCATCAGGCTGTCGTTGAACATCATTGAATATTCGGTTTGCGCCTTGATGATGTCCGGCTGTGATCCCATGCCGGTGGCGTATTTGACATTGGCAATCGCGATGAATTGTTTCATCAGCTCGCGGTTTTCGCGGTTGATCGCGAGATCGTAGTCGAGGTGAAAGAGCATGAAATACGTTCTTTTTACCTCGGTCAGCACTTGCAGCGTCACGCGTTCATATTCCGCGCCGCCGGCCTCGGCCTCGCGCTTTGCCATGCCGGACATAAGCCCGAGCTTGCCCGGAAACTCGAACATCTGGCTGACAGTGATTGCGCGCTCGTACTGGAAGGCGTTGCGCAGGGGATAGGGCACCTCCATCACCTGCAGGCTGATCTGCGGATCAGCGAGCGTTCCAGCGGGCTTGATGCGCGCCTGCTTGGCCTGCCATTTTTTTTGCGCCGCACGAATCTCAGGATTGCGCGCGCGCGCCTCACGGAGAAGGGCGGCAAGGCTGACGGTTCCGCCATGATCGCCTTGCGCCAACGCTGCCACGCTCATTCCCAGACAAAGCAGCAGGCAGAAGGTGAATTTGAGAGAGACTTCAGTTTTCATGGTTCTATTTGGATGAGAGATTCTGTTTCGCGGCTGCATGGTTTTGCCTGGCAACGTGAAGCCGTTGCCCGGTTTTGCCAGCCGCCGGCGCAGGTTGAAGAGCGTACTTGAAAATCGTCCAGAGAATTTTATAACCTGCCAGCACCACACCTTTCACCGTACCCGAGACTTTCGAGACGCCGATGCGCTTGCGATAACGCACCGGAATCTCCTGCACACGCAGGCCGGCGCGGGCTGCTTTTATCTGCATTTCCACCGTCCAGCCGTAATTGCGATCCTGCATGTTGAGGCGTTCCAACGCCGGCAGGGTGATGGCGCGAAATGGCCCAAGGTCAGTGTAGTGCGCGCCGAAGAACAGCTTCATGAGCTTGCACGCCAGCCATCCGCCGAAACGTTGCTGCGGCGTCAATGAACCCCGCTCGCGTTGTCCGAGAATGCGAGAACCAATGACCATGTCAGCCTCTTCTGCGATGATCGGCGCAATCAGTGCCGGAATTTCTTCGGGATAGTCGCTGTAATCGCCATCGAGAAAGACAATTAGTTCGGCACCGCGCTGCTGTGCAGACAGAACCCCGGTGAGACACGCGGCGCCATAGCCGGCCTGCGGCTCATCCACCACGTGTGCTCCTGCGGCCCGCGCCACCTCAGCGGTGCGATCGCTGGAATTGTTGTTGGCAACGATGATCTCGCTCACCGGCGGCCTTGGGATTGCAGCGACGACAAGGCCGATCGAGCGTTCTTCGTTGAATGCCGGGATGACGACGGAGATTTTCATATTTGCCTCTGAGAACGGCGCGGTTTGCCAATACCGATTCTATAAACAAACTCGTTTCTGGTTTTGGCAAAGCACGCACAGGCGGCACTCGTTTGGCCGAGTACGCGTGAATGTATGGAATTGACAGGGAATTAAATAAATCAAAGGCGGAGGTGAAGGCGGACTCCACCCTTGACAGTGTGTTCAAATGAGCAGGAGGGCGGACAGCTTGTAGCGTTGACTGGAGGTCAGCAAGGCATTACAGGCATAAAAATCTGGTGAGATATTTATGGAGCAATGCTCCAAAGCGTCATCGTCAGTAAAGGTCTGCAGCGCAAGATCAAGCGCCGCGCGCAATGATTTGTGGCCGGGCGTAGGAATTTGAGCAACGTTGCTTGCTGGCGCTTCCGTTTCTTCCGTGCAACACAACAAGCGCCGCGGCGATTTGCTGGCGCAACAGGAGTTGGAGGCCGCGCCTTGTGTTTCAACTGGACAGCACGATGATGCGCTCGGCGCTGGGTTTGCGGGCATCAACGTTTGCAGCACACTCGCGGCAAGAAATGCGATGAAGATTTTTTTGAAATGACGCACGGCGGTTCGCTTACTCATAAATCTTTTATCATATAACGAGGAGCGGTTGCGTTTCATTAGGAATTATTCAAAATGAACACGCATGACTGTTGCAAAATCTATAAGTTTTGGAGTGAATTGCAAGACGCATTTTTGCAAAAATGCGCAGACAACGTCACGCGACAGTCTCAGTTTCTATTCAGATACCGTGATGCAAAAACGACAAAATAGGTTTTGCACCATGTCTTGAATCTGTTATATTAAACGCTTCACGCTCTGCCTGTTGACAAATGACGCTTTGATTAGGAGCCTTTCATGCGAATTCATTCTAAAATGCTATTGCTGGGCCTGGTGTTGAGCATGACGACTCAACCAGGTGGATTGCACGCTCAATCTCTTCCGCAAAAATTCTTGAACGATGCTTCCGAGGTTTTTCGCGGTACGGGGCACGTGTTGACGAATCCCTTGCGCTGGCAAGGAAAGGATTGGGCTGTTTTAGGGTCGGTGGTGGGCGGTACGATTGCGGTCTTTTTTGCCGATGAGGAAGTCAATGGTTTTTTTCGCCGCAATCAAAGTGACACGGGTGATAAAATTTCCCGGTTCGGCGAAAAATACGGCGAGCCACTTACTGCGGTAATCGCCACGGGCGGGTTGTATGTCATTGGCATGGCGGTCGATAGCGACTGGCTTCGGGAAAGTTGTGTCATCCTTTCCGCCGGATTGCTGTCTTCTGGCATCGTGCAATATCCCACCAAAATCATGGTCGGGCGCGCGCGCCCACATCTTGGGCTTGGCCATGAC
Source organism: Candidatus Zhuqueibacterota bacterium (assembly GCA_003576975.1). GTDB lineage: Bacteria > Zhuqueibacterota > Zhuqueibacteria > Zhuqueibacterales > Zhuqueibacteraceae > Coneutiohabitans. Next base: position 3,463 of record QEVD01000344.1, read on the forward strand.
ACGTTCGATCCTTTTCGCGGGGAAGAAGCTTATTATTCATTTTTTTCCGGACATACCATGGTTGCGATGGTGATGTCGCATACGTTTGCAAGTCGTATTGACAATTTGCCCGGCAAAATTGTGCTGTATAGCATGGGCTCGGTTGCCGGCATAGCGCGCATGTATGATGATTCGCATTGGCTTAGTGATGTTGTGTTGGGCGGTTTATTTGCAATTGTAAATGTCAATGCAGCGGCAAAGTCGCTGCAAAATAGCCGCCACGCCGGGCACTCCCGCGGCGTGCAGTGGCGCATCTCACCCTCAGCCTACGGGGTTCGGTTCGGCATTATGTGGTAAGCCGCCTCCTCTTTATCCAACCGCCAAGTTTTCCCTTTTCCCCCGTAAAAAAAATGGAAAAATTTGAATTTCGGGGGAACTCTTTTAGAGTACAGATAGTTTATATTTTAAATATTTCAATTCGAAATATTAAATTACGAATTATGGCTAAACAATTGACAAATAAACCTTTACTGGACCGTGAGGCTTATGCAGCCTGCCAAAAACGGTCGCTCAAATTGTGGGTTGTGCTGGCCCGGTGTTATAATTCATTCATGCAAGCCGATGGGATGATGAGCACAGTCGGGACCTTGACCCAGCCCCAGTTTGCGGTATTGGAAGTGCTGGCGCATCTTGGTCCACTGAAAATGTGTGAAATCGCCGGCAAGCTGCTCATGAGCGGCGCCAATGTCACCGGCGTCGTGGATCGGCTTGAAAAAAAAGGTTTGGTCAAGCGCGTCACCGAAGCCGAGGATCGCCGGATTTTTCATATTCATTTGACCGAAGCTGGCAGACGGTTGATTGCCGAGGTTTTCCCGGTGCATGCGAAGAAGATCGAAAAACTCACGAGCGCGTTGTCAGTGCATGAAAAACTCGAATTGACCAGGCTCTTGAAAAAATTAGGCAAATCAATTCAATTGCAGGACAGCATGAAAGCATGAACGGCGGCCTTAGTTGTTGCTGCTGATGTTTTTGTGAGAGTTTCAATAAATCAACTCATTCATTCTTTTATCATGGAGGAACTATGCGTTTCAAATCCACCGTTGTCGCGTTGTTCGTTTTGGGTCTGTTCGCGACCGGAATCTTTGCCGGTGAAAAATATGAAATTGACCGTTCGCATTCCAACGTCGGATTCACGGTCCGGCATATGATGATTTCCAAAGTGAACGGCGAATTCAAAGATTTTTCCGGCACGATTGTTTATGATGAGAAGGATATCACCAAATCCTCGGTAAATGTGACCATCAAGACCGCCAGCATCGACACGGAAAACGAAAGACGCGATACCCACTTGCGCAGCGATGATTTCTTCAACGCCGCGGTTGATTCGGTGATCACGTTTGTCAGCAAGAGAGTCGAAAAACAGGGCGACGGTTACGTTGCCATCGGCGATTTCACCTTGCGCGGTGTAACGAAAGAAATTGCGCTGCCGTTTACGATTCTCGGAACGCTCACAGAGCAGAACGGCAACAAACGCGTGGGCGTTGAGGCCAAGACCACGATTAATCGTTTTGATTATGGCGTGAAATGGGATCGTGCCTTTGAACCGGGCAATCTCGTCGTCGCCAATGAAGTGGCGATCAATTTGAACATCCAAGCGATTGCGAGAGCTCCGAAGCCCGCCGGCTCGAATTGAGGAATCGCCGAATTCAAACAACAGCAGGTTGGCGCAGGCAAAATCAAGAATTGTGCCTGCGCCAACCTGTTCTGTTTTATCGCAGCAGTGCGCAATGCCTGCTAACGTTTTTACATCGTGTTTGGGGCAAGTATGAAGTGGAATGTATGAGGCGGGCAAAGTTTGCTTGCGAGAGATACTCGAATCTGAAACCATAACATGCGCAAAATCGCTTTGATTACCGGCGCAAATCGCGGCATTGGCTTGGAAGTGGCGTGGCAATTATCCCAAGAAGGTTTTTTAACCGTTATCGCTGCACGCAGTCGCGTGGCTGGCGAGGACGCCACAAAAAGTTTACAAAGGAATGGTGCAGACGTTCGCTTTATTGAATTGGATGTAACGGATTCTGGCAGCCTGCAGAACGCTGCGCAAACTCTGGCACAGCAAGTCGATCATCTCGATGTGTTGGTGAACAATGCCGCAATTTTAGGCGACGAAAATCTTTCCGTGCTTGAGACCGGCGCAGCGCTATTGCAAAATATGTTGA
>QEVD01000345.1 GCA_003576975.1 Candidatus Zhuqueibacterota bacterium
TTCTCCACATGGTTTGCTCCTGTAATTTTGGGATTCAAGTTAAAAGAATCATCGCAGCAACAACATCTTGCGCGATTGCTTGAAAGCTTGCCCTGAGCCTGTCGAAGGGTCGCCTGCGGTCAACGTGTAATAGTAGAGGCCGGAAGCCAGCGCCGAGGCGTCAAAATTGACGGCATGCCGCCCGGCAGGTTTGTGCGCTTCCAGCAAGTTCGCCACTTCCTCTCCGAGGAGGTTATACACCTTTAAAGTGACGAAACCGCTTTGCGGCAGAGAAAATTCAATCGTCGTTGCCGGGTTGAAGGGGTTGGGATAGTTTTGGGAGAGTGCAAACTTTTCCGGCATTTCCGTCGCTCTTGCTTCCACACCTATGGTGATGAGATTGTTCTCATACCAGGCAATTTTATTATCATTTGCGGAAGCGGAAAGCACATCGATATCTCCGTCGCCGTCCATATTTGCTGCAAATACTTTAAGAGCCAAATCCGCATCGGTTGTGATGACATGGACGGTAAAATTTTCATCGCCGTCATTCTCATACCAGGCGACTTTGTCATCATTCTGTGAAGCAGAAATCACATCGATATCCCCATCACCGTCAAGATCGGCTGTATCAACCCAAAGGACGGAATCCGCATCTGTTGTAATCGTATGCGTAGTGAAAGATAAATTGCCGTCGTTTTCATGCCAGTTAATTTCATCAGTTTCAGGAGTAGTGGAAATCAGGTCTATATCTCCATCATCATCTAAATCGGCAATTTGGAGGCAAAAGAAACCATTGGGTCCAGTCACAATATCATTAGCAGTAAAATTCTCATTGCCATCATTCTCATACCAGCTAATCGCCCCTCCGGTATCCCACTCACTGGATAGCAAATCCCAATCTCCATCGCCATCAACATCTGCTGCACGGATGATGGTGGCGTTGTTCAAACCGGTTGCGATAATATGGGTGGTAAAATTCTGATTGCCGTCATTCTCAAGCCAGATAAGCCGGTCATCTATGCAGGCAGCGGCAAGCACATCCATGTCGCCGTCTTCATCCAAATCAACTACATCAGTAAAAATAGCGCAGTTATAACCGGTTATGAGGGTGTGGGTAGTAAAATTCTCATTCCCGTCGTTTTCGTGCCAGGCGATGCGGTCGCCCTCAGCAGCCGCGGAAATCACATCGATATCCCCATCGCCGTCCAGGTCAACCGGGCGGGCTTCGACGGCGCCAGCCTGTCCGGTGGCAACAGTATGGGCGGTGAAATTCTGGCTCCCATCGTTTTCATACCATGTGATCTCGCCCGCAAAATAATCCGCAGAAAGCACGTCCATATCGCCGTCGCCGTCCAGGTCCGCCGCCGAAACGCCGGTCGCGCCAGAGGCGTTTGTTGTGATCGTATGGGCGGTAAATTCCACCTGAGAAAAAACACCCGAGGCCAAACTAAAAAGAGCCACCAACAGCGCCGAAAAGATTTTCATGATGCCATCTCCTTTCAATGAGTACATTGGTTAGTTGATTTTGTTTGAGCAATGTCGCCTTTCGTGATAAAATAATAAAAAATAGGGAGGCAATTCGACCAGAGATGAATCAAATGATGCCAAAATCGGGTCAATTTGAGGGAAATTGGGGATATTAACGTGAGGCGTACTCGGAGGGCGCTTTGCCGAACTGCTGCCGGAAACACTCGGCAAAGTAGGAGGGGTTGTTGAAACCCACCTCGTAGGCAATTTCAACGATGGTGGCGCTTTTCTTCTCCAAAAGTTGGGCGGCGCGTTTCAAACGCAAGGTGCGAATGAAGACATTGGTCGAGAGACCCGTCAAAGCCCGCAGCTTGCGATTCAACGTCGAGCGGCTCATGCCAATCGCGCGACAGAATTGCTCGATCTGAAAATCGCTGTCAGACATGTTCGCTTCGACGGTATCGAGGGCTTGCTGCAAAAACTTTTCATCGATGGAGGTGACGGTAATATCTTTCGGCTGTACGCTCATCTCGCGACTGAACCGCTCGCGCAGCCTTTGCCGCTGCGCGATCAGATTTTTCACCCTGATTTGCAGCTCCCGGGCATCGAAGGGCTTGGTGAGATAATCATCCGCGCCGATCTCCAGGCCTTCCAGTTTATCCTCCTGCCCGGCGCGGGCGGTCAGCAGAATAACCGGAATGTGACTGGTTCTCTGGTCAGTCTTGAGCTTCGCGCACAACGCAAATCCATCCATTATCGGCATCATCACGTCGCTGACGATCAAATCAGGGGTATTCTTGCAAGCGACTTGAAAACCCGCTTCGCCATTTTCGGCTTCCACAATCTCAAAGTCCGGGTTCAAGGAATTGCGTAGATAACGCCGCATGTCATCATTGTCTTCGACGATGAGAAGAACCGGTTGCTCGTCGCTGGTCGCTTGCTGCTGGATGCTTGTTGCTGGTTGCTCGTTACCGGATACTGAATCCTGATCACTGATCACTGGATACTGATCACTGGAAACTGAATCGACGATCTCATCATCAGACAAATGCTCGCGTCCGAGCGGAAGAATGACCGTGAACGTCGAACCTTTGCCAACTTCACTCTCCACCCTAATCTCGCCGTGATGCAGCTCAACAAATTCTTTGGTCAGCGCCAGCCCGATGCCTGTACCACCTTGCTCTCCAGTTAACGCTTCGCTCGCCCGATAAAACCGGTCGAAGATGTGCGGCAGATGGTCTTTCGGGATGCCGATGCCGCTGTCACCTACCGATAGCTCGAGACTGCCATTGCTACTGCTACTGCCGCTGCTACTGCCAACTGCCACTGTAATCTCCCCTCCTTCCGGCGTAAATTTGAACGCATTGCTCAAAAGATTATAAACAATCTTCTCCAATTTTTCGGCGTCGAAATAGGCAATAAGGGGTTGCTCCGGGAAGTGCAGGTTCATCGTGATGTTCTTGCTTTCCGCCAGCGAAACAAATGACGCCACCCATTCTCTGATTTTTGGCACGATGTCATCCGGCCGGGCGCGCAGCGGCATGCGGCGCGCCTCGATGCGGGAAAGATCGAGCAATTGCTCGACGAGCCGCTGCAGCCGGCGCGCGTTTCGTTGCATGACGCGCAGATCTTCGCGCCTCTCTTTATCATTAATTGCGGGCAATATTTTTTCGACCGGTCCGAGCATCAAAGTGAGCGGTGTGCGGAATTCATGTGAAATGTCGGCAAAAAAACGCGATTTCATTTGGTCGACTTCTTGTAACTTCTGCGCCTCGAAATCTTTCTTTTCAAGCTCGTTCTGGAGTTGTGTCCGTCTCAATTCGAATCTTCGCAAGCCGTATAAAGCCAGCCCAAACAGGGTGACATAAACCGTGTATGCCCAGCCGGTTCGCCACCACGGCGGGCTGGTGTTGATGACGAGCGCGGCGCCTTCTTCGTTCCAAACGCCGTCGTTATTGGAGCCTTTGACGCGCAAAGTGTATTCACCGGGATCGAGGTTGGTGAGCGTCACCTCGTGTTTGTTGCCGAGGTGAATCCAATCATCATGGAAGCCTTCCAGCTTGTAGGCGTATTGATTCTTGTGCGGGGCGCGGTAGTTGAGCGCGGCAAATTCAAAAGTCAGCGTGTGGTCTTCATGAGTGAGATCGAAGCGACGCTTTTCGGTAACGCCCTTTTCGATGATGGCTTGGCCCGACGCTTCGCTGCTGTTGTAGCGGACAAATCTGGTAAACACCACCGGCGGGAGGTGCGGGTTGTCGCGGATGCTGTCGGGTTGCACATAATCGACGCCGTTCTCGCCGCCAAAAAACAACTCACCGGTTCGGCTCTTAGTGCTGACATTCCAGAGGTCGTATTTCGTGTGCAGCAGTCCGTCGGAATAGTCAAAGTTTTTAAAGGTCGCGCTGCGCGGATCGAACCGCGACAAGCCGTTTAGGGTCGTCAGCCAAATTCGGCCATGATCATCTTCCAAAATGCTGGTGATGTAGTTGCTCGCCAGGCCGTGCTTCTCCGTGTAAATGGTCACCTGTCCGGTCTCAGGATCGAGCTTGTTCAACCCGCCATACCAGGGCGCCGCCCACAGTATTCCTTCCCGGTCTTCATGCACGACGCCCACCCAACCATGACTCAGGCTGTTCGGGTTGTCTGGCTCGTGGTTAAACTGTATTAATTCATTACTTCCGGGATTCAATGCGAAAATGCCATAGTTCATGGTTGCAAACCATAGCCTGCCGGATTGACCCTCGGAGATCGAGTGAACGCCATTCCTTTGATTCCGACCGGAGGATATCTCCTGAACGAATTCAATGCGGCTAAATCGTCCCTGCTCGCGGTCAAACCGGTCTATTCCGGTGGTGGGGCCGTCTTTGTTGATTCCGACCCAAAGTGTGCCGGTTTGATCCTCATGTATGCGCCAAACAAAATTACCGCTCAGGCTATGCGGATCGTTCGGATCGTGCTCAAATAGCTTGAATTGTTTTGTCTCCGGATCATAACGGCCCAGTCCCGCCGGCAGGCCAAGCCACAGCACGCCGGAGCGGCCTTGATAGATGTCGTTAATCTCCGATCTTCGCCGGACATCATCGTTTCCCAAGTTCGCGAAGATACGCTCAATTTGTCCGGTATGGCGATCAAGTTTATCAAGCCCGACTTCAATGCCATTGACCGAGTTTTTTTTCCAAGCGATCCAGAGTGCTCCAGTGGGGCCTTCATGAATCGTGCTCACACTCCTGTGGCTGAGACTGTTTGCGTCGTCAGGGTCGTGCATGAGGTGCTTGAAGCGATATTGCCCGCGATCGAGCCGGTTGACGCCATTGTTTGTCCCGATCCACAGGACGCCTGTTCGATTTTCGTAGATGGTTTGAATGGTATTGCTGCTAACGCTGTTGGGATTGGTGGGATCGTGAACGAATCGGGTAAAGCGGTTGGTCGCCTTGTCGAAATGCAGGAGATGGTTTTGCGTGCCGACCCACAATGCCCCAGTGCGATCTTCACAAATTGACGATACCCTGCCGCCAGCACGAAAATTAGCGAACCGTCGAGTTTTATGGTCGAAGCGATCCAACCCACCCCATGTCCCGATCCACATCGTGCCGGCCCGATCTCTGAAGACGGCGTTGACCGCGTTGCTGCTCAAGCCGTACGGATCGTTCCAATTCTCGACAAAGTGGGTGAACTTTCCTGTTTCAGGATCCAGCCGGCTTATGCCGCCATCAGTACCTGCCCATATTGCGCCGAGACTGTCTTCGCCAATCGCCCGAATCCAAAACGAGTTCATGCTCGAGGCCTCACGGGAGTCATGCACAAACCGGGTGATTCTCCCGGTGTCCAAATCGAGCTTATTCAAGCCCGCCCAAGTGCCGACCCATAACGATCCGCTGCGATCCTCATAAAGCGCGGAGACGACGTCGGCGCTCAGGCTGTTGGGATTGTTTGGATCGTGTTTGAAACGTGTGAATTGCTCGGTTGTGCGGTCGAAGCGGTTGAGACCGCCCCCGGCGGTGCCAAGCCAGAGGGTGCCGGTGTGGTCTTCCAGGACGACAAAAACCTGATTGTTCCCCAACGAGGTCGAATCCAGCGGATCGTGCTTGTAGGCGGTCATGCTATAGCCGTCAAATCTAAAAAGACCATCCAGCGTACCAAACCACATAAAGCCCTGGCGGTCCTGCAGGATGCTGAGAACGGAGCTCGCGGTCAGGCCCTGT
>QEVD01000346.1 GCA_003576975.1 Candidatus Zhuqueibacterota bacterium
CCAATCGCTCAATGTGCGCTCGCCGAGATAGCCGCTTTCCGCGAAATTTTGAAAGAACGGAAATGTCTCACCATAAATGAGCATGCCAAACATCGCGCCTGCGACGTAAATCATGCCGTCAAGTTTGCCGGTCGCGCTCGCGACGAGCGACGTGCCCGGGCAATAGCCGCCAACGACGAAACCAATGCCCATAATCGCGCCGCCCAAAATTTGCGGCCAGAGATACGTGGGATTGAGCGAGATTTGCGAGAAGTCGAGCACATCGATTAAATTGAGATAGAGCAAACCAATCATCGCCGTCACAATCGCGGTGAACATGACTTTGAGCACGGTCATGTCGCGAAAATAAAACTGCGCCGCCAGCTTGCGCGCGCTGCCAAAACCGGCGCGTTCCAATGTGAAGCCAAAAAGAATGCCGAGGAGAAACGCGATCACGAAACTCGTCTGCTCGCTGAAAAACTCTTGTGGGTAAAGTGGGGTTGGCATATTCGTTCCTTGTTGCTTGTTGCTCGTAGTTGGTCGCTGGTTGCTCGTAGCTGGTAAAACGCCAGCAACAAGCAACCAGCAACCAGTTTATATCCATTGTCTGCGGACGAAATAGGCAATTGCATATGCCGCCGCAAACATTGTCATCATAAACGCCCAACTGCCGAGCGCGAGCGTGGCGCCGCCGGTGAGCGCCTGGCCGCTGGTGCAGCCTTGCGCCAACCGCGCGCCGAAACCCATCAAGCCGCCGCCGAGAAAGGCGAAGGCCAAGCGAAACGGCACGGTGATGTTCGGGCCTTTATCAGTTTTGAAACGCAGGCGCTTTGCAAGCATGCCGGAAAGCAAGCCGCCGATGATGACCCCGATAACTTCGTAGATGAGCCAATCATGCAGCGGGTTCTTGTCACCGCCGGCATAATTTGCGAGATAAGCATTGTTGTCAACGTGCTGCGGGCTGACTTTGTCAACGGCATAAGTTGTTGCGCGCATCAACGCGCCGGAAGCGCCCAAGCCGCGGCCCATGATGACGAACGTCGCCAACAACACCAATCCGAGTACAAAACCCGCGACATAAGGCGACCAATATTTTTCTTCCATACTAATCTCTCCGTTTCTTCAAATGGATTATTGGATTGTTGGGTTCAAATACAGCATCAATCCAAAACTCCAACTATCCAATGGCTTGCTTGTCCTGCCTCTACAACAATGATCCGCAGTAGCAGTCCGCCGAACAAAACGAGCATCGCTGGAATGCGCGTCGATAAAATTTTTCCGCGCAATTCGAGCCACTCGATCAACGCGGGAAGAAGCAATCCCAGCGCAACCACGAATATCCAAAAGCTCGCCGTGAAAGGCCCGCCGAGAAACATCTTTGCCGCGTCGATATGAACTTGCGCGGAGGCAAGAAATCCCATGAATAAATGAATGATCAAGAATAGCTCAACGCTGATGGCCATAATATCAATGCGGCTGAGCAAGTGTTTTTCTTTTTCGTTGCGTGAGAGCAAAAGATTGAGCGCAAGTCCGGTCGACATGCCGGAAACCAAAAACAGCGGGCCGAGTATGGCGGAATTCCAAAACGGCCGCGCATTGAACGCGCTGAGCAAAATGCCGGTGTACATGCCGAGCAAAGCGGAATAAACGATGAGCAACCACGCAACAACGCGCGCATATTGTTTGAAGAAGGCCAGCGTTTTTTTCAGCCACGCAAACGGCCAGCGCCAGTTGGGAAACACTTTGTCGATGTGCAGCGCCGCCCAAATGACACTCAATGGAAAAATCACCGCGAGCGTCCACGAGCCCCACGACATCGGCGATTCCAAACGGATGTTGGTGTAGAAGCGAAAAACGTGCAGCTTGTATTCGAGATCAAGAAAGAGCGCGAAGAGGCCAAGTCCGAGCAGAATCGGCGCGAGCAGCGGCGTGATGCGCACAACGGTCGGCATCTCCTCGGCTTTGCCGCGCAGAAAATAGAGCGCGGAGAAAAATAGAATGCCGGCAACCAAGCCGCCGAGAAACAAATAAACCGGAATCTCCCAGCCCCAGATGGTGAGCTGCGGATCGATCAGATGCATGTCGCGGCCGCTGGTGATGGTGAGTTCGTGCATGGGGTGCTCCAACGTTTGGGCGAAGTTCGACTTGGGCAAAAGGGTTTTGTGTGTTCCCTGAGCTTGTTTAGCCCAAGTCGAACTTCACATCCATCATTTCAAGTCAAATAAAAAACCTTCGGCTTTGTGCCCGCTTCAGGAATCAAAGCGTGATTGGATCGTGAGCGCAGCAGCTTGCTCACTTCGCTGCTCGGATCATCGAGATCGCCAAAGTGCATACATTTCGTCGGGCACACCGCGACACATGCGGGATCAAGCCCCTGTTTGACGCGATGGATGCAAAACGTGCATTTATCCACATAGCCTTCGAAATGCACGAAACGCGCATCATACGGGCACGAGGCGATGCACGCTTTGCAGCCGGTGCATTCGTCGTGATTCACGAGCACGATGCCGCCGTCTTCAATATAACTTGCGCCGGTCGGGCAGCAGCGCACGCACGGCGCGTTCTCGCAATGATTGCAGCGCTCGGAGCGAATCTCCATTTGCAGACTTGGAAACGCGCCGCGCACGTCCTGTACGATCCAATCGCGGCAAAAGCCGTCGGGAACATTGTTTTCAGTTTTGCAAGCCACAACACAATCCGCGCAGCCGACGCAGCGTTTGGTGTCGATCACCATGGCGTAGCGAGCCATTTTTGTCTCCGATGTCTCTTCTTGTATTTTCAGCGAAGCGTAATTCGCAAAACGTAATCTATAATTTACGCATTACGCTTCACGCATTTCTGATTCAAACCTAACGAAGTTACCTCGCATCCCGGTGCCGCCCATGATGGGATCGACTTTCACGCGTGTGATCAAACCGGTGTCATCGGCACCGCGCAGATAAGTTTTGCGCATGCGTCTGTCGGTGTGGCCGAAACCATGCACCATGTAAACGCAATCGTGGCGGATGCGCTCGGTGACTTTGGCTTTGATTTTGTTGCTGCGCGCGCCGTCCTGATTCACCAACACGACATATTCGCCGTTGCGAATGCCATTCAACTTCGCGACCGTGGGACTGATCCACACTTCATTCTCCAACATGGTTTCGGCGAGAATGGGATTGTTGGTGGTGCGACCGAACGTGTGCGTCGGCGCGCGGCCGTAGAGCAAGCGATAATATCCTTCCGGCGGTTCTTCATGCGGCGTGTATTTGGGCACGCTATCGAAGCCGTAGCTTGCAAGGGTTTCCGAAGCGAGTTCGATCTTTCCACTCGGTGTGTCGAATATCACTTCAGCGCCGTCTTCAAAATAAAGCGGATGTTTTTGATCCTCTAAAACCAGCACGCCTTTTTTCTTCATCTCTTCCAAGCTTGAGCCAATCCTTTGCAAACGCCCGTCCAAATACTCTTCAAAATGTTTCCACGGAAAATACGCGTCGAGGCCGAGACGATGGCCGAGTTCTTTTGCCATCCACCACGCGGGTTTGGAATTAAAACGCGGCTCGAACGCGGGCGCGCGCAACGCAATGCTCGGCACGCGGCCTGGCAAGATGCGCAGATCATCATAGCGTTCGAGGTACGAACATTCGGGCAACACCACATCCGCCCAGCCGGTGATTTCTGCGGGCATGATGTCAATCGCCACGAGCAGATCGAGATTCTGCATCGCCTCGATCGTCTTTTTCGGCTCGGGTAGGGTAAGCATCAAGTTAGTGCCGTACACGATCCAGCCTTTGAAATTGCAATTGCGCGTGACCGAGGGAATCGTTGCGTCGCAGATGCCGTTTGCCAAAACCAAATTCGCCAGCGGATAAACCTCCGGAAAAGCGTCGCGCCACGTTTTTTTCGGTTTGGGATAAGGTGGGATGGGATAGGCCGGCACTTCGGCTTTGTTGGGATAGTAAAATCCGCCGCGGCGTCCCCAACTGCCGAGCAGCGCATTGAGAATCGCACCGGCGCGCACGCGTTGCGTATCATCGCCGTACCAAGTCACGTGGCGGCCCGGATGCACCAGCGTCGCGGGACGATGCCGTGCCATCTCGCGCGCGGTTTCGCGAATCACGCCCGGCTCGATCGTCGTGATGGGATACGCCCACTCCGGCGTGTTGTGTTGTACGGACTTTTTTAGCTCGTCAAAGCCAATCGTGTTTTTTTCAACATATTCTTTGTCGTACAAATTTTCTTCGATAATGACATTGATCCACGCGAGCAGCAGCGCGAGATCGGTCGCAGGACGAATCGGCAGCCAGTATTTCGATTTGCTCGCGGCCACGGAATAACGCGGATCAACCGTGATGACGGTCGCGCCATTGCCGATTAAATCCGCGAACTCTTGCACCTGCGTGTTGTGCATGTTCTCGCCGAGATGGCTGCCGATGAGCACGAGGCATTTCGAGTTGAGAATATCGGTGCGCTCGGGTGAGCCGATTTCGTCGCCGTACGTGAGCACGTACGCTTCATCGCGCGGACCGCGGCATTGCGCATACGAAGGCGCCGCGACATTGTCCGAGCCATACGCGCGCAAGAGATGTTTGAAATAAGCGCCGCCGGAGCCATGCGTGAACAGCGCCACACATTCGGGCCCGTGCTCTTCGGCGATTTTTTTCATTTTTGCGGCGATATAGTCGAGCGCTTCTTCCCATGAAGCTTCGCGGAAAGTTTGCTTGCCGCGCGCCTCAGTGCGAATGAGTGGCGTGCGCAAGCGATCTTCGTCGAGATACGCGCCGAGTCCGCCGGTGCCGCGCGGACACAATCGGCCGTGGCAATTCGGATCATCGACATTACCGGTAATTTTCCACGGCTGGCCGTTGACGCTATGCACCCAACCCGCACATTGCCAAAAACAAATTTCGCAAACTGTCGGTGAGAGCGTTGCCGCCCCATTGGTGAAACCGGTCAATGCCGGCGCGGCATATATTTCATGCGTGTCAGCATTAAAGAAAGCTTTCAGCAAGCCTCCGCCAACCGCCACGCCGCCCAAGCCGAGGCCGCCGATTTTGATGAATTCACGTCTTGAAAATTTGGTAGGCATGAGAGGTTCCTTTGGCACAATACGAAGCGCAAGGCGTTTTGCTAGACGATTTGCGCCTTGTGCAGCAATGCTTTCAGATTATCGCAATGTCTCGCACTTTGATACACGCTGCACGCATGACAGTCGAGCGTTTGGCAGTTGCCCGAGAGCCGCGCCTTGATCATCCAGCACGGTTTCGTCGCATTCAAATATGCGGGACAATTGTTCCTTTCGGTTTCCGAGCACGGTTTAAGGGCCCAACACGGCAATAGCGCCAGCATGCGGCGAATGCCTTCGAGATTGAGTCCGCGTTCGGTAATCAAACGCCGAATGCACGAAATCCAATGCACATCCGAGGCGCTGAACAGGCGCTGCCCGCTAGCGGTTTTGTGCACGAGCAATAGCCCCTCGCGTTCGTACATGCGAATGGTTTCGACCGCAATGTCGAGTTGGCGAGCCACTTCGCCAATTTTGAGTTTGGGGTTTTGCTCGAGCGCTAGATTCATGAATCTGTGCTGACTATAGAATGAAATCCTGTATTTTGCAGTACAGCTTTGGCAAGTCTTGCGCCAGAAATTCACGTCAATCTGA
>QEVD01000347.1 GCA_003576975.1 Candidatus Zhuqueibacterota bacterium
CCGTTGCGATGGCAATCAACGCACAACATGCCCGAGGTCAAATGAATGTCTTCCTCCGCTTCCCAGCGTTCGGTGTGCGCGATTCTGGTGGAATGGCAATAGTAGCATCGTTCATTGGGAATGCGACGCTTGATATCGAACAATACTTTGCCTTGCGCATTGAAGCGTGACAGATCATAAGTAATCGACGGCGAGGTTAGTTTCGGATCATTGAGCGGCAAACCGGAATAAATATCATAATTGTCGGGAACGTCTTTCGCGGCGCCCCGCACGCTGGCAAAACCGCTGGTCGCGGCTGCCGCCCAGCGAAAATTCTGGCGGCGCATTTGATTGGCATACTCGGCTTGATCGTGGCCCGCTTCAACATCGTGACAGCTCAAACAATTGATTTCAAATTCACCGGAAATGGCGCGTCGCCAAAAAAGTTCGGGCGAATCGCGTTTCGATTGTTCTCCCCAACCGCCGCCCGGCAGATGCCGGCCGAAGGTTTGCGCAAAATTCCACGGATCCAAGCCCACTTGTTCTGGTTTAAACGTTCCAGCCCAATCACGAGAGGAAAGCGGAAGTTGCGTACCGGTTTTTTGATCAACGAGAATCCAGGGATGGCCGCGACGCCCGTGCGACACATTCGAGTCCGCGGCGTTGAAATGCCAGCCAGCGCTGACTTTCGCGTAGTTGTGGCATTTGCCGCACGTGACTTTCGTGGAAAACGGCAACATCGGTTGATCGCCCGGCCGCACGAGCATGGTGTCAGCATCGTACAAATCAATCAGGTGCACCGGCACGGAACGATTGCCGTCGCTCACATCGCCGAGTTTGGGAGCAGTACTATCGTTTTGGGCGAAAACAATGCGCGGGGCAAGCAGGAGAAGAAAGAGCAAAGACATTCTGCAAAAATTCATAGAGGAGATCAGGCTTGGGGACGCGGCGTTCAGACAACGGCGCCGGCAACGTACGCGATCTTCTGCAAAAGGCTTTCGCGTTCGCGCTGGCCAGCGGCTTGCAGGTTGATTCATCTAAACAACAAATTCGGTCGGTTTAAACTCCAATCGCCGACCGGCCTCAACGGCTTCATTTACTTTCAACACGGTTACGGCGGTTTCATAGCCGACGTCCTGGTCACAATTCAACTTGGCCTTGCCGCGAATCGCATCGAAAAAATTCTCCAAATGCGGCTTGTGATACAGATCGTTGAATGTCACCGGCAATTCGTGACTCGGCGGCGCAACGGTTTCACGCACGTCGAGCACCGCGCCGGTGTCCGCCTTCTTCTCTTCTTTCGGCGCTTTCAAATAACCGGAGGATACCCATTTTTCCCAATCCGGCGCCGCCGGCTCACGGTAAACCGCGCCACGGCTGCCGGATTCTGAAATTTGCAGCGTGCCTTGATCGCCGAGAAAATTTTCAAAGTAGCCCTCGCTGCTGTTCGTGGTTAAGGTTTGATAATAGGCCCGCACTTTGCCTTCCATCAATTCATATTCGTAAATCACCATCACGGTGTCATACCATTCATGCGTGGCCTTGTCGTAATAATCGGTGCCGCCGCTGGCGATAACGGATTTCGGTGAGGCGCCCAGGAACCAGTTGAAGATGTCGATTTGATGCGAGCCGAGATCGACAATTGGGCCGCCACCCAGGCCGCGATACCAGCGCCAATTGCGGAATTGGTGCATGTTCTCATAACCATACTTTGCCAGCGTAGCGGGAGAAATAGCATCTTTCTTGGGCCAGCCGAGGTCGGGCTGCACCGCGCGATTCCATTGGCCGCGAATCGTGGTGATGCGACCAAGAATTTTTGCTTCTTGCAGCAACTTTTGATAGCAATGCAGATACCGCGGATTGCTGCGGCGTTGATGGCCGATCTGCATGAGCTTGCCGGAGCGCCGCGCCGCCAGCACCATGTTGCGCGCGTCTTGCAAGTTGTTGGACATTTCCTTCTCGCAGTACACATGCAACCCGGCCTCGAGAGAAGCAATGGCATGGCGCGCGTGCCAAAAATCGGGCGTGCAAATCAACACCGCATCAAGATCTTTTTCCGCAGCCAGCATCTCACGGTAATCTTCGTAACCGTTTGGCGCGTGACCATATTTCTGCAAGAGATTCACGCAGCGTTTGAGATTGTACGCCGCCCAAATGTCGCACACGGCTTTAAAACGCAAATTGGGAATCTTGAGACAGGCATTGAGCAACACCTGGCCCTGCGCGCCCGCGCCGAGCAGCGCAATGTTCAAATCGTTAGAAGTGCGCGGCGCCGTTTGTCCGGTCAAAATGTTCGGCGCCAGCACAAGCCCGGCGCCGGCGGCTGCGGTCGCGCGCAAAAAGGTGCGCCGGTCGATGCCGGATTTGGCGTTTTGATCACTCATGTGTTGCTCCAGCTCAATGCATTAAGCTTTGGTCAAATGCAGGGTGATTTTTTTCGAAATTCCTATTCGAGGATTGCAGGTCCAAAGGCACGGCACAATCAAGCTGCTTTCGCGATTGTCACACGCGATAGGGCAACTCTCGGCGCACGAGCACACTGTTACTTTGAAAAATCTATCCATCCTTGCACTGTCATCCAGAAGGGCGCTCGTGAAGTTGCAGGCATAATGCCGAATACTTCACAAGATTCGGGTGAATGACATTTCGAAGGAACCACTCCTACAAATTAAGGTAACAGCGTACGCGTCGGCTTCGTCAAGGCAGGAAAACAGATCGCCGCAGAAGAAACGTTAGCCTCCTCGCGCTTCAGCAAGCACGGCTACGTTCAAAAGTCGCGGGCAAGATAATCAAAAATGATCCAGATTTCAACTTCTTTTCAAAATTTGTAACGATTCAGCTCTTTCACCGCCCGGGCGCTCACGTTTTAGAAGATTTGTTTTTGCAAATTTGATTTCGCTGGCAGCACGAGCTGCCCGGGCGGTACTGAATCGTTGTTAAAATTTTAACTATTCGTTTGCATTTTTAGGAATGATGTATTATCTATTGCCCGTTCAAAATGATTCGGCAGCATCTTCGTTTCCCACCAGTTGAAGGGAGTATGATGAAGCATCCGTTCCTCCTGCTTGGACTTTCGTGCCTGCTGATCGGTTGTGGCGCCGGCACGATTCCCACCCTTTCTCTTGAAGAACAAAACGCCGGCTGGAAAATGTTGTTCGATGGCAAAACCTTTAACGGCTGGCGCGGCTTCAAAATGGCAAGCGCACCCACGGCCTGGAAAATCACCAAAAACGGCGAACTGCATTTCAGCAAAAAAGGCGCGGGCGGCGATCTGATGACCGTCGAGCAGTTCGGTGATTTTGAATTGCAGCTCGAATGGAAAATTTCCAAAGGCGGCAACAGCGGCATTTTCTTTTGGGTGAGTGAAGATAAAAACTATGCCTGGGAAACCGGTCCGGAAATGCAAGTGCTGGACAATGCCAAACACAAAGACGGTCTCGAACGCAAAACCTCAGCCGGATCCAACTACGCGCTGCACGCGCCGGCGCAAGAAGTGACGCGGCCCGCTGGTGAATACAACCATGTTCGCCTCATTGCAAAAGGCACACACATCGAACATTGGCTCAACGGCGTCAAAATCGTGGAATATGAAATCGGCAGCCCGGAATGGGAAGCGTTGGTGGCTGCCAGCAAGTTCCGCGAGATGCCGCAATACGGCCGCAATCGCACAGGCCACATCGTGCTGCAAGATCATGGCGACAAGGTGTGGTATCGGAATGTTAGGATTCGGAGGTTGTGAGGAAAACGAATTATAAATTGAAATTGTTCTCGATCGTTTGAAAGCCCCTCGCGCGCCTCATGCTTTAAATGTTTTTGATGTGAAAAACCAAACTACTTTTTTGCAAACCGAGATATGAAATGAACAATCCTTCTCCTACCACCTTCGAATACAAAGACAAAAATTTTGGCGACACGGAAGGCCTTGTCGTCAAAACCAGTCCCGAGGTTTTTTATCCCACCAGCACAACCAACTTGTTGCTGGCAGCGGTGCGCAAATCCGCAAATCCGAATGTGGCTTCGGCGCTGGATTTGGGTTGCGGCTCCGGCATTGTGGCCGTGGCGTTGGCGAAAGTTGTACTGCCGCAAGCAAAAATTCACGCTTCGGATATCGGCCCGGCGGCGGTGGAATTGACCAAAAGCAATGCTGCAGAGCATGCGCTCGCCATCGATTGCCGCTGTGGCAGCATGTTCGAGCCGTGGGCTGGCATGAAATTCGATCTCATCGTGGATGATGTCGCGGGCATTGCCGAACCGATTGCACGGCGCTCGCAATGGTATCCCCCTCACATTCACAGCGACGCCGGCGAAGACGGCACACGCTGGATCGCGGAAATCTTATCGCAAGCGCCCGCGCATCTCACACCGCAGGGACAAATCTTCTTTCCGGCTCTCACCCTTTCCAACGAAGCAAAAATTTTGGAAATTGCGCGCCAGCATTTTGCAAAAGTCGAGTTGATTACGGAGCAATGGTATCCGTTGAGCAATGAATTGGCAGCGCATATGGATTTGATCGAAGACATGATGAGCCGCGGCCTGGTGGAAATAAAAAAGAAGGGCAGCCGCTGGGTGTGGGCGACGAAGATTTATTGCGCCGGCAATTGAGAACTTGATTATTTATGGAAAAAGGATGGCGAGCTATGATCAATCGCAGAGACTTTCTCAAAACCTCCGCGAGTGCAGCATTCGGTGGATTGCTTATGAACAAATTTCACGCGCACGAGGCCATGGCAGGCACAAAATCCCTCAGCAAAATCGGCGTGCAGCTTTACACCGTGCGGGATTTAATGAAACAAGATTTCGCCGGCACGCTGGAGAAGGTGGCAAAGGTCGGCTACAACGAAGTGGAATTCGCCGGTTATTTTGATAACAAACCAAAGGACGTGAGAAAGCTGCTGGATGGCCTCGGCTTGACAGCGCCGGCAGTGCATGTTGGTATCGATCTCCTGCGCGATAAACTCGACGCGGCCCTGGAAACCGCGAAGATTATCGGCCACAAGTATATCGTTTGCCCGTGGCTGGCGCCCGCTGATCGTACGCTGGAAAAATACCAAGAGCATGCCGCGCTGTTCAACAAAGTTGGCGAAGCTTGCCAAAAGGCAGGGCTCCAATTTGCCTACCACAATCATGATTTTGAGTTTGAAGTGCATGACGGCAAGATTCCCTACGATCTTCTGCTCGCCGAGACGGATCCCAAATTGGTGGAAATGGAACTCGATCTCTTTTGGATTCGCAAAGGCGGGCAAGATCCACTTGCCTATTTCGAAAAACATCCGGGACGTTTTTCGCTCTGCCATGTAAAGGACATGACGGAAGATGAAAAAATGGTCGAAGTCGGCACGGGTAAAATTGATTTTGCGCAGATTTTTTCGCACAGCAAACACGCCGGGTTGAAACATTATTTCGTCGAGCACGACAATCCCGGGGACGCCTTGCAAAGCATCACCGCGAGCTATCAGCATTTGAAGAAGCTGAAATTTTGAATGGCTTTTTGCAGGCACCCAAACAGCCCCAAGCGCAATGATGAATCACTACAGATTCAGCTTACGACACGGACATGCGGCAGGCTTCGTCACCGGCTGCTTGCTCAATCTTTTCCTGCCCAACCTCTTCGCGCAAAACATTCCGGCGGCACGGCACCAAACCAGCTTGAGCCGGCAAAACCGGAAGCTCTGGCCCCGTTCGTTGAAACCATTCCCGGCACTGCCGTTAAATTTGAAATGATCCCCCTCCCGGCCGGAACCGTTACGCTCACGCATCTTGAAGCAAACAACGGCAACACGGCGATCGTCATCAAACCGATTTGGATCGGCAAAACCGAAGTGACCTGGGATGAATACGACGCCTACGCTTTGCGGCCCGGCAAAGACGCGAGTTCAAAAATCGGAGAACTTGACGCCATCGCCCAACCGAGCAAACCTTACGGCGCGCCCGATCGCGGCTTCGGCCACAAAGGCTATGCCGCGTTGAGCATGACGTTTTACGCCGCGCAAGAATATTGCCGCTGGCTCTCAGCAAAAACCGGCAAGAAATATCGCTTGCCTACTGAGGCGGAATGGGAATACGCTTGCCGCGCCGGCGCAACTGGCAAACTATCCCAAGAAAAATTGGAACAGCAAGCCTGGTATTGGGACAATGCCGAGGGGAAAACGCATCCGGTTGCCGCGAAGCAAGCAAATGCCTGGGGCTTGCATGACATGCTGGGCAACGCCGCGGAATGGGTGATCGGCCATGACGGCAAGGCGCTGGTTGCCGGCGGCTCATTCAAAAGCAAAACCGATTTGCTCGATTACAGCCTGCGCGCCAAACAAGCGCCGTTCTGGAACATGACGGACCCGCAAATGCCCAAAAGCAAATGGTGGCTTTCGGATGCGACGTTTGTGGGATTTCGCGTGGTGTGCGAGCCGTGAACACAGCCAGAGAAGCATCCTTCATCAGATGTTCAGGAGCACCGTTTAAATAATCTACTCATTTCCTCGAAACCGCGAATACGCGCGAATGTACGCTAAAGCATGAATTCGCGTTTATTGGCGTTCATTCGCGGTTTGAAATCACCAATTGCAGCTTGATTATTCGACGAACCGGCGGAAGAAATCAACATGTACGAACTTAAAACAAAACTAAATGACCGCAGCGTGACGGCCTTCGTGAACAGTCTCCCCGATGAGCAGAAACGCCGGGATAGCCTGGTCATCATCAAGCTCATGCAAGAAGCCACCAAAATGAAGCCCAAGATGTGGGGCAGCAGCATCATTGGTTTCGGCAGCTATCACTACACCTACGCCAGCGGCCACGAGGGCGATATGTGTCTGATTGGCTTCTCGCCCCGCAAGCAATACCTGGCGCTCTACCTGTGGGATTCCGCGCCCGATGCCGAACTCTTGAAAAAACTCGGCAAACACAAAACCTCCAAAGCGTGTTTGTATATCAACCGGCTGTCCGACATCCACCTTCCAACGCTCAAGAAACTGATTCAACACTTCTACAAACAAACGGTCAAAACTAAAACCTAGGCACGGCTTATGTTCGCGATTCCAACTAAAAAAATCTCTCGTTATCGTTGCCTTGTGTTGGCGGCGGCCATGCTTGCCTTGTTTTTTTCGATGACGCCGGCGCGGGCGCAAACGTCTTATCAACCTACGCCCGAGAATCTCGCGGCGCGGCGCTGGTTTCAAGACGCCAAATTCGGCTTGTTCATTCACTGGGGCGTGTACAGCGTGCTGGGCGAAGGCGAATGGGTGATGAACAACAAAAAAATTCCCATCAGCGAATATGAAAAGCTGCCGCCGCAATTCAATCCCACCGCGTTCGATCCCGCTGCCTGGGTCGCGCTGGCCAAAGCCGCGGGCATGAAATATATTACCATCACCAGCAAGCATCACGACGGCTTTGCGATGTTCGATTCGAAAATCACGGATTGGGATATTGTCGATCGCACGCCATACAAGAAAGACGTGCTGAAAATGTTGGCCGATGAATGCCGCAAGCAGGGCGTCAAGCTTTTCTTCTATCACTCGCAGCTCGATTGGCGCCACCCGGATTATTATCCCCGCGGCGGAACCGGCTTGGCCTCAGGGCGACCTGAAAGCGGCGATTGGTATCGCTATCTCGATTTCATGGATGCACAACTCAAAGAACTGCTCACCAACTACGGCGAGATTGGCGGCATTTGGTTCGACGGCATGTGGGACAAGAAAACTGCGGATTGGCGCTTGGACCGAACCTACAAGTTGATTCACGACCTGCAACCGCAAGCAATGGTTGGATCGAATCATCATCTCGCGCCGTTTGCCGGTGAAGATTTCCAGATGTTCGAAAAAGATTTGCCCGGCCAGAAGTCAACGGGTTTTAATGAAGAACAAGAAATCGGCGATCTGCCGCTCGAAACCTGTGAAACGATGAACAACTCCTGGGGCTACAATAAAAACGACAAAAAATTCAAAAGCACACGGGCGTTGATTCAATATCTCGTGCGGGCCGCCGGCAACAATGCCAACTTTTTGTTGAATGTCGGTCCCATGCCGAACGGCGAGATTCAGCCGGAGTTCGTCGAACGCTTGCGGGAAATGGGGAAATGGCTGGAAAAATACGGCGAGTCGATTTACGGCACGCGCGGCGGACCGATCACGCCGCGGCCCTGGGGCGTGACCACGCGCAAAGACAACAAAATTTATATTCACATTTTCGATTGGCCGGATGAGACGCTGGCATTGCCGCGCTTGCCGCAGAAGATCAAAAGCGCGCGTTTTTTAAAAGACGGCAGCCCGGCGCAGATTATCGATCACGAGTTGGGCATGCTCTTGCGCATTCCAGCTCATGTCGTCGATGAATATGACACCATCGTGGAGCTTGAGCTGGCGGAGGATTGAAAAGTTGATTCTGTAAAATTGAGCCACGGATTAACACAGATGAACACGGATGCAAAGCGGTGCAGCAGTTGAGTTCAACCGCCTTCTAACTTGATTATCCGTGAAAATCTGTGCTTATCAGTGGCTTTAAAAGCTTTTGGCTGTAACTTCGTTTTGTGATGCAGCCAAGAATTACGATATTTTGACAAAAACTTCTGAGATTAACACCGTTGCGCCGTGAGAAAGAATATTTTCAAACAATCTAATCAGCGGAGATTGCAATGGCAAACAATTCGATCCTGCAAAACGCCGGTGCTCCATTCACGCGCCGCGACTTCATCAAAACCACGGCTGCTGCTGCTGCCGGCTTGATGGCCTCAGGCAATTTTGCTTTTGGCTATGCCGCGGGTGAAACCATTCGCGTCGGATTGATCGGTTGCGGCGGGCGCGGCACCGGTGCAGCCAAAGATTGCGTGGAATCTTCGCCGGGCATTGATATCGTGGCGTTGGGCGATCTGTTTCCCGACCGCGTGAGCCAATGCAAGGAACAATTGCGCAACGCCCTCGGCCAGCATTACAAAGTCAAAGAAGAACATTGCTTCAGCGGCTTTGATTCCTATAAAAACGTGCTGGCTAGCGAGATTGATTTGGTGATTCTTGCCACCCCGCCCGGCTTTCGTCCCATGCATCTCGAAGCCGCAATTGCAGCGGGCAAGCATGTGTTCATGGAAAAGCCGGTGGCCGTCGATCCCGTGGGTGTGCGCTCGGTGTTTGCCTCTTCGGATCTGGCCAAGCAAAAAAATCTCGGCATCGTTGCGGGCACGCAGCGCCGCCATCAACTCGGCTATCTCGAAGCGATGAAACGCATTCACAGCGGCGCCATTGGTGAGATTGTGGCCGCGCAGGTTTACTGGAACCAGGGCGGTTTGTGGATGCATCCGCGCCAACCGGGCTGGACCGACATGGAATGGCAAGCGCGCAATTGGCTTTATTTCACCTGGCTCTCCGGCGATCATATCGTCGAGCAGCACATTCACAACATCGACGTTGCGAATTGGGCATTGCAAGCGCATCCGGTCAAGGCCATGGGCATGGGCGGCCGGCAGGTTCGCGTCGATCCGGGATACGGCCACATCTTCGATCATTTCGCCATCGAGTTCGAATATCCCAACGGCGCACGGGTGATGAGTATGTGCCGCCAAATCGACGGCACCACAACAAAAGTGAGCGAACATCTCATCGGCACGAAAGGCAACGCGGATCCTTCGGCGTGGATCAAAAGCGCGAAGCCCTGGCGTTTCGACGTGGAAGCGCCGCCCAATCCTTACGTGCAAGAACATACCGACTTGATCGCCAGCATTCGCAAAGGCCAGCCGCTCAACGAAGGGCGGCAGGTGGCGGAGAGCACGCTGTCCGCGATCATGGGACGCGAAACGGCTTACACCGGGCAAGCGATCACCTGGGATGAAATTTTGAATGCCGAGCTTGATATCACGCCGAAGAGTTTTGCTTTCGGAACGATGCCGGTAGCGCCGGTTGCAGTGCCGGGCGTGACGAAATTGGTGCGGACTACGTGATCAACGGCGAAGTCAGGCTTGGGCATGAGGCTTTCTAAAAATTCAGAAGCTTATAAGCCCAAGCCTGACTTCGCCCATTAATCAATTTGGAGTATGCGAATGAAACGACGCGACTTTATGAAATCCGGCTTCGCCGCGAGCGTTGCGGCTCTGGCAACTTCGAATACTGTGCTTGCGCAAGCGGGATCGCCGCCTCAGTCCGCAAAACATAAATTCAAAAACAAATATGCCCCGCATTTCGGCATGTTCAAGCATCATGCCGGCGAGGATTTGATCGATCAGATAAAATTCATGGCCGACCAGGGTTTCACCGCGTTTGAAGACAATGAGATGCGCAGTCGTCCCAAACAGATGCAGGAAAAACTCGCGGCAGAACTCACGCGCCAGGGTATGACCATGGGCGTGTTTGTGGCGAACAGCAATGGTTTCGGCCAGCCCAGCTTCAGCAGCGGCGATCAAGCGATGCGAGAACAATTTCTCAGCGACTGTCGTGATTCTGTCGAAGTGGCCAAGCGCGTCAATGCCAAATGGATGACGGTGGTGATGGGCGATCTCTATCACAAGCTGGAAATGGATTATCAAACCGCAAATGCCATCGAGAGCCTGAAACGCGCGGCAGAAATTTTTGAGCCGCATGGCTTGATCATGGTGCTGGAGCCGCTCAATCCCTATCGCGATCACCCCAACATGTTTTTGTCGAAGATTCCACAAGCTCACCCCAACATGTTTTTGTCGAAGATTCCACAAGCTTACATGATTTGCAAAGCGGTGGCCAGTCCCGCGTGCAAGATTCTCTTCGATATTTATCATCAGCAAATCACCGAAGGCAATTTGATTCCGAACATGAATCTCGCGTGGGATGAGATCGCCTACTTTCAAATTGGCGACAATCCCGGACGCAAAGAACCGACTACCGGTGAGATCAACTATCGCAACGTGTTCAAGCATATTCATGAAAAAGGCTTCACAGGCGTGCTGGGTATGGAGCATGGCAATTCGAGGCCGGGCAAGAGGCGTGCTGGGTATGGAGCATGGCAATTCGAGGCCGGGCAAGGAAGGCGAATTGGCGGTGATTGAAGCTTACAAAACGTGTGATGATTTTCTGAAAGCGTGAGCGTCGACGTTCTTGTGAAGAATTAGGGCTTGCATCATGACTCATCTATGTTTAATTTGAGCGCGCCTGATGAGATGGGGCAATATTCTGAGATCACACACTTTTGATGGGTCAAGCTCATGAAGAACGATATTCTGAGTTTTCTCGACGGCAAAATCACGATAAACCCGGAGATTTGCAACGGCAAGCCGACGATCAGAGGAACCCGGATCACGGTTCAGACGATCCTGGAGTTTCTCAGCGCGGGAGATAGCCACGAGGAAATTCTGCGTCAATATCCTTCATTGACTTCCGAAGATATCAAAGCCTGCTTGGCCTTTGCAACAATGCTGATGAGCCACAATTACGTCGTTAAAATGACGGCCTAATATGGCGAAATATCTCATCGACGCTCACCTGCCATATTATTTCTCGTTATGGTCAGGCAAGGACTATGCGCATGTTCTCGATCTTGGTGAAAAGTGGAGCGATAAGGAAATATGGGAATATGCGCGCGCCAACAACCTGACCATAGTAACCAAAGACGCGGACTTTTCCGATCGCGCTCTTCTTGCCCACCCCCCACCACGCGTCATCCATTTGAAATTCGGAAACATGAAAATGAATGAGTTTTACCAAACGATTTCCAAAATGTGGAAGGATATCTGCCAATTAAGTGAGGAATACAGACTCATTCATGTTTTTCGAGACCGAGTTGAATGTATTGATTGATTGCTGGCGGCAATCGTGAATTGCTAATCGTGAACTTGAGGAGATGCAATGCCACTTCAACGCAAGTTACGCTATGGCATGGTCGGCGGCGGGCCCGGCGCGTTCATCGGCGCGGTGCATCGCAAAGCCGCGGCGCTCGATGGTGAAATGGAATTGGTTGCCGGCGCCTTTTCAGCCTCGCCGGAGAAATCGCGCCAGCAAGGCGCGGAACTTTTTTTGAATCCCAACCGCGTTTACGGCTCGTTTCAGAAAATGGCAGAGAAAGAAAGCCGCTTGCCAGAAGGCGAGCGCATTGATTTTGTATCGATTGTCACACCCAATCACAATCATTTCGACATTGCCAAAACCTTCATCACTGCCGGATTTCACATTGTTTGCGACAAACCCATGACCACCACCCTGGCCGACGCCGAGGAGTTATGCCGCCTGGTCAAAAAGCATAACATCATCTTTGCGCTTACGCACAATTACACCGGCTATCCCATGGTCAAGCAGGCGCGCGCGTTGGTACAGCAAGGCGCTTTGGGAACTGTTCGCAAAATCGTCGTCGAGTATCCGCAAGGCTGGCTTTCGACTTTTCTCGAGAACGAAGGCGCGAAACAAGCGGTGTGGCGCACGGATCCGGCGCAAGCCGGCGTGGCCGGCTGCTTTGGCGACATCGGCTCGCATGCGGAAAATCTTGCGCATTACATCACCGGATTGGAGATCGAAGAAATCTGCGCGGATTTGACCACGTTCGTGCCCGGCCGTAAACTTGACGATGACGCCAACACTCTGGTGCATTACGAAGGCGGCGCACGCGGCATCATGTACGCGTCACAAATCTCAATCGGCGAAGAAAACGGGTTGCGCATTCGCGTGTACGGCACGCAGGCAGCTTTGGAATGGCGCCAGGAAGATCCCAACTACCTGCACGTTCGCTTTGGAGACAAGCCGGAGCAAATCTATAAGCATGGCAACAGCTATCTCGCGCCGATTGCGGTGCACAACTCCCGCCTGCCGTTCGGGCATCCGGAAGCCTTCATTGAGGCGTTTGCCAACATTTATCGCAACGCCGAAAATTGCGGGCGAGAAGCCGGGCGAGTTCGATACGGATTTTCCCACCGTCCAAGACGGCGCGCGCGGCGTGCATTTTATTCATGCTGTGGTGAACAGCAGCAAGCAACGCGGCTGGCTGAAGGCGCGATATACGCCGCCGCAATGAAAGCATTGATGGATAAATGGATTGGTGGATCATTGTTCGTTACCACGAAATCGAATGATCACCCGGAGTCTTGATCACTCCGGCTTCGTACGGCGATTCTAGGATTCAGAAGGTTTGGTCAACGCCGGTGAATCAGGAACTTGGTGGACAATGAAATTGATTGAAGGCCTCGAACGCACAAAAGAAGCGACCTTGCGCTACTTCAACCTCAGCGTAAACGAACTCGACAAAACCCACGGCCCGGGCAAATGGCCGGTGCGCTATCTCTTGCATCATCTGGCGGATGCCGACTCAGTATTGTTCGATCGTATCCGGCGCATCATCAGCGAACCGCGGCAGGTGCTTTGGGCTTTCGATCAAGAGGCGTGGGCCAACAAGCTCGACTACGCGCAACGGCCGTTAGAAATTTCGAAAAACCTCTACCTCGCCATGCGCGCCGGGATCATCTACTACGCGCGCATCCATTACGAAACCAATGGCCACCTGGAATTCGTGCACAGCACAACCGGCGTGCGCACATTGAAAGACGAATTTGATAAAGTGGTGTGGCACAACGAACAGCATTTGCAGCAAATTGAAAAGGCGTTGGTCTAACGCAGTTTTCGGCTCGATTGGTCCCGCCGGGCCGAGGTTAAAGCGCAACCAAATTTTGTTGGACATGGATCGACTCAAATTTTGACGGAATTTTATCTGCGGCTATCTGTGAAATCTGCGTCCGAAGCGCTTGCCTTAATAGAAATCCCCCGGGTGGATGTGGTTTCGGACGTACACACTATTCGTTGTTCACGGCTGAATGACTCAAATCGAGGAGGCAAACTCTCATGAAAGACCAAACCGAAAAATCTCCCTCTCAAAAAACAACGCTTTCCCGCCGCGAATTCCTGGGAACCTCCGCGCTTGCGGCTGCTGCATTCACCATTGTGCCGCGTCACGTGTTGGGCGGACCGGGTTACGTCGCTCCCAGCGACAAGCTCAACATCGCCTGCGTCGGCGTGGGCGGCAAGGGCCGCAGCGACATCGCAAGCTGCGGCACGGAAAACATCGTCGCGCTCTGTGATGTAGATGACGAACATATCGTGGAAACCATCAAGAACGCGCATGCCGATACCGGCAATGCAGCTTACGCCGAGATGCTGGGCCGCGCCACGCGCTATCGCGAT
>QEVD01000348.1 GCA_003576975.1 Candidatus Zhuqueibacterota bacterium
TCCACTTGTCGTAAGCAAAACCTCAATGTGCTCAACGCTATTGAAACGGTCTTGCTTGATAAGCCCGTGGTGGGCTTGGCATAGCTGAATAGTTACCTTCATCGCCAAGCGGGCTGGCGAAGGCCGGGTGATCCCGGCAGGCTCAACATACAAGATTCGCAGCCAAAAGTATTTCTTTCATGGCAGGCGCGTTTTGCCCTCGTATCTGCAGGCCGGGCCCAGCTTCTTCATCGAAAAAAGCAAACGCAAGATGATTGCGGAAGATATTGCCGTTGCCCTCACGCTCACGCGCGAAGGGCATCATCGCTGATGATCAGTAGTGCACGAGTTTGGGAGAATTTTGTGAAGGCTGGTTTTGTCGTGCATCCTTCAAAATTATTCTGTCGAAGTTGAATGAATCTCAACTTCCACAACTAACACCGGAGGAAGTATGAATTATCCCGTCTGGGACGTGTCATTTGGAGCCGGCCTGCTCATTGCGATCGTCTCCATCACACACGTCTTTGTTTCGCATTTCGCCGTGGGCGGCGGGCTTTTTTTGGTGCTCACCGAAAAGAAAGCCTACCGCGAAAACGACGCGGCGCTGTTGAATTGGTTGAAGACTCATACCAAGTTTTTTGTGCTGCTCACCGTGGTGTTCGGCGCCATCAGCGGCGTCGGCATTTGGTTCACCATCGCCCTGATTCACCCCTCGGCGACAAGCGCGCTCATTCATGCGTACGTTTGGGGCTGGGCCATCGAGTGGGTCTTTTTCTTCCTCGAGATCACGGCGGCGTTGCTCTACCTTTACGGTTGGAACAAACTCGATCGCCGCACGCATCTCTGGTTTGGGTGGGTTTATTTTATCGCCGCGTTTGCCAGCATGGTCGTCATCAACGGCATCATCACCTTCATGCTCACCTCGGGGAAATGGGTCGAGAACCATGAGTTCTGGGTTGGCTTTTTCAATCCCACTTATTTCCCGTCGTTGTTCTCGCGCTTTGCGTTTTCATTGGCGCTGGCCGGCATTTATGCGCTCGTCACCGCCAGCCTGCAGAAAAACGCCGAGCTGAAAGGCAAGATCGTCAAATGGAGCGCATGGTGGATCGTGCCGGCGTTCATCGTGCTGCCCTTCTTTGTTTATTGGTATATTGGCAACATTGCGCCGCAAGTGTGGGCCAGCGCCAAAGGCTTGATGCCCACGGCCACGCGCTATGCCAATCTCATTGTGATTTTCTCCATTGCGACCTTTGTTTTATCTCTGCTCACTTTGGTCAAGCCGAAGAAGATACACGTTGCGTTCAGTCTCGTTGTACTCGCTTCCGCTTTCACTACCATGTGGGCTTTCGAGTTTATCCGCGAGTCGATTCGCAAGCCTTACATCATTGACAATTACATGCACGGCAATTCGATTTACAAGACGCCGATGGCTGGCGACGGCGGATTCAACCTGGAGCACATCAATCAAAATGGCCTACTGAAGACTGCCAAATGGGTGCAACATCGCGAAGTGACTCTACAGAATCAAATCGCCGCGGGTAATGAAATTTTTCGAGTGCAATGCCAAAGCTGCCATACGGCTGACGCCTATCGCGGCGTCAAAAATTATTTGCAGCAAAGAAATTGGGACGCAAACACCACCGCGCTGATGCTGGGAAGCCTTGATGCCATGCACAACGGCGTCATGCCACCGTTTGCCGGAACCGAACCGGAGAAATCCGCATTGGCCGCGTATCTGGGCACGATTCATCCGGTCTCCAAAAAGCCGGAAGTGACAATGACCGGCAAGATGATGTTTCAAAATAATTGTGCGATGTGCCATCGCGCTGATCCCGGCGATGTTGTGTATTCCGGCCTGAAACAGATGGATCAGGAAACCATCGTCGCGATGTTGGAAGATTTGCAAGCACTGAATCCGCGCATGCCGAATCTCAAACTGACCGAAGCCGAGCGCGCGGTGCTGGCCCAATGGCTGCATGAATAATTGAGCTAAGAGTTCGCCTAAAATAACTTCCCGCACTAAAGTAGTCCCCGCCCCTCGTGGGCGGCTGTTTAAAGCAACAAATTCGCCCTCGCCACAGTGCCCCACAAGGTGGCAGGACTACGCCAATCTCGGGAAGTAATCTTGCGACGTTTACAAAAGGAGCCCCAACATGGATATACAACTCATCCCCACGGCTGATCCCATCCCATTGCCGGCGCCGTTTTGGCTATTCAAATTGCTTCTGATCGTCACCTTCATTCTGCACATTCTGGTGATGAATTTTATGCTGGGCGGCGGCGTTCTGGCGGCGATCGCCAAGTTCAAATCCCGCAAAAATGAAAATTACCGGCGCTTGTTTGAAGATCTCAGCAAGAAAATTCCCTCGCTGCTCGCGGCGACAATTACGCTCGGGGTTGCGCCCTTGCTTTTTCTGCAAGTTTTATACGGCCAGTTCTTCTACTCGTCGTCAGCGCTCATCGGTTGGCCCTGGTTTTTGGTTTTGATTTTCCTCACGCTGGCGTATTATGGATTCTATCTCATCGCCTTCAAAAAAGGCGCGACGACGAGCAAAATTGGCTGGGTCATGTTGCTGAGCGTGCTGCTGATTTTCGTGGTGGGATTTTTCTACAGCAACAACATGACGTTGCTGCTGACTCCCGAACAATGGGCCGCAAAATATCACGCTGATCCCAGCGGCTGGAATTTGAATTGGGGCGAGCAAACACTGATTCCGCGCTTTCTGCATTTCTTCATCGCTTCGATTGCCGTCGGCGGCCTGTTTATCGCGTCGGCCGGCTTGTTCCGCTGGAAACAAGACACCGAATACGCGCGTTTTCTGATCAAATTCGGCGGCCGCTGGTTTATGTACGTCACCATGCTGCAAATCGCCGCCGGCCTGTGGTTTCTGATCAGTCTGCCGCGCGCGAAGATGATGTTGTTCATGGGCGACAATATGGTGGCGACGGTGGCGCTGCTCGTCGGCATCATCGGCGCGCTGGCCGCGATTTTTTTCATGTCCGACACGCTGCGCAAAGACGACCCCCGCAAAGGCTTTTATCTCGTCTCCGGCTTGACGATGGGCGTGCTCATTTTCATGGCGATCATGCGCGACGCGCTGCGTGATGCGTATTTGGCGAATTATTTCAACGCGAATAATTTTGTGGTGCAAACACAATGGGATGTGTTGATTCTGTTTCTGGCACTTTTCGTGGGAGGAATAGCCTTGTGGCTGGTGATGATCAAGCGCTATTTCTTCTCGCCCAAAGCCGCAAGCTGAACGCCGCAGCCTTTCAGGCGGACCCAACGATAGATTAAGACCAATCGATGAAGCTTTTTACTCTTCATGCGTTGGTCTTAATCTATCCATTGGGGATAATCTTTCTGAATTTTATTCTAAATTTCAAAACTTGTCGTTCATGAAACCGGAGGAAGATCCATGAAAAAAGCCACAAAGATTATCCTAGGCGTCGTTGCCGCTCTCGTTGTTATCATCGCAGCATTTATTGCATTCGGTGTTTATTACATGACACAAGGCCCAGACTTGACGAAATACGAACATCTCAAAGAACCGGCGATTTCGAGCATGCCGAATCAAAAGATGCTCGTGGTCGAGGCTAAGGGCGATCCCAATGTTGTGGGCGGGAAGGCCTTCAGTACGTTGTTCCAATTGTATTTCAAAATGAAGGAGACGCCCAAAGGGCCGGGACAGCCTGCGCCGCGTGCGCGCTGGCCCATGCCTTTCGACACGCCCAAAACGGAATGGATCGGTTTGTATGCCATGCCGGTTCCCGAGGCCGTAAGCGAGTTTCCGCAATATGAAGCGACGCCGGAGTTGAACGTCTCGTTGACAACCTGGGAATACGGCGAGGTGGCAGAGATTCTGCATTATGGGCCTTATGACCAAGAGCAGCCCACAGTGGCGCGTCTGATGGAATTCATCAAAGCGCAAGGTTACGAAGTCGCCGGCGAGCATGAGGAAGAATATCTCAAAGGCGCGACGATGTTTTCCAAAGGCGATCCCGAGAAGTATGTCACCATCATTCGCTATCGCGTGAAGAAAAGCGAGCAAGCGCCCATGTAAATGTCCGGAGAGATCAACGCGGCTCAACAACCTTACAAGGCAACGCCTATGAACCCGAAAGCCATGGAACCCTATGGCGCGGCGCTTCTGGCTTACATCCAGGGTGATACTGGCGCACAAGTTTTGGTGCGCCGTGATGACGGCCAGGAATCGCCGTTGCCCATCCGTTATTTTTTTCGAGAATCCTCGCAATTGACTCCCATCGATCAGGCGGCGCTTGCGCGTTGCACGGGCCACGTTCTGGATGCCGGCGCCGGTACGGGAGTTCACAGTCTCATACTCCAGCAAAAAGGATTGCCGGTAACGGCGATTGATATTATCCCTGTGGCAGTGGAGATCATGCGGCAACACGGCGTCAAGGACACGCATTGCGCCGATCTATTTGATTATGCCGTGGCGCAGTTTGACACCATTTTGATGATGGGACACGGAATTGGGCTGGTTGAAACAATTTCCGGCTTGGACCGCTTCCTGACGCATGCGCATCAATTGCTTTACAAAGGAGGTCGAATTCTCTTGGACTCGCTTGATGTTCGCATAACGGATGATGCGTCGAACCTGGCCTATCAGCGCGCCAACCAACAAGCCGGCAGATATATCGGAGAAATCCGCATGCAGTTTGAATTTCAGGGGCGGAAAGGGCCGTATTGCGGTTGGTTGCACATTGATTCGGCGACTCTGAAAGGGCATGCCGCCAACGCCGGCTGGACGTGTGAGGTGATCACCACAGATAAAAATGGAAACTATCTTGCGGAATTGACGAAATAAGATTCGAATTCACATATCCTACGCACTTGCCTTGAGACGCTAGAAAAAATCGCCAACCGAGAAACGGAGGAAACCATTCATGATCAAATTTCTTCTCTGGCTCATCTTATTCATTCTGTGCTGGCCGCTGGCTTTGCTGGCGTTGATACTTTATCCTATTGTCTGGCTGATCTTGCTGCCGTTCCGCCTGCTCGGCATGGTCGTGGAAGGCGTGTTTGAATTTCTGCGAGCCATAATCATGCTGCCGGCTCAACTCTTGCGCAAATTAAGCCGAGCGTGAGCCTGGCACGAAGCAATTGTCTGGCAAAAGTCAAAGCTTAAACATGGCGTCACTTTCACCTCAAACCGCTTTGCGACGCGTTGACCCCAATGCCCGTCCGGCCTTGGTGGTCGCCGTGGTGGCTTCTTTTCTCACACCGTTCATGGGATCATCGGTGAATATCGCCCTGCCGCTGATGGCGCGCGATTTTGCCATGGATGTCGTCATGTTGAGCTGGGTGGCAACGGCGTTCTTGCTGTCCGCTGCCATGTTCCTTGTTCCCTTCGGCCGCCTCGCGGACATTCATGGCAGAAAGAAAATGTTCAGTTATGGCATTGCGATCTACACCGCCGCCTCCTTGCTCGCTGCCGTTTCGATTTCCGGCGCCATGATGATCGCAGCGCGCGTCCTGCAGGGATTCGGCGGCGCCATGATTTTTGGCACGGGCGTGGCCATTCTCACTTCCGTTTTTCCTCCCGGCGAACGCGGCAAAGCTCT
>QEVD01000349.1 GCA_003576975.1 Candidatus Zhuqueibacterota bacterium
TATGTTTGAATAAAGATATCAGCAATGCTCGCTCAACATCTTTTCGAGTTGGCATATTGAAAGCTTCCAACATTTTGCTTTCGTAGCTCATAGCATTACAAAGTAACGGTCGTGTTTATGATATGAAAACAATGAATCTTTCGAATCTCGCCACGCTTATCTTGCTTTCCAATATATTCCGAGAACTTCGGCTTTGCCAAATGGTCTTCATCGTTCAAAACGGAACGGCAACATTTGCCCATCTTTCCCGGCTATCGGCATAGGGCGGTGAGGTAACAATCAAATCAAAAAAATTGCCGGGATACTCTTGCAATATATCCAGGCAATTCCCTTGCTTGATCGAGGTAGTAATCTCCTGCATGAACCCTCACTGTTGTTGATTAAGCCGCTTTCTCACTTCACCGCAGGCTTCACCTTCACTCCACTCTTCATATCCGCCGGCGGATTTAGAACAATTTGCTGGCCTTCCGACAAGCCGCTGCTCACTTCGAACTGGCTGCCCATCGTTCCGGCAATTTCCACGGGGGTTTCCGCAACGCTGCCGTCGCGCACAACGAAAACGACTTTCCGCTCGCCGCGAGTCAACACCGCCGAGGGTGGAATGACGATCTTTTTAGCGCCACTCATTTCTGCCGCGTCCAATGGCTGCGAGAGAAACGTTACTTTCGCGCTCATTTCCGGCAATACCCGCTGATCGCGTTCGGCAAATTTGATTTTGGTCAGCACGGTTGCCTTGGCCCTATCGGCAGTCGGCACGATTTTTCCAACCAGTCCGGGATAACGCGTGTCTTGGTAGGCATCGAGCACGATCTCGCACGATTGCCCGGGTTTAATGCGCTGGATGTTGGATTCCGAAACATCCGCTTCCACTTCGAGCGAGGACATATCCGCAATCGAAACCACGGCCGCACGCGCGGTGGTGGAAGCCCCGAACGGCGCAACGATTTCACCGACATCGGCATTTTTGGTGAGCACAGTGCCGTCGAACGGCGCGCGAATGTTGGTGTACTCCAGCGCTACTTCAGCGGCGCGCACGCGCGTTCTTGCAACTTGCACCGCAGCTTCGTTTGCGCCAACGGAGGCTTCTGCGCGCCGAAATCGTGCTTCCGCAGCATCAAATGCCGAGCGCGCAACGAGTTGATCGGCAAGCAATTTTTGATAGCGCCCGTAATTCGCGCCAGCCTCGACTCGTTCTGCCTTCGCCTCTTCCACATTAGCCAGCGCCTGATTGAGACTGGCTTTCGCCTCTGCCAACCCCGCATCGAGGTCGCTGTGCTCAAGCTGCGCGATGATCTGGCCTTCCTTGACCTGGTCGCCCTCTTCCACGCCGAGATAAACCAGCCGCCCGGTGCCTTTTGAAGCAACCGCGGCCTGGCGCTGCGCCACGACATAACCGCTCGCTGTCAATACCGCATTTTGTTGCGCCGGTGAAACTGTAACGACATTGTACGTTTGAATTTCGACCGCCGAGCTAAAGCCATTGCGAAAGAAAAAAAACAGCGCCGCAACCGCGGCAAGTCCTGCTATACCCCAAAAAACCGCCGTGTTGCGCTTGGAACCGGAGGGGTTCGCTTCTGCTTCGCGGCTGCGATCAATACGCAAGCGCGATAAATCATGAGGATTCGATTCTGCCATTAAACGTTCTCAAAGTTGATGATAAAGAAAACTCAAATCAGAAATGCAAAACTTCACGACATTGTCATTTATTACAATGCTGTCGCAAAGAATATAATGCGCCTATCGTCTTGTAACAAGCGATTTGTCCGTCAGGTATTTGCCGGCATACTTGATTCCAAAGCTTCAAAAAGTTTCTCCCGGACGGAGATATTCTCCGCTTCTGCCGCCGCTTTTCTTCACCAGACGAATTTCGCCGATGACCATGGCTTTATCCACTGCTTTGCACATGTCATACAGCGTCAACGCGGCAATGCTGGCAGCGGTTAAGGCTTCCATCTCAACGCCGGTCTTGCCGGTGCTGCGCGCCGTCGCTTCCAACTCGAGGCGATCACTGCCGACGGTGATGTGTACATCGACATAATCCAGGCCGAGCGGATGGCATAGCGGAATCAATTCACCGGTTTTCTTTGCGGCCATGATGCCGGCATAGCGCGCGATCTCCAGGGCGTCGCCTTTGGGCAATGCTTTACGAACAAGCAAATCGATGGTTTCCGGTTGCATGCTGATTTGCGCGCGCGCAATCGCTTCACGCCGAGTTACCTCTTTTTCTCCAACATCGACCATAGCAGCTTGGCCGCGTGTGTTTACGTGGCTCAGTTTATGAGATGATGACATTTTCACATTCTCTTAAATTGATATTTTTATGATAATGCGGCGATGTGACAACCCTATGTCAGCAGACGAGACTTGCCTGAAAATTTTGCAATGACCTTGTGTCGCACTATTGCCGTCCCATGAGCATTCTGAGACGAAATGAGTTTTGTCACACTGAGGCCCAACCGTCTGACACAATGACTTTTTCAGACTTTCAAATTGACAACCACGCAAGAAAAAATTTCAGCCGGCTTTATCTGGTGAAAATTCTATCCCCATGCTTTTCTATAAAAATTAATGCTGCCAAAAGCAGAACAACTCTGGCATTGCGGTTGCAAAAAATTATGAGCGCAACCCCAAATGAGGTTGCGTAGGAATTAACATAAAAGACCGTTCAAAGCAACTGAATTTTCGAGGAGGTGTTCAATCATGTCAGTCGTACGTTGGAGTCCGGTTCGCGACATGCTGAACATGCAAGCGGATATGAATCGCCTGTTCGGCAATATGTTTGATCGTGATTCATATGAAACCTCGCTAGGGCGCGGCGCCTGGAACCCGGTAGTCGACATCATCGAAACGGCAGACGAATATCAAGTGACGGCGGAGCTGCCCGGCCTCAACAAAGATGATGTCAAGATCAGCTATGAGGGCGGCGTGGTCACGATTCGCGGAGAGAAGAAGCAAGAGAAAGAGGACAAGAACAGGAACTATCATCGCGTCGAAAGAAGCTTTGGCATGTTCGAGCGTTCCTTCCGCTTGCCGACCCAGATCGACGTGAACAAGATCGAGGCCAAGTTCAAAGACGGTATCCTGGGCCTGCGCCTGCCCAAGTCGGAAGAGGCGCGCCCGAAGGAAATTCCGATCAAGATCAGCTAATCATCAACAGTTCAGTAAGACGATCAACCGCCCTCTGTTACCGGAGGGCGGTTGCTTTATTTTCAGGAGTTGCTTAAGCCGATTTATGTGTATCGTTGTCTCGCTTGTGATAACGCACACGAAGCGCTGCAAAAATTTTCCGACTCAGATCTTCCGTTCTTTCCATTTTCCCCGCCGAAAAACCAGCACAGCCACGACGGCCAGGGTTGACTCTGCAATCGTGATCGCCGCAAACACGCCGCGCGCGCCAAAATCGAACGGCAGAGCCAGGCCGTAGGCCAACGGTATTTGAAACAACCAGTAACAGCACAGATTGATGATCGTCGGGGTCACGGTATCGCCGGCGCCGTTGAAGGCTTGCACCATCACCATGCCGAATGCATAAAAGATGTAGCCGTAACTGACATAGCGGAGGCAGTCCACTGCAAACGGCACCACCTCCGAATCTCGGGTGAAGAGATACACCAACGGTTCGGCAAAGACGACAAAAACAATCGTAACCAGGCCAAGAAAAATCACATTGCAAAGGCCGGTGAACCAAACGGAGCGTTCCGCACGCCCGGGTTTATCGGCGCCGAGATTTTGCCCCACCAATGTCGCGGCCGCGTTACTCATGCCCCACGAGGGCAAAAGCGCAAACACAATGATGCGAAGCGCAATCGTGTAGCCCGCAAGTGCGGCGCTACCGAAAATCGCGACGATGCGCACGAGCCCCAGCCAGCTTGCCGTGGCCACCAGAAATTGAAAAATGCCGCCCAGCGAAACGCGCACCAGGCGCCACATCACCTCAAAATCTAGGCGGAACTGCGCGCCCTGAATTTGAATGCGACTCTTGCCGTAAAACAGGGCATACAATTGATAAAGCACACCGACGCCTCTGCCAATATTGGTTGCAACGGCTGCGCCGGTCACACCCATTTCCGGAAACGGCCCCCAGCCGAAGATGAAGCACGGATCGAGTACGCAGTTGATGAGGTTGGCAAGCCAAAGTGAACGCATGGCAATGGCAGCATCCCCGGCCCCACGGAAGATGGCATTGATCAAGAAGATCAACATGATCGTAATATTGCCGCCTAGCATGACAGCCATATAACCCGAGCCGTTGGCAACAATGCCCGGTGAAGCGCCCATCAGCCGCAGGATATCCGGTGCAAAGAAAATTCCAATGACCGCAATCGGCAAGGAAGCCAACACGCCGAGCGCCAGGGCTTGCACGGCCGCCACCGTGGCGCCGGCGGAATCCTTCTCGCCGATGCGGCGCGCCACCATGGCCGTGATGGCCATGCTCAAGCCAATCGCGATGGAATACACGAGAGTAATGACAGACTCGGTGAGGCCAACAGTTGCCACGGCATCCGCGCCCAAACGCGCAACAAAGAAAACGTCAACCACCGCAAAAACCGATTCCATCACCATCTCAAGCACCATGGGAACCGAAAGCAGCAAGATGGCGCGGCCGAGATGGCCTTCGGTGAAATCCTGTTCCGAGCCGGCAATCGCTTCGCGCAGGTCAGCCAACAACCGCCGGAAAGGGCCAGGCTTCGCGTGCTCGCGCGAAATTGCCACGGCGCCGGGTTCAATGGGAGTATTTTGAAAATTCGTTTCGATCATATGAAAATTAACTTTCGCAATAAAAGTGATTTTGTTTCATGCAAAGGTGACTCCAGCCCGCTGACAAGGCAAAACTTTCCCGTCAAAATCAGTATATGAGGCAGAGACAGAATTCCGTTCTCTGCCGGATATTCAGAAAATGGTAGTGACTTGAGTAGCCAGTGCAACCTGAGCCTGGACAAGATTTTCAACAAAATTTTGTAAACAGGCGCAAGAAATTGGCGGATAGGAGTGTGGATTTCAACAGGGTGACTTCATATGGCAAAATCAATTCAATCGAAATAAAAAAAATAAACACGGCAGAAAGGTGCGCGCGAAATGCCGGTTAACATGCCGCCAACCTCGGGAGAAGCATACCTCCGCACGTGATCAAAGGTAAGGCAAATGGCGACATAAGATCATCTTCACATTCATTCTGAAACAACAGGCCTCAGCTCAAGCTTTTCTCAACCTCTTGTTGCACTTGTTCGCAGATGGCCTTGCCGCCTTGCAAAAGCGTATCAAGGGTCGCGCTCATTTCCGCGATAAAGTCCGGTGATTTCGTGTTAGGCAGATTGATGCGCACATTGTAAATCGCGCCCTGCAAGCCGGCAAAAGCCATCAATGCGCCTACACCCGCGTCGCTCATCACGGCTTTGTTGCCCAGATGCGCGGCGCGCAAACAAAGCTGCAAGGCCTCCCGACAATGCTCGGCCGTGCGCAACGGCACGCGCGCCGCGGATTTGTAACCTTCACGCATTGCAGTCGCGCGCGCTTGCTGTTGCTGCGGCGTATCCTTCGGCAGGCGCATGGCTTCAAGCACAACAACGTTAAATGCTGCGGTATCTTCATCGACCGCGCACAATAAATCGTCCTTGACACGTTGCGCTTGCTCCGCGATGCCACAAATCTCTTCGTATTTGGCATCAAATTCGCCCTTGCCGTTCGAGACATTTGCCACCATGGCGGCCAGCGCTGCGCCCAGACTGCCGGCTAATGCTGCAATCGAACCGCCGCCCGGGGCCGGCGTGTCGCGCGAAACTTCGTCGACAAAATCCACAACCTTTTGCTGCGCCAGCGGGGCATCGATTTTCGGAATGCCGATGATCTTTTTGTCAATGTCAAACTCTGCCACATCACGCACGCCCATGGATTGTGCTGCGGTCTCCAGCACGTCACGCACCGGAATACCGGTGGATTTGCGCATGCGCTTCAAATAAAATCTGCCGGCCTCGAGCATCGCGGCAAACGGCACAACGCCCACGATTTCCGAGCCGGTGATGACAATGCCGCGTTGCGCAGCGAGTTTGCGCGCTTCCTCCAAAACCAGGTGCGGTGGCGAGATTTTGTAATTGGTGAGGTTGATGGAAATCTGCGCGCGTTGGTAAGCTTCCACCACCCAACCCACTGCCTTCACGTGCGCGAACTTGCCATCGGCGTAAACCGGCATGCCCGCGAGATTGTTGACGTCCATGCCCAATGATTGGTAACGTGCATAAAGATCACCACCATAATTTTGTTTATAATGCGCCGCCAACTCCTCAAATGATTTCGCCGTGAAATCACAATTGCCGCAGGGGAAGCTGTCCGCACCAAAATAAACCTGCTCGCCTTTGTAATAAAACGGCGAGATGTTGCCGATGCGCTTGTAGCGGCCGCGCTCGCGCAACTCATAGGCGATATCAGTCGCATATCGGCGATCGCTTGTGTTCAAATTGATGTTGTAGGCAATCAAGAACTCGCGCGCGCCCACCGCAGTCGCCCCGCTTTTGCGGTGGAATTGCGCCGGGCCAAAATCCGGTTGCCAGTTGGGATCCGCCAACTTTTGCGGCAACCCTTCGTATTCACCCGCGCGCACCGTGGCGAGATTCCTGCGCTCCGGCCGGCTGGCCGCAGATTCGTAAAGATAAACCGGAATGCCCAGCTCTTCACCGATGCGCCTGCCAACGCGGCGCGCCATTTCGGCGCATTCTTCCATTGTCACATGTGCCACCGGCACAAACGGCAATACGTCGGTTGCGCCCATGCGCGCGTGTTCGCCGTGATGCTGCGACATATCAATCAACTCCGCTGCGGTTTTGACCACGCGAAACGCGGCTTCCTGCACGGCCTCCGGATCGCCGATAAACGTCACGACTGTGCGATTCGTGCTTTCTCCCGGATCAACATCGAGCAGTTGCACGCCGCGCACCGCTTCGATTTGATCGGTGATTTTCTTGATCAGGCCTTTGTCCCGGCCTTCGGAAAAATTCGGGACACATTCGACAATTTTTTGCATATTGTTCCTCACAATGTGTTCAAAGGGCTGGCACATTTCACTAAAAAACATCGGCAAAATCATGGTCAGCATAAAACAAAAGACCCAGAAAGGCAACGCTAAAATCGCCGTTCATGACCACAAAAATCCCGTTTGTGACAAAACCGCTGCACGAATGTCAAAGGCTTCGTATGTTTTACTCAGCACAATCGATGGAATAAACTTTTAATACATCGCCATAAAACAACTTGCCATGAAGTAAACTTCAACTTCAGCAAAAAACAGTTCACACCACGTTGTGGGATGCTTCAATCAGAGGGATGAAACATGAATCTGAAACGCATACTCGGCAGTCCAGAATGGCTTCTCATCAGTGCGCTGGCGCTGTTCAAGCTCATCATCCATTTCATGACCAACTCGAATTACGAGCTGCATCGCGATGTTTATCTTTATCTCGCGTTGGCGGATCATCCGGCCTGGGGCTATGTGTCCGTGCCGCCGCTCACGCCGATGATCGGCAAACTCGCGATGGCATTGTTCGGCGCCTCGTCTTTTGCGGCGGGATTCTTCCCGGCATTGGTCGGCGCCTTTTCCGTGATCGTTATCGCTCTGATCGTCAAAGAACTGGGCGGTAAAACCTGGGCGATTGTGCTGGCGTGTGCGGCGTTCATCCTGTCGCCGTCGTTTCTGCGCAGCAATACGTTCCTGATGCCCGTGTCCTTTGATCAATTCGCCTGGCTGTTAAGCGGGTACTTCATGCTCAAGCTGATCAAGAGTCAAGACACGAAGTACTGGATTCATCTGGGCGTGATTTGGGGGCTGGCATTTTTGAACAAATATGCCATCGTTTTCTTTGCGCTGGCCTCCCTGCTGGCGTTGCTGCTCACGCCTGATCGCAAACTGCTGCAGTCAAAGCATTTCGTGCTGGGATTGCTAGTGGGATTTCTCATAATTCTTCCCAACCTCATGTGGCAACACACGCACAACTGGCCGGTGATTCATCACATGGCGGAGTTGCAACGCACACAGTTGGTCAATGTCAGCGTCTCCAGTTTTATTCTCCTGCAATTCTTGATGAATGTGCAGGCGCTGCTCATCTGGATGATCGGGCTAATCTACCTGCTTTTTTTCAAAGACGGACGGCGCTTTCAAGTATTGGGCTTGACTTATTTGTTTACCGTTCTCATTTTGATATTGCTCAGCGGCAAGCATTACTACACGCTAGGCGCGTACCCCATGCTGTTTGCCGCCGGCGGCGTTGCCATTGAGAAACTCTTTGCCCGGCGCCTGCGCATTCTAAAACCGGCAATGTTGGTGATCATGCTGCTGTTTTTTTTGCCGGCCATTCCCTATGCCCTGCCGGTTTTGCCGCTGGAGAAAATGGCAGTGTATGCGCAACATTCCAAGAAATTCGGTCTGGAAGGCGCGCTTATGTGGGAAGATGGCCGCGTACACGCATTGCCGCAAGATTATGCCGATATGACGGGCTGGCGCGAGCTGGCTGGAATCGTCATTCAGGCGTATCACGGTTTAAGCGCCGCTGAAAAAACAGACTGCGGTATTTATGGTGAAAACTACGGTCAAGCCAGCGCAATAAAATATTATGGCAAAAAATACGGCCTGCCCGAGCCGGTTAGCTTCAATGAAACATTCGCGCTCTGGGCGCCGGATAGCGCCAACCCCTCGGTATTGATTTACGTCAATGACGAACTCGGCGAGGACATTCAACATTTCTTTGGCGATATTTCACTGGCCGGCGCCGTCAAGGATCCTTTTTTTCGTGAAAACGGCGTGCAGGTTTATGTATGCAAAAATCCCCGCAATGGGTTTGCAGAATTCTTGACCGAAAAGGTGCGCGCCATGAAGAGCCGCTATCAAAAATGAACAGGGACAACGGCAAAATCCTCCGACTCATTTCGGCAAGGCTGACGGGCAAATCCGGCGCGCCCAACTGGCTCGTCATCTTCCTGTTTTTCACGTT
>QEVD01000350.1 GCA_003576975.1 Candidatus Zhuqueibacterota bacterium
AAGATCATGCCGCAATTGCGCATTGGCCGCGAAGCCGAACGGGAACGCCGCTATACGCCGGCGGAATGGGTGACGCCGGAAATGATGGAAGGTTATGATGAACGGCTATTGCTTTGCAGCAACAGCCGCGTGGCGACGGATCGCGGCGTTTATGTTTGCCCGATCCTGATCGAGAAGCCCGATGCCAACCTTGGTGAGTCGCTTGCGGAAGCTTTTCATCCGTATCCGTTGCGCCACCAGGCTTGTTATACGTGTTATCTCAGCGGCGCCATTTGCAGCAATTTTTCCGTGGGGCGGGATACGTGACGCATAATTTGATGAATAACCAACATGAATCTCGGCGTAACCAACTATAGCCGTATTATTGTTTTTGGCGGCGTTTACAATAATTATCTGGCGCTTGCAGCTTTGTTACGTGAAACAAATGGCATCAAACATGACGCCATTTTTTGTTTGGGGGATCTCGGCGCGTTTGGACCGCATCCGAATCGCGTGTATCCGCTCTTGGTCGAAGGCCGCGTACAAGTAGTGCAGGGCAATTATGACAACAGCATCGGCAATGATTTGAATGATTGCCAATGCGGGTATATCGATCCGCGCGACAATTATTTTGCTCAAATCAGTTATGATTATACCCTGGCCAACACCTCGCAGGAGTTCAAATCGTTTCAACGCGCGTTGCCGCCGGTTATTCGATTTGAATCTTTTGGCAACCGCGTTTTACTCTGCCACGGTTCGCCGCGCAAAACCAACGAATTTTTGTGGGAGTCTGCCACGCCCACGCATTTTTTGCAAAAGCTTTTTGTGGATTACGATGCCGACGTGATTCTTGCCACGCATACCGGCATCAAATGGCAGCGTTGCACGCCCGAGGGAAAACTCTTCGCGAATGTTGGCGTTATTGGCCGGCCCGAGAATGATGGCCGCACCAACGTTTGGTACACCGTGGTTGAATTTACGCCGGAATTGAAAGTTGAATATCGCCCGCTCGCGTATGATCATCAACGCCTGGCCGCTGAGATGAGGGAAGAAAAGCTTCCGCAAGAATTCATCGAAACCGTCTTGAGTGGCTGGTGGACGACGTGCCTCGAAATTCTTCCGGGCAAAGAACGCGAACGGGGAAAATATTAGTTCGTCCTGATATTGCAATGAATCGTATAATTCTAACGATGTTATCAAATTCATTTGGAGTCTTTCATGCCCAGTTATTATTTGAGCGAAGATTTGGCGCGTTTCGGTGAAGTTGGCGGCCCGCAGCCCAAATTGTTTAAAATGTGGTTGGACTGGTATAACGAGTGCCATCAAGACGGCGCGCTGGATAAGAAGACCAAGGCCTTGATCGCCTTGTCGGTTGCACACGTCTTGCAATGTCCCTATTGCATTGATGCCTGGACCACGGGGTCACAAAAAGAAGGTGCAACGCCCGAGCAAATGGCGGAAGCAGTTCATGTCGGCGCTTCGCTGCGTGCGGGTACTTCGTTGGTGCATCATATTCAATCGTTGAATGTGCAGGCCCGAGACGAGTAACTGCCGGCTGGATGGTCAAATGACTGTCTGATTCTTAGAGACATCAACCCACCATTCGGCAAGGCTTCCACCGAAAAGTAGAGTGAATTTATGATGGCTTCGACCAAACCGCGGCGCGCTGTGGTGATCGGCGCCGGCCCCATGGGCTTGGAAACCGCGTTGCACTTGATTGATCGCGGTTTCGAAACGATCGTACTCGAAGCGGGCCGCGTCGGCGAGCATATCCGGCAATGGGGGCACATCCGCATGTTTTCGCCGCTTGCAATGAATCTTTCCAGCCGCGCGAAAGAAATTTTGGGCGATAAATTGCCAAAAGGGGAGACGATTCAGACCGGAAATGAATTCGTCAAAACCGTGTTAGAGCCGCTGGCGCAAGCGGAAATTCTGAAAAACAAAATCATCACTGGTCAACGCGTCACAGCAATGGCGCGCATCGGTTTGGGAAAAATGGGATTGCCAAATCATCCCTTGCGCGCAGAGCGCGGCTTTAGAATTCTCGCAGAAGACCGTGAAGGCCGTGAGCAGGTTTATCAAGCCGATTATGTGTTCGACGCCAGCGGTGTTTTTGGCCTGGGGAACTGGAGCGGCGCCGCCGGCATGCCCGCTCTCGGCGAGCGGAGTATCAACGATCGTATCATTCGCCATCCGCCGAATCTGATGCAGCAAGCGGAACGCTTCACGGGCAAACGCATATTAGTGCTGGGTAACGGCCATTCTGCGGCGAACACCATTGTGGCATTCCACGAAT
This sequence comes from Candidatus Zhuqueibacterota bacterium, assembly GCA_003576975.1. Taxonomy (GTDB): domain Bacteria; phylum Zhuqueibacterota; class Zhuqueibacteria; order Zhuqueibacterales; family Zhuqueibacteraceae; genus Coneutiohabitans. The sequence goes on from QEVD01000350.1 coordinate 2,276, forward strand.
TGTTGCAGCGCGAGGCTGCCACGCAAGTCGTTTGGGCTGTGCGCTCGGATCGCACGAAACCTGTGTCCGAGGTTCCAGATGATCCGCTTGCTGAACGTGCGGCCATTGTTGATGCCGCCAATGTGCTGGCTGCTCGCCCGCCGGCAAATTTAAAAATTTTGCGCCGGGCAACCGTGGAAGAATTTCAACGCGCCGGCAATGCCGAATCCGCTTCGCTTAAGGTCGCGCTTAAAGTTTGGAAAAGCGTTGAAATCATCGAGGTGGATGAAGTTATTTCGCTGACGGGATATCGACCGAACCTTGAGATGCTGCGCGAAACAGCAGTGGAAGTCTCAAACATTACCGAAGGTTCGCGTGGTTTGTATAAAGCGCTCTCGAATATCACGGATTGTTTGGCGAAGATCGAAATCAATCCTAAAGATTTGCAAAGCGGCGAACCGAATTTGTTCATCGTCGGTGTCAAAAGTTATGGCCGCAATCCCGGTTTTTTGCTGCAATCGGGATTGGACCAGTTGGAAGCGGTTTTTTCGACGATTTGAAGAGAATGTGATGAAGCGTCAAGAAATGCTCAAGAGGGTGCAATCCTCTTCGACCCGGTGGGATATGATCATCATTGGCGGCGGGGCAACGGGCTTGGGCGCCGCAGTGGAAGCAGCAGCGCGCGGCTATAAAACGCTTTTGCTCGAACAAGGCGATTTCGCGCAAGGCACCTCGAGTCGCAGCACAAAACTGATTCACGGCGGCGTGCGTTATCTTAAGCAGGGTAACATCACGCTTGTGCTCGAAGCGCTGCGCGAGCGCGGGCTGTTGATCCAGAATGCCCCGCATCTTGTGCATCATCTCGCCTTTGTGGTGCCGTTGTATGATTGGTGGGAAGGCCCGTTTTACGGCATCGGTTTGAAGCTTTACGACATACTCGCCGGCAAATTGGGATTAGGTCCCTCGCAAATTCTTTCACGCGAAGAAACGCTGCAACGCCTGCCGACGCTCGAACCGGAGGGTCTCAAAGGCGGCGTCATTTATTATGACGGCCAGTTCGATGACGCCCGGTTGGCCATTTGCCTGGCGCAGACCGCAGTCGATCTTGGCGCGACGGCGATGAATTACATGAAAGTCATTTCGTTGCTCAAAGAAGGTAATTTGGTGACAGGCGTGCGCGCCGAGAATATTCTGACAGGAGATATATTCGAGTTGCAGAGCCGTGTCGTAATCAATGCCACGGGCGTATTCTGCGACGCGATCCGGCGTATGGATGATGACGCCGCCGCCACAATCATAGCGCCCAGTCAGGGTATTCATCTCGTATTGGATAAATCTTTTTTGGCGGGAGAGCATGCGATCATGGTGCCGCACACGGACGATGGCCGCGTGCTCTTTGCCATTCCCTGGCACGATCGTACACTGGTCGGCACCACGGATACGCCGGTTGATGAGATTCAGGAAGAGCCAAAACCTCTCGCCGAGGAGATTGAATTTCTACTCAAGCATGCGGCGCGCTATCTCACCAAGGATCCAACACCGCAAAACGTTTTGAGCGTCTTTGCCGGATTGCGGCCGCTGGTCAAAGCAAATCACAGCGAATCAACCTCGGCGCTGTCGCGCGATCATACGCTGATGATTTCATCTTCGGGTTTGCTCACCATCACCGGCGGGAAATGGACAACATATCGCAAAATGGCGGAAGACACGGTGAATCAAGCAGCGGTTTTGGCGGATTTGCCGGAAAAATCCTCAATGACGGAGCATCTGCGTTTGCACGGTTGGCAGCCGGCTGAAGAAAGCGTCGCGCCGTGGCATGTTTATGGCGCTGACGCGGCGGCTTTAGAACGATTGCTGCAGGAACGATCGACTTTCCGTGCGCGTCTTCATCCGAACTTGCCGTATTCTGCCGGCGAAATCATCTGGGCCGTGCGTCATGAAATGGCTTGCACGCTCGAGGATGTGTTGTCACGGCGCACGCGCGCATTGCTTCTGGATGCCAAAGCCAGCCTCGCCATTGCACCGCAAGTTGCCAAGCTGATGGCGAGTGAGCTGGGCTATGATGAAGCTTGGGAAAATCAGCAACTGGCCCATTTTGGCGCTTTGGCAAAAACCTACCTCATTTCATAAACAATAACTTCCTCAATCCCAAGATAAAACACATTGTTGTTGGTTGGTACAATAACAATGACCCAGTCTTCGTGTTGTGATGGTGTTGATCTGCACTCTCACCAATTGTTTGATGACTCCACGCAATATTTTCCCTTGGCAATCAAAGTTCCGACGTCCCGATGCGCATCGTTAAAAACAAGAAGCGTGATTCATTATTGGGGCTTGTCTGACGAGCAGCATGAGCTGAGATAGGCGGCGGTGACGTCGGCCCGGCTCCAGGCTTGTTTGAATTGTTCTTGCACACCATCAGCCTCTTCTCTTTTGCCCTGCAGGCGCAAGCTTTGCTCAAGTCCCTGCAGCGACCAGCCATTAAAAGGATTTTGTTTTAAATCCTCACGAAAGGTTGTTTCTGCTTCGGCGGGACGCTTTGCTTTGAGCAGAGCCTGGCCGATCACTTGCCGGATGGGCAAATACCACGGCGGAGGCTCGATGTAGGGCAGCGCATCTTGCAGCTTTGCTGCTTGCCACAGTTCACGAATCATTTCATCGATCTGCCCGCGTGCGCCTGCAACTTCTCCTGCAAGTGTATGATTGGCAATATCGAGCAGCGCGGCGGCATTTGAGCCGCCAAAGAGAATAAGATTTTTGATCGTATCATTTTGTGCAAGCGCGAGCAATTGCGCCTGTTCCGCTGCTGCTTCATCTGCTTTGCCTTGACTCGCAAAAACAAGCCCGCGCACATAATGCCAGATGGCTGTTGTGTATTTAAACTCGGGCGCAGGTTTAGGCTCTGCCAGAATCTCATGCCACTTGCTGAAACGCGCGAGCGCGAATAACGGCGTCGGTAGGAATGCCTCTAAAAAAGAAAACTCGCGAAAGCGTTGCAGGGGAATGCTGGCAACGAGTTTGCGCGCGGCGTCGATGGCAACCGTGCTGCGGCCTTCCATGCTAGCCGAAGCCCACAAGAAATGAATGTTGTGCGGATAGTACATAGCCGGGTAAAAACCCTGCACGCTGCATTGCGTGATATAGGATTCATCGGCTTTTGCAGCGGCCTCGTTCGCTAACGAAGCTTCGTAATAGCGTCCGATGCGCATGTAAATGTGCGCCGGCATATGCACAAGATGTCCCGCACCCGGTGAAATGCTACCCAGGCGATCAGCGCATGCCAGCGCCTTTTCAGGATGCG
>QEVD01000351.1 GCA_003576975.1 Candidatus Zhuqueibacterota bacterium
GCATGATTGTTTACCGAGGGTTCGCTGCGCGACCCTCGGTTTTGTTGTTGAACGCCTTCGGCGTATTCATGCTGCCCACACAGAACAACATAGAACCAGCTTTCATTCGTTAAAAAATTCCTTTGGGTCTGGGATGCTTTCACGTTTTTATCTGCGTGCTAATGATGAAGCGCTGCCCCTCGCGCGCCGACCTTTAGGCGAAGCACACGTCCACCGCGAATCTGCATGGCGTAAAGTGATTCATGATCAAAATCGCCCCGGCCAAACGCAATGCTTGCCAAGCCTGGTAGTTCATCTGCCAGCAACTCGCCTTTTCCAGTTTGCGGGTCAAAACGCCAGAGTTGGCCCGCACGCGCTGCGGTGAGGTAGACTCGTCCCTCGACATCAACCGCGAGGCCATCCGGGCCGGTTTCTCCGCCGGTACGAAAAACCACTTCGGGCGAACCCGCCGGGCGGTAATCGCGCAGCGGCAAACGCCAGACTTCATCGCTGAAATCTTGAAAGCGCGCCGGCGCCGGCTCTGCGGGCGCGCGGCTGAAAATGCGCGCCACATACAGGGCGTTGCCCTCCGGACTCAGCGCCAGGCCGTTCGGAAATGGGATCGAATCCGAGAACACGCTGACCACGCCTTGCGGCGTGACGTGATAAATGTAGTGGGTGAAATCGTCTGAAACAAGAAATGAATTGTCTGGCAACACGACGATGGCATTCGGATCACCGATGCCGCTTGCTACTCGTGTGGTGTCGCCCTCCGGCGTGATGCGCCAAACCACGCCGTCGCGATTTGGGCCATGCTGCGGGAAAACGAGCGGGCCAAAATCCGCCTTGAGCAGATCGCGCGCGCCAATGGGCGCCATGCCCAGATTCGAGGTGAAGTCTGCCAGCTTGCGAGTTTGGAGATCAGCAGTCACCTCCCACACCGCGCGATTCGCGCCGACAAAGAGGCGGCCTTCGCCATTAAAACACAATCCCTCACCGCCGTTGAAACGGTTTTCGATGAGTACTTCGACAGCCACGCTTTGGCCGGCGGCCGGACTTGCCAATACTGCGATCAAGGCCAACAGGAACGCGAGGCAACGGTGAGCCAGATGAAGGCTAAACATGGAAATCTTCTGCTCCATAACAATGTCCCTTTGTGTGAGAACTGCATGATTCTCAAAACAACAGACACGGAGTAGAAAATTCCGTTCAAGAACGCCTTTTAAATGACTTATTTATTTTTGAAACCGCGAATGAACGCGAATGTTCGCTAATTTTAAAATTAGTGGTTTGGGATATGGGCAAGTGAATTAAGCGAGAGTCATCTTATTGATCATTCATCTGGTTTTTGGTTAGATGCGCGAAGTTCTGAAATGAACCGGCGTCCCCAGTTTTTCATCTTTGCTTCAAGACGTTTTGTACAATCACAGTCGCAACACGCCCAGGGTTGTGTTCCATTCAGATCTTGACAACGCCGGCGATTGTGTGCGTTCTTGATTTGCAGCAGCTCAAAGTACTCTTCCCAATAAGGGCGCTCCTCTTCCAAAGGCGTTGGACAAAAGCAAGTCTCGATCCAACACACCGTATGATCCGCAAGCTGCCGGGCATAGGCCATGTCATGCAAATACTCATCTCCTGCAACGGAACCTCGACCCAATTCCTCGCGGTCAATTGCTTGCAATAAGTCGTCTCGTTTGCCAGGTTTTAATTTCGCTTTCACTAAATAGCGCATCGATGATCACCTGATGAAGCTTAGGAGACACAAATCAGGCCATGAGACTCATGAAAACCGAAACGATTCCCACCCCACTACCGACAAGACTCACGCCGCGCGCTTCTTCTCGCCTGAACTGATATCACCTGTATAAAGAACGCTTTGATTGAAACTCCAATACGGGGTAGGCGGGGGGCTCCGTTCAACCACTCCAGTTAGGCAATATCTCAATATCATGATGAAGAACCGCTATCACTTCAAGCTCTCCGATGTTTTTTTGATTTCGGCAGTCGAAGAAGAAATGACCATTGACTTGCACGCTGAAGCTTTCTGTGTTCTAAGACTCCTTCTAACAGTGGCCCTGCAATCATACTGCCTGCTCCGAGAATCGCGCTAACATCTAAAGGAGTACCCGCAGCAAAGCTAAGAGAAGCAGCAATAAGACCGGAGGCAATCGACTTCCACGATTTGCCGACTTTAACAAAAGAATCCATACGTGATATATCCAGAGCAGCCTTAAGATCACGGATCGCAGGATCAACCTTGCTTTTAACAAGGTCCTGAATCTGAATTTCACTGTTGTCTAAAGGGCTATCAATGTCGATTTGAGTAGCTAATTCAGCAACAGACACTCTGAAGGCTTCAAGTTCAGGAGCCCTGAATTTTCGAAGTCTTATTATTTCTTCAAACTCGAAGTCTTCCATCGATGGAATATAACGATCAAGGACAGTGTGACCAAGTTTGGCTTCAACACTACTTCTTCGATTCAATAATTCAATGGAATTTGAGGTTGTAGAGGCAAAGTACTCTCGAAATGACCATATAGTCTCTTGCCAAGGTTTTGACCAAGTGAGAAGACAAGAACCTGCCTGTTCTGCACAAGCTGTGAGCCTTGCGCAATAATACATCATTACAGGCACAAGATATAACCATGGCTTGGAAGTAATTAGTTTTTTTAGTTCGAGATAGAAATTGGGACGTTCGTGCTCTAACTCACGCAATATATCTAGTGCTTCCAAGTCAAAAAAGGATGGAGGACAAAACTTGAGTGAGTGTAGCGCTAGATCGCACAGTCGCGCGTGCACGGACTCTTCATTGCCCTCGATTCCTTGCAACCATACATCCATAACTTTTGCTATGGTTTCGTTATTCCCCGGATAAGAGAATTCCAAGCTAATTTTGTCATCAGTATAAACGGCTTGGTAAGAGGTAGTTAGGGTATTAAGAAGCCCTTCGTTAATAAGTAATTGAAGATCAGATTTTTTTGATTTAACGAACTTGAAATAATCCAAAATTCTGTCTGCAAGAAATGTATTTCTCAAAACTGCCCCAGTGGTTTCAGTGATTTGGCGTTGAATTGATTCGGGCTTTTGCTCACAGAGTTTTTCTGCGAAATCGAAATCAAGCACAGTGAGTACGTTTATCTGCTCGGCATAGAGCACTGCTGATTTTAAGCATCTCAGAAAGTTTTGGCCAGTGTCGGGGCACAAAAGCACACTTGAACCGATCATCATCTAACTCCATTCATCACTGATTGGAAAGATCAATCGCCTGCGATAGTATGAATATACTCCACTGTATCTTCTACTAAAGAGCAGCGGAACCGACTTTCATCCGAAGACAGATAATCTAAAAACCTCAAGGTAAGCAATTCACGACTTTGTATAATACAAAACTTAATATGGCTAGCACGAAAAACCACTTGTGAATTCCGTATGCAATATTTGCTCTCGTGTTATATTTGTCTTGGCGACTTGATGCAGAATCTACAATACTCCTCAAAGTGTTTATTTCCTTTGAAATATCTTCCAAAGACCACGGTTTCATACTGGAATCGAAGAGCGCTTCTCCCTTTTCTACAATTTTTCTCAGTGATTCTAACTTGGGTTCATACTGCATTCTGATTGCTTCATTTTTGAAGAATAGAGAATTCATTTCCTGTCTATACAAGCCAGAAAGAAAACTGATCAATAGAGCAAGCCAAGTAAATATCATCAACTGAACATGTTTTGTCGCAATTGAAGCATTGAAAGTCTGAATACTCAGGGTGAGTAATGCTAATGTTACACCCAAAAAATAGTAATCGAACTTTCGTTGAGCATCTCTTTGGGCAAGAAATGCCTGTGTATAACCGTATTCTTGTTGCGGCATCTTGATGTTCAGTAGTATCTTGAGAATTTATTTGTCTAGCATGGTATATGCGGCACCAACCTGTTTATACAGCACCCGCTGCGCTGTATAAAAAACCCTACCAGCCGGCACACAGCTATCATAACTATTTGTAAAATAAATTCCAATTTCTTTGTTTCAGATTCTCTCGCTCGTTTTTGACGGCGCAACACGCGCTGCCCTATTCAGAAATAGCGGCATCGCAGCAGACCTGATCTCTTCGTCTGCTGCCGCCAGTGCGGGAGAATGGCAGGCGGAGGCTCACCCTCCCAAAACCGCAACGGCGCGCACGGGCGAGCCGGTTCCTCCGCGTATCTTGAGCGGCAGCCCAATAAAGCGAAAACGCCCGCGGCCAATGACTTGGTGCAAATTGATCAGATTCTCGTAATGCGTGAAGCCCATTTCTCCGCAAATATGATGCACTTGCTTATTCGAAACATGGCGCACACCTGGGGACGCCGTTTCAACGCCAAATGCTGCAATCTTCTGCCGGCCCAGCCAGCGCGCCGCCGCTGCGCTGATTCCGGGTCCGTGAGGCCAATCCTCTGTCCCAAAGGCGCGGCGGTAATGATCGGTGTACAACAGCACCGTGTCTCCCGGCTTGATGTCGAGATTCACCTCGGCGAGCGCAAAATTTAAATCCGCCGGCTCGATCAACTCGCGCAGTCCTTTGTGAGACAAATCCAAACAAATGCCCTCAGTGTAGAACATCGTGAGAGGCATAGTGTCAATCGACTGCCCGCGGTACTGGCGCGCCATATGATTGAGCCCATCGACATGTGTGCCGGTGTGTTCACTAAGCGTCAACTTGAGCACGGCAGGCGAGACCTCCTCACTTTCCGCGAGACCCTCCCATTGTTCATGTGAGGCATGAATGGTGATCTCCACTTCCGGCAAGCCGGGAAACACCGGCATGCCGGAGAAGATTTCCTGACTCAAATCAATTATCTCAAGCATTGTTCGTCTCAGGAATCACCCGGCTCTCACGAGTTGCATGTTTTGCGAATAAGGCAGAGCACAAATATCGTTCATTCACAACGTTTGCCTCAATTGCGCAAAATGTATTCACCCGTGAACTGGAGTTGATCCTTTTCCTGTTGAGGATGATACTTTGCCGCCTGCACATCCCTGAAAAGCCGTTCCAATCCAAAGCTGCGATAAAAACCCTGGCCGCCAACGATTTCCATAGCCCTGGTCACAACGCCAATGCAGGCATTGGCCGTGTTGGTTTTTCTGGTTAAGATATCATGCCCGTTCTGATCCACCGGCTTGAAATCGAAATTGTTGGTGATCCTCACCATATCCTCAAGATTCAACTCGGCGGTGGTCAGCTCATTGTGCATTGCTCCCACCAAAGCAGGGGTGTACGATTTTGAGTTTTTTTCTTTCGCAAAGTTGATCGCAATTCGGGAGGCTCGTTGCGCGATGCCCACGTACACCGACATAATCAACGGCATTGCCACGGTAAGCACGACATTCCAAACCGGGTGAAATTTGCCCTGCGGCCGGCGCACGGTGATGGCAGATTCCGGCACAAAAACGCCTTCCAATTTGACGCTGTGTGAACCGGTGCCTCGCATGCCCAGCGCGGACCAATTGTTCAGCACTTTGACGCCCTCGGATTTGAACGAAACGGGAAAGTGCAAAACCTGC
>QEVD01000352.1 GCA_003576975.1 Candidatus Zhuqueibacterota bacterium
GGCGCGCATCACGAATCATTTACTCTCTTACCAGCCCATTCGAATGGCGGAAACGGTGGACGTTGAAAAGCTCAAGAGCGTTAGAATTTATCTCGATTGCGGAGACGATGATTATCTCACCATTGGCAATGCCATGCTGCACGTGGCGCTTACGCAACGGCAGATTCCGCACGAATATCGTGTGCGCGACGGCAGCCATGCCTGGTCGTATTGGCGCAGCGGTTTGCTGGAGGCACTGAAGTTCGTTGGCGCGAGTTTTCACAAGCCGTAGTTGTACTGCCCGGGCGGTTTTGTTTTGATAATTTATGAAAAGTACGGGAACTTTTTCAGGTTCGGGTGAATTCTATGTACTAAAATTTTTTCGTCACAAAGGAGTTGTGATGTAGCACATACACCTTTCTCACCTTTAAATTTCAGAATGCTCGTGAGTGACAAGTTCTTTCCAAGCTCAATTCCTCACGCCGCCAAAATCGTCCCTTGCCTAACGATCACCACAGGGCTTTTTCTCAATTCCTGTCGGCATGCACCAACGCAGCCAAAAGTCGAAAATCTCACTCCAATCCTAAACAAGGTTGTAATTCAACCCAACGCCAACAACGCGCTGAGCGCATTTGTAAAAATCCGCGCTGAGAATGTCGCTTCCGTCGAAGTAGCTTTTGGCGTTGATTCACTGCTGAGCGAACATACGCCTCCGGTGGTGATGACGGCAGACTCGGCGCACATTCTTGTGCTGGGACTGAAGCCCGCGACTTCATATTTTATGAAGGCCGTCGCCCATGCTCCCAACGGCAGCAAGGTGGAGAGCCCGCGCTTCTCCTTCACCACCGCGGCGTTGCCGGATGATTTGCCGGAGTTTTCCATTTTAACGAACGATGCGCCAACACCGGGATTCGTAATGATGGGTCTGACCTTCGGCGGCATCACGGACAAGGGCTATGCTCTCATTTTAAACAATGACGGCCACATTGTGTGGTACCGCAGATTTCAAGGCTCGGTGATCGATTTTCAACAACAACCGAATGGCAACTACACGGTTTACACCTCTGCCGACGGCTCGCAGATGCATTTTTATGAGATCGATCGCGCAGGAAATATTTTGCGTGAATTTCGTGCGAGCAACGGCCGGGACACCGGGCCGCATGAGTTGAGACTGTTCGAGGATCGCTACACATTGTTCGGCATCGAATTTCGTGAAATGGATCTCACGGCATTCGGCGGCCTGACGAATGCGAATGTGCGCGGCATCGTGGTGGAGCATCAGCGCGACAACGCGCCGCCATTGTTGTGGCGTACCTTTGATCACTTCCAAGTTACAGATGCGGCGACGGATATTTCTCTCGTTGGCGCCAACGTCAACCCGTGGCACGGCAATGCCATTGACCTCGACGCCGACGGCCATTTGTTGGTGTCATTTCGCAATTGTGATGAGATCACCAAGGTCAATGCGCAAACCGGAGAGATCATCTGGCGTTGGGGCGGCAAGAACAATCAGTTTAGCTTTATTAACGACCCGCTCAACGGGTTTTCGCATCAACACGGCATTCGGCGTTTGAGCAACAGTAATGTCATTTTGTTTGATAACGGCAATTTACACACGCCGCCGGTTAGTCGCGCCGTCGAGTATAGACTCGATGAAACCGCCAAAACTGCGGAATTGGTGTGGGAGTATCGTCACGATCCACCCCTGTTTGCTTCTGCTCTCGGTTTTGCGCAACGTTTGACGAATGGCAACACGCTGATCTGCTTTGGCACAGCCCAACATCTTGTCGAAGTCGATCAAATGGGAATGAAGCGTTGGGACTTGGCGATTGCAAATCCCCAAAACTTTGCCTATCGCGCATTTCGCATTGCTTCATTGTATTAAATTACATCGAATTTCTGCTTGACTTGTGGGGGCTTTTTTTGTATCATATCCCCGACCAAAATAGTCGGATTTCAATAAAAGCTATGTTACGACTGTCACGCAAAGCTGAATACGCCATAATCGCGTTGAAACACATGCTCAATCGCGATGCTGAACATTTGTGTACCGCCAAGGAAATTGCGGAGCGTTATCGCATTCCTGATGAGTTGATGGCCAAGATTTTACAGAAGATGGCGAAGTCCGGCATCGTGGCGAGCACGCAAGGCGTGCGCGGCGGTTATGTTCTTGGCCGGTCGCCGAATAAAATTTCCGTGGCGGATGTGGTGGAGTGCATCGATGGACCGTTCGGCATTGTCGAGTGTGTTACAGAGAATGAAGGCTGCAAATGCATTCAATATAGTGAAGGCGTGTGCAACATCAGCGATCCGTTCATGAAAATTCAGCTTGAATTCAAAAATTTCCTGAACGGCATTTCGCTCACCGATCTCAATCAGCCGGTGGGGCGAACGCCGAAGTTGCACCAAGTCATGGTTTGAAAAACGTTAACGTCACTTTTATAAATTTTTTAAGGAGGTTTACCGTGATTAACTTGTCTCCCAAAGCAGCAGAGGAAGTGAAGAAGATCATTGCGCAAGAAAGCCAGAACGAGGGTGAATTGGCGCTGCGCGTGGGCGTGCAAGGCGGCGGCTGTTCGGGTTTATCCTATTTCCTGACGCTGGACAAAGATGCGCGTGAAGACGATGAAGTGCTGGTGTCGAACGGCGTGAAAATTTTGTTGGATTCCAAGAGCGCGCTTTATCTCGAAGGCACGACCGTGGATTACACCGACGGTTTGCAGGGTTCGGGCTTCACCTTCGTCAATCCGAATGCGCAGCGCACCTGCGGCTGCGGCCATTCGTTCCAGGCGTAAGTCGCCCTTCGGAAGGATTCCTTTTGATCCGAAGTTAGAGAAACGAAGATCGCAACCGGTCCATCGTCGATCATCCCTCTGCAATCTTCGGATAATATCAGGTTCATTGCTTTATTATTGACGACAGGGATGAAAATGAGCACCGAGATTAACACTATAGAAAAGCTGACGCAAGGCGAATACAAGTACGGTTTCTTCACGGACATCGAAACTGATGTTGCGCCCAAAGGCCTCAACGAAGACATCATACGCTTGATCTCGTCCAAGAAAAACGAGCCGGCCTTTATGCTGGAATGGCGTTTGAAAGCCTATCGTCATTGGCTTAAGATGAAGGAGCCGCGCTGGCCCAACGTGAGTTATCCGCCGATCAACTATCAAGACGTCATTTATTATGCCGCGCCGAAAGCGCGCAAGCAGCTCAACAGTCTGGATGAAGTCGATCCCAAGCTGCGCGAAACCTTCGACAAGCTCGGCATTTCCTTGGAAGAGCAAAAGCGGCTCTCCGGCGTGGCGGTCGATGCGGTGATGGACAGTGTGTCGGTAGCGACAACGTTCAAGAAAGAGCTGGCCAAGCAGGGCATCATTTTTTGTTCGTTCTCCGAGGCCGTGCTGCATCATCCCGAGTTGATACAAAAATATCTCGGCTCGGTTGTGCCGTATACCGACAACTACTTTGCGACGTTGAATTCTGCCGTGTTCAGCGACGGTTCGTTCTGTTATGTGCCCAAGGGCGTGCGCTGTCCGATGGAGCTTTCGACGTATTTTCGCATCAACACCGCGAACACCGGGCAATTCGAGCGTACGCTGATCATTGCCGAAGAGGGCGCTTACGTGAGCTATCTCGAAGGCTGTACCGCGCCGATGCGTGACGAGAATCAATTGCATGCAGCGGTGGTCGAGTTGGTGGCGCACAAGAATGCCACAATTAAATATTCGACGGTGCAGAACTGGTATCCCGGCGATGAAAACGGCAAAGGCGGCATTTATAACTTCGTCACGAAGCGCGGCATTTGCCTTGACGCGAACGCCAAAATCTCGTGGACCCAGGTCGAGACCGGGTCGTCCATCACGTGGAAATATCCCAGCGTGATTCTGAAGGGCGACAACACGGTGGGCGAATTCTACTCAGTGGCCGTGACGAACAATCGCCAACAAGCCGATACCGGCACGAAGATGATCCATCTCGGCAAAAACACGCGCAGCACCATCGTTTCAAAAGGCATTTCCGCCGGCAGAAGCAACAATTCGTATCGCGGTTTGGTTAAGGTGGGTTCGAGGGCCGACAATGCGCGTAACTTTTCGCAATGCGATTCGCTGCTGATCGGCGACCGCTGCGGCGCGCACACGTTTCCGTATCTTGAAGTCAACAACAAAACCGCCAAAATCGAACACGAGGCCACCACTTCGAAAATCGGCGAAGATCAATTGTTTTATTGCCACCAGCGCGGCATCTCGATGGAGAATGCCGTGGCGCTGATCGTGAACGGTTATTGCAAGGAAGTGTTCAAGGAATTGCCGATGGAGTTTGCGGTGGAAGCGCAGAAGCTGCTGGCCATCAGCCTGGAAGGCAGCGTTGGTTGATTTTTCTCTGTCACAATTGTCAGTACACGGTTACCTTAATTTGCAGGAGTAGCGCCTTCGAAATGTCATTTGACGAATCTTGTGAAGTACCCGGAAATGGTCCAAGAACTTCACAAGATCCTTGCAGGATGACCGGCTGAAGATGGGCATATTTTTCAAGGTAACAATGTACTGATGTTACTGAGAACGTAAGCAAAAACATATTTCAGGGAAGTCAAAGCATGTTAAGCATCAAGGGTTTGGAAGTATCAATTAATGGCAACAAAATTTTGCGCGGGCTTGATTTGGACGTGAAGGCCGGCGAAGTGCACGCCATCATGGGCCCAAATGGTTCCGGCAAAAGCACGCTGGCAAATGTTCTCTCCGGCCGCGAGGGTTATGAGGTTGACGGCGGTGAAGTGATTTTCAACGGCAAAAATTTGCTGGACATGTCTCCAGAAGATCGCGCTCGCGAAGGCGTGTTCATGGCGTTTCAATACCCCGTCGAAATTCCGGGCGTGACCATGGCGAATTTTCTCAAAACCGCGATCAATGACATTCGCGAATACCGCGGCCAGCAGCAGATCGATGCCATGGAATTTCTCACGATGATGAAGGCCAAGATGCGGCTGGTAAACATGGACGATAAATTGCTCAGCCGCGCCGTAAATGAAGGCTTTTCCGGCGGCGAAAAAAAACGCAACGAGATTTTTCAGATGGCGATGCTGGAGCCCCGGCTTGCCATTCTCGATGAAACCGATTCCGGTTTGGACATCGACGCGCTGCGCGTCGTTGCCAATGGCGTGAACAAGCTGCGCAGCAAAGACAACGCGGTGATCGTGGTCACGCACTATCAACGCTTGCTGAATTACATCGTTCCGGATTTCGTGCATGTGCTGGTGCAAGGCCGCATCGCCGAGTCCGGTGACAAGGAACTGGCCCTGAAGCTCGAAGAACACGGCTATGACTGGGTCAAAGATGAAATGCTGGAAGCGGAAGCTGCGTGAAAGCCGGTTGTCACACGGAAGCGCCGCATACAGCGGATTGATAAAACTGAATGATTTGCTGCCGGCAGGCGCTGTTATTACTCCGAGCACTAAATAAGTTACACTTTAATCTTCAAAAATAGCCGAATTTTCAAGGATTTTCGTCTTTTTTGCAGAGCAGAGGTGTAACCTATACCTATATCGTGCTCGGAGTAGTATGACTATACTTCAATACAAATTGAGCATCTAAAATGGAATCCAAGATGGTGCAACATACCGAGCCTAAGGCGTGGTATCTTTCCAATTTCGATTTTTTTGAGAGCAAGCTCAACGGCGGAACGGCATTGCCGTTTCACGAAACTCGCCGCGACGCCATTTCGCGTTTTTCCGAATTGGGCTTTCCGACCGTGCGCAACGAAGAGTGGAAGTATACCAACCTGGCGCCGATGCTGGAGCACAAATTCAAACTGCTGCATCAGCCGGTGAAGATCACAGCGAGTACGGCGGCCAGGTTCGAAATTCCCGAAGTCGAACAAAACCTGCTGGTTTTTGTGAATGGCCAATTCGCGCCGGCATTGTCGCGCCTGGTGTCACAGGCCAAAGGCCTTGTGGTGGAGAGTTTGGCGCAAGCGCTCAAGCGTGATCCTGAGCTGGCAGGCAAATACCTGGCGCAATATGCCGAGTATGAAAAAGAAACCTTTGTTGCGCTCAATACCGCTTTTGCCTTGGACGGCGCATTTATTCGTGTGCCGCGCAATCT
>QEVD01000353.1 GCA_003576975.1 Candidatus Zhuqueibacterota bacterium
AGTAAATGCGATCATCGACGATCCTCAACCCGGCAGTCGCACTTTGTGGATCGCGACGGCGCACGGACTCAATCGTTTTGATACAGTCACGGAAACATTCTCGCATTATTTTCCAGATTCAAAAAATGCCGCTGCAGAAGCGAACTTCATCACTGCGTTGGCCGCGGATGATTCCGGTGGATTGTGGATTGGCACAATGGCGGGCGTGCTCCGCTTCGATATAAAAGCAAACCGCTTTGTCAATCCGTCGGAAACATTCGAATACGGCGCACCGCCGCGCGGCAATATTAATACTTTGATCACCGATCACACCGGCATCTTGTGGGTGGGCGAAGAGAGCGGAGGGTTGCACAAGCTTGTTCCGAGAAAATTCTCTCATCATCTTCTTCCGGAAGGCGGGCCTTCGAATCAAATCTTAGCCATCTATCAAGATAAAAGAAATAGTCTTTGGCTGGGTACGGCCGCGGGGTTGGTGAGGTATGATCGCAGCTCAACGCGCACGCGCAATTTCAAGCATGATCCCACCAACCCCAACAGCTTGCGTGCCGGGTCTGTTTCTTTTATTCACGCAGATCAATCCGGCAACCTTTGGATTGGATCCTGGGGCGGCGGATTGAGTCGCTTCGCGCCTGCAACCGACAAGTTTGTGCATTATCATTTCAATCCGCGCGACCCCTCTTCACTCAGCTCGGATTTTCTGCATTGCGTTGCGGAAGACAATAATGGCATGTTGTGGATCGGCACGGCCGGCGGCCTCAATCGTTTTGATCCGCACAGCGGGCGCGCGCAACGATTCTTGCATGATCCCAACGACCCGCACAGCATTCCTGCCAACGAGGTTTTTTCGTTGCTCGTTGATCGCAGTGGCGCTTTATGGGCGGGAACGGCATTGGGCGGATTGAGTAAGTTCGATCCTGTTACTGGGCGCTGCCAAAATTATGTTCATGATCCCAATGATCGCAGCAGCCTGAGCAATCGCACCGTCACGGCATTGCATCAAGATCGCAGCGGCACACTCTGGATTGGCACGTACAGCGGCGGATTGTGCGCCTTGCAGCGCGACAAAAACGGTGACGAAAAATTTATAAACTACATGGTAGATAGCGGCCTGCCCAGCAATAAAATTCAGGCTATTTTGGAAGATGAAGAAGGCCGGCTGTGGTTGAGCACCAACAACGGCGTGGCGCGTTTCGATCCCATCACCAAAAACGTTCGCCGCTACACCGTGCAAGATGGATTGCAGCATGCGCAATTTTTTCGCAATGCGGCATGGCGAAATGCTGCTGGTGAAGTGTTCTTCGGCGGTAGCAATGGCTTCAACAGTTTTTTTCCGGCTCAGATCAGAGACGATCCCTGGCCTGCTCCGGTGGTGTTGACGCAGTTCAAAAAGTTCGACCATGTGCAACGTTTTGATCGGCCGCTCGCCGTCATCGAAAATATTGCGCTGCGGCACGACGAGAATTTCTTTTCTTTCGAGTTCGTGGCGTTGGATTACGCCGGCGCGGAGAATGTGCAATATGCTTACAAACTCGAGGGCCTGGATCAGGATTGGAGGTATTGCGGCGAACAGCGGATCGCGACCTATACCAACGTCGATCCAGGCGAATATGTTTTTCGCGTGAAAGCCTCTAATCATGATGGTGTTTGGCACGAACGAGGCGCATCCATCGAGATCGCGATTGCCCCACCTTTTTGGCAAACGGCTTGGTTTTTCCTGGCGAGCCTGGGCGCTACAATGCTCACGGCGTACGCGCTTTTTCAGTACCGTTTGCGCGCGCAGGTGCGCAAGTCATTGGAGCTGGAGCGCGTGCGGTTTCTTGAGCGTGAAAAAGTAAGAGAGCAGATTGCGCGCGACTACCACGACGAGATGGGCCACAAAATTACCAAGATCGGCTTATTCAGTGAGTTGCTCACCAGAAACGTCAACGGCATCGCAAGGGAGCTGAAGGAGCATCTCGATAAAGTTTTGGAAGCCTCGCAAAGCCTTGCGCTCGACGCGCGCGATTTCATTTGGGCGCTGAATCCGGAAAAAGATTCATTGTATGAAACCTGTTTGCACTTGCAAGAATTTGGCAACACCCTTTTTGAAGAATCGGAAATCAACTTTCAAGTACAGGGTTTGTCCGAAGCATTAGCGCATGTCAAACTCAATATGGAATGGAAACGCCATCTCACGCTGCTCTTTAAAGAAGGCATGAATAACGTTCTCAAACATGCGCGCTGCAAAAACGTCGTTTTGGAAATCGAGATACAGCACGGCAATTTGCAAATGTCGTTGGCTGATGACGGCGTCGGGCTGACCCATATCAATGGCCATGTGCGCAACGGCACGGGCGTGGGTTTGGAAAACATGAAACGCCGCGCGCAGCTTCTACACGGGCAATTGGAGATTGAGTCGCCGGAAGGCAAAGGCACGACGATTCGGTTTTTGAGTGCATTACCCATGAATGGGTATTGAAAAAGTGACATTAATTATTTATTCGGAATTGCGAATTCAACCCCTCCGCGGTCGTAAAAGTTTGGTGGAATACTATAATCCATGGTCTCGATCACTGTCTCTCTTATTGAAGATGACGCCGACATCCGGCGTGGCTTGATGCTCTTGCTCAATAACACACCGGGCTTCAGTAGCGCGGCAGCATATGGCGATTGCGAAACCGCCTTGCGTGAAATCGCGGACGATCCGCCCGACGTGTTGCTTATGGATATTCAACTGCCGGGCATGTCCGGCATCGAAGGCGTGCGCCGACTGAAAAAGCTTCTGCCTGATCTCGATATTATCATGCTTACCATTCACGATGACGATAAACGCGTTTTCGATTCGCTTTGCGCCGGTGCGTGCGGTTATCTCGTCAAAACCACGCCCCCGGCAAAAATTCTGGAGGCTATCACAGAAGTGTATAACGGCGGCGCGCCCATGAGCGCGAGCATCGCGCGTTTGGTGATTCAATCATTTCGAAAATCTTCGGACTCCAATCTCTCGCCGCGCGAGCAGGAAATTCTCGGGCTGCTGTGTCAAGGCAAAAGTTACAAGATGATCGCCGCTGCGCTTCATCTTAGCAAAGGCACGGTGCATTCTCATCTCAAAAAAATCTACAAAAAACTCGAGGTCAATTCCATGACTGAAGCCGTGGCGAAAGCGCATCAGGAAAAACTTGTTTAAATTTTGCCGCTGCAAGTTAAAACCTGTTTGCTCGCGTGTTTTTGCATTTCTTTCACAAACAGGCTCAAGAAACGAGGATTTGAATGAAGCCAGAAAAAGCTCGATCACGCTGCAAAATTGTGCGCTTGAGAAATAATCTGAAATTCGCCACAAAACAAAAAATTTTCTTTGCACTCGTCTGGTTGCTCGTTCTGAATGCCGCGGTTGCGGCTCAACGGGTTTATCAGCACGAGGAAAAATTAGAAGGGCAAATATTTCTCACGCCGCAAATTGCCATTCCCGTCGAAAACGCCGGTTATACTTTAATGTTGCCGGAAAATGGCAAAGCCAAAGGGTTGGTCATTTTCTTCAATGCGAACCGCGATCCGTTGCCCTCCAACAAAGAACCCAATCTGGAATTTTATGCTCTACAGCACGATTTGGCCGTACTGTACGTGACGACCGGCAATCGCCTTGAATTCTTTTTCGAAGAAGCGAAACTCAAGCAGATTGATCGATACATTCATGAAGCGTTGAGCAAATACCATTTGCCAAAAGACAATTTGTTGTTCGCCGGCATGTCGCTCGCCGGAACGCGCGCGCTCAAGTACACGATCTTTTCCAAGCAGAACAAGGGCATCGTGCCGAAGGCCATCGCAATTTGCGACTCACCGCTCGACTTCGTACGTTTTTGGAAAGAAGCCGTCAAAGCGCGCGATTTGAACTTTCATCCGGCGGCGGCGAATGAAGGCGCATGGGTGTCGGGTTATCTCGAAGCCAATCTCGGCGGCACGCCCAAAGAACAATTTCAAAAGTATGCCGACTATTCGCCCTACTGCTATTCTCTTGAAAGAAAAGGCAATGAGGGATACTTCGTTGATATTGCCATTCGCGCGTACACCGAGCCGGACGTCAAATGGTGGATGGCAACGAGAAGAAAAGATTACTACAGCATGAACGCTGTCGATTTCGCCGCGCTCATCAACGAATTGAATCTTATGGGAAATCAGCAAGCCGAGTTGATCCTCACGACAGACAAAGGCTATTTGCCGGACGGCAGCCGGCATCCGCATTCGTGGAGCATCGTGGATAACAAAGAACTGATCAACTGGTTTGTGTCGTTGCCGGCAAAATAGAAACAAAAAGCTCTTTGATATGCTCGAACGCTTGCAGCAAAAAAACCCGCTGTTCTGGCAGTTTCAAATTTTGGGTTGGCTGGTCTTTGGCGTGGCCATGGCTTTCTCGCGCGTGGGCGTGTACCCGTTCTCGTACATGGCGGTCGACAAAACCGTGTTGGCGGGGCTGGGCATTCTGCTCACCATGCCGTTGCGATTTTTTTATAAACGTCTGCGCCCGCGCCAGCTCAGTTTGCTCTACACCATCATTGTCAGTGCAATTTGTTCTTACGAACTCGCGCTGATTTGGACTGCGGGACACAATCTCGCCATGTTTTGGTATGAAGCGTGGCTGCGCAGTGAACCGGTAAAAATCACGCGCATATTTTATGGCAGCCTTTATCACTCTTTCGTGCTGATGGCATGGAGCGTGCTTTATTTCGCCATCAAAAACTATCAGGAATTGCAGGCGGAAAAAGAGCGCAAGCTGAAAGCCGAGGCTTCAGCGCAGCGCGAGCGGCTGCGGGCGTTGCCAAGCTCGAAGTCTTGCTCAAAGCAGCGGGCAATCAAGATTTCAAAATTCTCGTGCTGCCCGAAGCCGATCATGGCATGACGATTCCCGGTGGCATGCGCGGCGAAGGCGAGGATTGGCCCGTGCGATATTACCGCTGGCAACGCCGCGCGCCAGTGTTGTATGAGAAAATCTACGAATGGGTGTTGGCGCATGTGAAGATTGCCGGAGCATAGGAAATCTCATGACAGGAAAATGTATGGCAGAAAAATCCTGAGCAGCATTAAAGTAGCTTTGAATCATACCAAAGAGGAAACGGCGATGAAATTGAAAACAATTCTTACTCTCGCGGTGCTTTGCTTCACTTTGACGAGCGTTACGACGGCTCAACAAAGCGATGATCACGAAGCCGTGCGCCAAGCGGTGCTGGATTATGTCGAAGGTATTTACGAAGTGCAGCCGGAGCGCATCGAACGCAGCGTTTCGCGCGAGCTGGCTAAAGTGGGCTATTGGCGCGAAAAAGACGGCGGAACGTATTCAGAAAGCCGTATGAGTTTCGAGCAATTGGTGGAGGTGGCCAAGAATTGGAACAAGAAGGGGCGCGTCGATCCCAAAACCGCGCTCAAAGAAGTGGTGATTTATGAAATCGTGGATCAAACCGCGACGGTCAAGCTGCGCGCGCATTGGGGCATCGACTACATGCACCTCGCGAAGAAAGAGGGCAAGTGGCT
>QEVD01000354.1 GCA_003576975.1 Candidatus Zhuqueibacterota bacterium
CAAATCCTGCGCTGGATGGACATCCCGGATACGATCTATACCGCGCCTGCGCCCGATGGCTAATTCAACACGAACCACCAAAAATGAGCGAACAGTGAGTAATCATGTCATCCCTTCGGGATTTTCCGAACCGAGAATCCCGAAGGAATGACATGATTATTGAAAGATAGCCAAAAAGAACAGGATAAAAACCTGAGGGTGACATATTTACTTCACCAACTTTGGGGAATTGCACCCCCTTTTCAACGTAACAGTGCATTATCATACGTCACGCAAGTAACAGGAAAAGCGCGGAGAGGACATCGAGCATCAGGATGCCGGTATTCTCTCCGCTTTTGTTTGGAGGAAAAGTATCACACTTTTTGCGGGAGGGTTGGCGATGGCGCAACAAGAGATCGTGGCATTTCCCCACAGACGGGACAAAAGTTATTTGGCGGATTTACGCGACAGGTTATCCCTGGACGGCAAAAATGGCCTGATTGCCCGGGCTATTCCTCTTGAGCAACCGCGAGAATATAACGGCAAAAATTATCAAAAACGCGCAGAGATTTCATTTCTCGGCATCTCCGCAAACAATCTCTTTGATCGTTCACGCGCCTTCATCCGCGATGGCGGCGAAATCATGGTCGATGTTCTGGAGGAGGTATTCCACCGGCATCGTGAATTTGAAGATTATGGCGTGTGGTTGCGTGTGCGCTTTTTCTTCTTATATCCGTACTCGACCTACGCCATATCCATGATCAACGCCGAAACCTCCACCAAGCGCTGCGCCATGTACGGCGATTCCATCTACCCCACCGAACAACAAGAATTGCAGGTTGACGAAGATCGTTTTAAAGCCTCCTCGTTTTTCAAAAGCCAAAAGAACGCGTTGACGATCATCCAGGAGTGGATTGAAAAATATCATTGGGACGTCACCCATCCCTGCAACTCGCTCGCCGTCAAGTTTACGCCCATCAGCCCCAACCTGTGCTTGCTCATTTTGAATGATATCGCCTATTGCGACTCCTATGTTTTTTCCAAGGAACATCGCTATGATGATCGTCTGACGTTCTCGGGCCCGCTGGTCAAGGTTGAGAAAGAAAACAATCCCTTCGGATTTGCCAGCCTGCAAGATCACTTTCGCTATCTCTGGCAAATGAACACCGCGCTGGACTGCTTCGATGCCACCGAGTATGAACCCGGCATCGAAGATTCCCTCGGCAAAATCAAAGCGCCGAAGGAAATCACCTTTGAGCACAAAGCCAAGCGCCTGGTCGAAAAACGGCGAATACCCGTGGAAAAACAACGTTCCTGGGTGATGAAAGTGAGACGTCAGTTTTTCCGCTATGTCACTGTTCCGGAGGAATCCATCAAATTCGAACGAATTTTTATCTCGTGCAGTTGGGAGGACAATGAATACGGCGAACCGCGGCCCAACGCGCTGGCCAGCAGAATCAAAGATTGGATTCAAAACGACATCAGCCGCTATGAACCAAATCTGCAACCGATTATTGTGCAGGGCGACCCCGGCGAGCGCTTGTCCGACACGCTGTTTCATTTGCTCGACACTTCGATGTTGGGCATTTCGTTGCTCACCGACGACATCCAATTGAAAGATGATCAAGGACATGTCGTTGAGCGGCTTTCCCGGCACAATGTCTATCACGAGCTGGGTTATTTGATGCGCAGCCTGGAATCCGAACGAAAAATTTTTATCGGTCTGGAACAAGGCGTCAAGCTGGCGAGCAACGTTACGAATCGCATCTATCGACCCATCAAGAGCACGGCCAAAATCAAAGAAGCGCGCAAGGGCGAAACTATCGAGATTGCGTTGATTCAGGCATGCTATCTCTACATCGAAATCCTGAGTTGGCTGCACAAGGAAAGCTCGCTGCTGCGCCATGAAACGTTCTGCCATGCCGTGGCCTTGCACGAAACCAGAATCAAAGAGCATTTCGGCACGCTGACAGCCAACGATCAAGCCGAGATGTTGAATAAATTGAAATCTCTGCGCGACGAATATTGCGACGATAAGAGTTAGCTCCCACATAACCAATCGGGCGCCGACTTTTCGCTTGACTCTCTAGCGTTTTTTTTATATCATGCTCACACTTTTGCACGTTGTTCCTGGTCAAAAATTTGCGGAGAGAGGAAAATCGGCGCCGTGCTAACCCTGACGGGAAGCCGCCTTCTCTTTCGCCGCATCCATCACAGGCAACTTGTATTTGTACCCGTGAGCGAGGGAAGGAAGGGAAATGCTATTTGATTTTGGCACCGCATTCGTTTTTTTCATCATCGGCGCGGCGTTTATCGTCGTCATGCTTCTCGTCTCCCGCCTGCTGCAACCTCGACATCCCACCCCCGGCAAATTATCAACCTATGAATGCGGCGAACAGCCGGTCGGTGAATCCTGGATCCAATTCAACAACCGCTTCTACGTCATTGCACTCATCTTTCTGATCTTCGATGTTGAAATCGTGTTTCTGTTTCCCTGGGCCGTGGTCTTCAAGAATCTCGGCATGTTTGCTTTCGTAGAAATGGTCGTTTTTGTGGCGATCTTGCTGGTCGGCCTTGCCTACGTGTGGCGCAAGGGCGATTTGGAATGGGATAAGCCTGTGACCGGAAAATATGCGCGCGAGCGCTCGCCCGAACTTTATGAAGAACTGCCCGCGCCCGGTATCGTGAAATCCGAAACGCGCGCTGCCGTGAGCGAACCGGCCTGAGCCGCAATTCCGCCGCATGTTCCTGCGCTGCCTACCGGCGCAGCGCACAGTTTAGTTTGAAAGCAAAACAGATTGGCTAAAATCGCCTGAGCAGGCGATCATGACAACGAAGTCGCGAGGAGAATTCATTCATGCAAGACTTGATTGTGAGCTTGCAAACGCAACTGGGCGTTTCCGGCACCTGGTTCACGATTCTGGTGATGGTCGTATTCGCCCTCCTCATAACCGTCGTCATGGCGGTGAATTCGATCGTACTCGTCTGGCTGGAGCGCAAAGTCTCGGCGTGGATGCAGGATCGCCTCGGGCCTATGGAAGTCGGGCCGTTTCAGGGCATCCTGCAAACCGTGGCAGATGCGGTAAAACTGCTGCTCAAAGAAGACATTGTGCCAAAAGCCGCAGACAAAAAGCTGCATTTGCTGTCGCCGTTGATCGTGTTTGCTGCGCCCTGCGCCGCGTTCGCGGCGTTTTCTTACACGCGTGATTTTCGCATGGCAGATTTCAACATCGGAATCTTCTATGTGGCGGCCATCACCTCATTGTCGGTAATCGGCATTCTCCTGTCCGGCTGGGCCTCCAATAACAAATGGGCGCTGCTCGGCGGCATGCGCGCCGCCGCGCAAATCGTCAGCTACGAAATCCCCGCCGGGCTTTCGATGCTGGTCATCATCATGCAAGTCGGCTCGCTCAGTTTTCATGAAATTACGCTGGCGCAAGACGGCGGTTTTTGGAATTGGTTCGTGTTTCAGTATCCGCCTTTCAACTTCATCGCATTCCTCATTTTCTTCACCGCCACGCTCGCCGAATGTAACCGCACACCGTTCGATCTGCCGGAAGCCGAATCAGAGTTGGTTGCCGGCTTTCACACCGAATACAGCGGCTTCAAATGGTCGATTTTTATGATGTCGGAATACGGCGAAATGCTGGTGGTATCGATCATGGTCGCCACGTTGTTTCTCGGCGGATGGTCCAGCCCGTTCGGCGACTTCTTGAATACCGGCGCGTGGGGTTTGGTATGGCTCTCGACTAAAATCTTTGTGTTGATTTTCGTGCAAATGTGGCTGCGCTGGACGTTGCCGCGCTTGCGCGTCGATCAGCTCATGTATACCTCCTGGAAAGTGTTGACGCCGTTTGCATTCGTGTGCCTCTTCGCGGTGGGCTTGTGGATGTTGATTTGATTTCTTGAAAGTGATCGGGAGTTTTTCATGACGACTTTTGATGCGATGTTTTATCTGATCGCCCTGGCCACGCTGGCCTCGGCTGTGATCATGGTGTTCGGGAAAAACATCATCTACAACGCCGTCGGCCTGTTGTTCACACTCATCGGCGTGGCCGGCATCTATGTCATGCTGGGCGCGGATTTTCTCGCGGGCACGCAAATGCTGATTTATGTCGGCGGCATTCTCGTGCTGCTGCTTTTCGGCGTGATGCTGTCACAGCGCGTCACCGGGCTTGAAATGCGCACCGGCACGCTGCAAGTGTTGCCGGCGGTTTTGGTGTGCGCGGGCATTGCGGCGATTCTCGTGCGCGTGGTGTTCAGCAATGACTGGAATCTCGTGCAACAAACCGACATGCCGCCGACTGTCGCCGGCCTGGGCCATCTGTTGCTGACGGATTTTTTGATACCCTTTGAAATTGTTTCAATACTTCTGCTCGCGGCGCTCGTGGGCGCGGCGTTCATTGCGAGAAGGGAGACGCGCTGATGCAAGTCGGACTCGCGCATTTTTTGGTTTTGGCTGCATTGCTGTTCTCGCTCGGCTTGATTGCCGTCATCACCAAACGCAATGCCGTGACGGTGTTGATGGGCATCGAATTGATCATCAACGCCGCCAACATCAACTTTATCGCGTTCGCGCGCTATCTTGACAAAGATGCCTCGCCCATGGACGGGCAGGTGTTTGGCATCTTCGTCATCATCATTGCCGCTGCCGGCGCCGCGGTGGCGCTGGCGATTGTGTTGAATCTCTATCAGCGCATGCGCTCGGTGAATCTCGACGAAGCCGATTCTCTGGCGCGCTAAGGCATTTGCCGCCGTCTCAGGCTCGTCAATCCTCATTAAAAATGCTCAAGCTGATTTAACAGCTCTGAAGGATGCTCGTGGATACCATTCTCATTCAAGCAGTCGCCATCGTCCTGTTGCCGCTGGCAGCGTTCACGATTCTCATCTTCTTCGGCAAACGCCTGCCGCGCCAGGGCGACTGGCTCATGACCGGCGCCATCGCGGTCAGCTTGTTGCTTTCCATCATCATTCTCGGCCAAGTCTTTCGAACTTATGATCCCAATTTTCGCGTCGCACAATCGTTCGAATGGATCAGCATCGGATCGATCAACATTACCCCCGGCCTGGCGGTGGACAATCTCACAGCCGTCATGCTGTTCGTTGTCACCCTCATCAGCACGCTGGTCTATCTTTTCTCGATTGGTTACATGGAAGGCGACGTGCGCTACGGCCGTTATTTTGCCTACCTCGGCTTTTTTTCATTTTCGATGCTCGGCCTGGTCGTGGTTGACAGCTTCTTCGGCATTTACATTTTTTGGGAATTGGTGGGCGTTAGTTCCTATCTGCTCATCGGCCATTGGTACGAGAAAGATTCCGCTTCAGACGCCGCCAAGAAAGCCTTCCTGGTCAACCGCATCGGCGATATCGGCATGCTCATCGGCATCATGATTATCTTCGCCCATCTCGGCACGTTTAATTATCAGGAAGTCTTCTCCGGCATTGCCGGCGGCGGATTGCTCGATCCCTGGCTCACCGCCGCAGGCGTTTTGGTTTTTCTCGGGGCCATTGGCAAATCG
>QEVD01000355.1 GCA_003576975.1 Candidatus Zhuqueibacterota bacterium
TTGCTCCAGCGCTGTGCGCAAGTCGCCTTGTTGCTCGGCAAGCTGCTGAAAGTCTTCACGCAATTGTTTCATCTCGTCGCGCAACGAGCCGGATTGCTGACGCTGCAATTGATCTTGCAAGCGGCGCAATCTTTCCACCGCGCGGTTGCCGTCTGCCGCCGCTGTCGAAGGATTGTCCCGGCGCAAGTTATCTAGCGAACGCTGTAAATCTTCTGCGGTTTTTTCAAGATTTTCGCGCAGTTCCTGTCCCGCTTGCTCGCCGGAAGCGGAGGCGTTGCTCATCTGCCGCATTTGCCGGTTAAGGTTTTGCAGATCGCGATTGATCTGCTCCTGCTCCCGGCGCAAGCGCTCGATTTGGCGCTTGCGTTCCTGCGGTAATGCGTTTTCACGGCTGAGCTGGCGGTTTAAATCCACCAGCCGTTCCTGGCGTTGCGCCAGCTCGCGAACTTTTTGCTGCGCTTCGTTCAAGCTGCTGGCGTTCTCCTGTTGCTGGCGATTTTGCAGCGTCTCGTATTTCGATTGAATTTTATCCAATTCTTCTTTGAATAGTTGCGCCAGTTCTTCACGGCTTTGCAATTGCGTGA
Organism: Candidatus Zhuqueibacterota bacterium; assembly: GCA_003576975.1. Taxonomy (GTDB): domain Bacteria; phylum Zhuqueibacterota; class Zhuqueibacteria; order Zhuqueibacterales; family Zhuqueibacteraceae; genus Coneutiohabitans. The sequence goes on from QEVD01000355.1 coordinate 585, forward strand.
AGCTCGAACCTGACCCTGAGCCTTGCATGATTTCGCGCCGGCGTAATTCGGCATCGGCCTGCAGCAGAAAATGATACGCTTCGCGCTCAGGCGCGAGCGCCTCCGCCAGCTTTTTTTCCTGCAACAACGGCACGGCTCGCTGCATGGCCTCTGCCGCTTTCTCAAGATAGGTTACCATGCTGCCCTCACCGGATTCGCCGGTGAATTGGCCGCGCATGCGGGCATTCTCGGCCATGCGGCTGATGGATTCTTGCAGGCTGGCCTGCGTTTCGGCCAATGCGGAGCTGCCGCGCGCCAATTCTTGCTCTGACGTTGTGGCGCGCCGTTGCTCCAGTTTCCAGGTTGCCGTAATAATCTCTTTTTGTGAAATGGACAAACCGGCGCTGGGCATGCCGCCGCCGCCCTGACTCAACGCGCGATAAAATTCTTCTTCGAACGGACGAATTTCGAAGAAAAAAAGATCACTCGTGGCTTGCTGTTTGGCGTCGTGCGCTTCGAAGTAATACGAGATAAAATCACCCGGCCGCGCGCCGAGATCTTCCAAATACAAAAGCGTGCCCGCGATGTATTCAGAGCTGGTTCCGCTTGGCCGCTGTGTGCGCGCCGCTTGCCCTAACAAATCCTGCCGCACGGCCGGCTGGTTGTTATGCGAATAGATCAGCGTGAGTTGTTTCAGTCCATAATCTTCCCGCACCCGTACTTCCACGGGAACTTCTTCGAGCATCGTCGGCCGCAAATCCCGCCCAGGACGGGTAATCGTGATCTGCGGCGGCTCATCGGGCATAACATGAATAAAATATTCCACCGGTTTGTTGGTCATGCCGTCGTTATTGGTGAAGCGCAAAACATAATGCCCGTCTTTCGTGACGGTAAAGCTTGCGACGGCAAGCGTATCGTTGCGTAAATCCATTTCACGAAAATCGGCCGCATGCAAGCGCCATTCCGCTTTCGCCAACGGCTGCGTCGAGATTGCTTCGATTTGTATCTCGGTGCCGTTCGGCGCGTAAACATCACCGCCATTTTCCTCCGTCAGAGGTGGCCGCCCGATTTCTTGCGGATAAATGTAGGTCAGGCGCAGTGTTTTGATTTCCGGCGCTTCCACGGCAATAATCGTGAAGATCGGCGATATTTCGTCGCTCACCCGCACATAATAACGCAATGTATCCAGCACATCAAAGAGCTGGTGGGCGAATTTGCCGAGCTGGGTGGTCGAGCTCATGGCGTAAGGCAGCCAGGATTGCAGCCCTTGTTCGAGATAGAGCGTGGCTTCACTCGCCTCCAGGTGCGGCGATTCCGCAATCACTTCCACGGTTTCGCCGCGCGGCACGCGTGCGTTGCCTGGTTTCACCTGCAGCGCTTCAACCGCCTGGGGAGCCTGCGCGTTTGATTCAAAATAGTTCGCAAAATAGCCTTGATAGAGATCGGCAGCGCGAAAAAGCAACAGCACTGCCAGGGTTGTAGCCGCAACGGCCAGCAAGCGCCACCACTGCGCAAAACGGATTTGCAGTTGCTCCGGAACATGCAAACGCGCCGCTTCGTCGGCCGCCTCTTGCACGAGACGAGGCCACAAAGGATTTTCTGGCGCGGGAGCCGTATGCGCGCCAAGCTCGACCGCAGTTGCCAGGCGATCTTCCAAAATCGGATTGCGTTCCTCCAGATAACGCGCGATTTGCGCCAGCGTAGGCTGCCGGCGCAAGGGGAGAATCAAATATTGCAGCACCAGCGTCGCCCATGCCGCCAATCCGATAATCGCCAGTATCCACCACAACACCGGAACGGCGTTGAAGACAGGCCTTGTCAGCAAGGCCAATGCGGCCAGGCCGAACAAGCCCAGCAAGGCGATGCTCACGCCGCGTTGCAAACGGCTGCGACGCCAGGCGCGCAAACCGGCGGTCAAATTCTCTTCGAGATTTCGATAAACGTGATTCATGTTGGTCGCCGCTTAATCGGGCCTCATCCTGAGTTCGGGTGAATTACGATGCAAAAATTTTATAACGAAGCCTATGAAACAAGCGTGAAAATTTCATGCAACGCCAAGCAGGTTTTTGCCCTCCCCGACACGGGTTATCATTTCGAACGCTTTGCCAACGCCGTACTTGCCGCTTGCTTCATCTCGGTGTACGATTCGCAAGCCACGCTTCACACAGCAAGAGCGCCAGCACCGCCCACAAGCCCATTCGCCACAACTTCTGTTGTTTCTCAACGTCACGTTCGGAAGGCGCGGAGATGCCAAAAACACCGCTGAGTTGTGTTTCTTCGTCGGGCCGGGAGAGGCGCGCTTGCAAATCCTCCACCGGCAATGCCGCCGGATCGGATTCGCGCATATCGAGGTTTACCGCGCGCCACACGCGTTTGCCGTTTTGTTCAAAGAGATAATGCCCGGCCGTGGTCGTTCCTGAGAAGGTGGATTGCCCGGCATTTTCCAATTCGTGTTTGCTGCCATCCGGGCGAGTGATGGTAATCCCGTGCTCGGGCGCAAATTCATCGCTGAGCAAAATCGGCTGACCAACGTAGGTCGCGGCCTTCTGCGGCTCCGCACGGCGAACATACCCAATCCATTGATGCAGCAAAGGCACAAAGATGCCGCGCATCGGCAAATTGCCGCTGCTCAAATCAATCGTCGACGTCCACAACAAAACCCGGCCTCTGCCCACGCCAAGTTCGAGCAACGCGGGCGTCCCATCTTCGAAACCCGCGATTCGGATTGCTGCTGTTTTGGCTTGGGTTTGATAATGTGTCGTTACGGCTATCGAACTGGGATCCCCGTTTGCCGGGTCTCGAAAAATTGTGAAGATGGGATGGGCAAAATCAATCTCTGTCAATGCCACCTGCTCACGGCTGCGGGAGGCCGCGCCGGTAATCGTACCCGGCAGAAGATCCGCGAGAAAATGATTGAATGTTTCATTCGGCGGCTTGTTACCCAGGGCAATAAAAAGGCCGCCGCCATTCTGCACATATGCCGCCAGTTTTTGCGCGGCGTTGTTGCTCACCCCGGTCACGCCGGCCAGCACGATTGCAGAGAATTCCTCGGAGATGAGCGCTTCGATGGCGTTGGGCGAGGTGCGCGTCACGCTATATCCGGAGCCGGGCAATTCGAGGGCATGCTGCAGAAAAAATTCCGCATTGCTGTCACCAATGGCAAGCAGCACGCGATGTTTGCCCAAGGTCTTGGGTGCAAGATAAAAACGATTATCGGCCGGCAAATCATCAACCGCCGCAGCGATTTCAAAATAAACCGTTGGTGCGGTGGCATTGCCCAATTCTGCAGTCGTGAACGGTATTGTTTGTTCTTCGCCGGCTGAGAGGGTAATACGTTGTGTCATGCCCGGACGCGCTCTTTGCGCACCGGAAACCAGCCGCACTTCAATTACTTGTTTCATATCGGCAAAATTGCGCACGCGGCAGAGATATGAAACCCGGCCTTCGCGTTCAACGCGCTCGCCCTCGAGCACGGCCACGTTTTGCCAGCGCGGCGTGACGGCAACCGGGAGGCAATCCGCGGTGCTGTTTAATGTGAGATTGCCGAGCGGCAGGTTGGTCGCTTGCAAATCCGAAATGAGATAAATGCGCCGGCGGCGCAAGGGCGACTGTTGCAATAGGTTGTCGGCAAATTGAATGGCCTCGCGCAAGTTGCTGGCGGATTGCTGTTGTTGCGCACGCGGCAGCGCTGCCAGCGCCTGGCTAGGCGCAGCATTTTCCGCCAACACTTCGAGCGCAGCGCCGGCAGTGATGACGGAGATTTGATCGGCTTCACCGGCGCTCTGGATAATCTCGGTGGCCGAGGAGACAGCATTTTGAAAATGCCGGGCGGCGGCCATGCTCGCGGAAACATCGATCACGAGCGCAAGCGCTTGGGAATCCTGGCCGAGCACACGACTGCCTTTTTCGCCCACCAACAGCGGTCGCGCAAACGCCAGGCCCAACAATGCCAATGCCAGAATGCGCATCGCCAGCAGCAAAATTTGTTTTAGCTTTTGGCGCCGCAGCAAATGCGCCGGAGTTTTGTTGAGAAAGCGCATCGCGGCAAAAAATACGGTTTCCGCCCGGTTGCGATGGATCAAATGAATGATGATCGGAACCGCGGCCGCACCGGCGCCGATGAAGAGATAGGGCGTTGTGAGAAAATCGAGCATGAGAATAAGACGTTCGTCTATATTTTTTGACTGCGTGATGCGAGATAGGCGTGCAGCGCAAAATCAAGCGGCTGCGAGCTGCGCAGCAGGGTGTAGTCAATGCGATTGACGCCGCATAAGCGTTTCAATTCGGTTTGATGCGCTTGCAGGTTTTGCAAATACGCCTCGCGCAGGGCCTGCGGCATGCCGAGCAGCGCCGTCTCGTTTTCCAGGCCGACGAAGCGCGTGAGACGATTGAAATCAAAATTCAACTCGAAATCATCCATAACCTGAAAAGCCAGCACATCATGCCCGCGAAAGCGCAGATGTTCGAAGGCACTTGCCAGCGGCGTGAGATCGCAAAAGAAATCGCTGATCAGCACCACCATGCCTTTGCGCTTCATGCCTTCGGCAATTTGATGCAGAACTTTGACATTGCTTGTCCGGCTAGTGCCAACGGCCAGCGTTTCCAGCTCGCGCAACATGTTGAGCAAATGCCCGGGGCGGAATTTTGCCGGAATTTGCAGGCGAATGTCCTCATCGAACGCCACCATGCCGAGCGCATCGCGCTGCTGGAAAATGAAATACGCGAGCGAGGCTGCGAGATAACGCGCGTAATCGAATTTGCTCACGCGCGCCTGCGCCTCCCGCCGAAGCGCGGCGCCGCTGGTGCCGGCCATACTGCCGGAAAGATCGAGCAGAATATTGCATTGCAAATTCGTTTCGTCTTCATATTGCTTGACATAATACCGGTCGCTGCGCCCAAA
>QEVD01000356.1 GCA_003576975.1 Candidatus Zhuqueibacterota bacterium
ATCATGAACGCAGCCAGCACCGCGCTCAACGCCAGGGTGGTGTTGCCGAAGATCAATCCGAAAATTCTCACCCAGACGATCTCGTACAGCAGACCGGTCGCTCCGGAGAGAAAGAAAGCGATGAAAATGACGATTCTGGCCATGTGCGGACACTAAATGTGCTCAACCGAAATGCAGCGACAATGTTTGTGCGGAACCCTATCCGGCGTACTCCGGCCTCCAGTGTTCGATTCTCTGGTTCTCCATGGCGAGGTTTGCCATGTCCACGGCAATCGCGACCTCGCGGCCATTGTCAACGTTCGAGGTTGGTTGGGTGCGGCTGCGAACACATTCGACGAACTCGAGAAACATGGCACGGGTGGTTTCCAGGTCGTCGTTGGTGTTGTTCGCCACGGTGATCGGCACGGCTTCGCCACGCGCCCAGGCTTTTCGGGTGGCGCTGGTAATGGCGTCGAGCTTGCCGATCTCCTCCTGCGAAAGCACGGCCTCAACCTTTTTTCGTTCGGCATAGAAGTTGGCGACATGTCCTTCTTCTTTCTTCAATTCGATCGTGCCCTCGGTACCCATGCCGTCCTTCCAGTAGTCGATGCCGCCCATGCCGGACACTTTCACCGGCGCCGCGCCGAGCACCCAGTTCACGATATTAATGTGATGCGAGCACAACTCCGCCATCAAGCCGCCGGAATATTCGCGATACATGCGCCAATTGAGCAGGCGTTCGTGGCGCGCATCATCCACCGGCACACGCCAGTTGGTGTTGCGATTGTAGTTGCAGCGGATGTGGGTGATTTTCCCGCACTCGCCGTTTTGGATGCGGCGGCGAACTTCCTGGAACAGAGGACAACTCATCCATTGATAGGCCACCTGAAAGACTTTGTTCGAGGCTTTCACGGCTTTGGAAAGACTCAGCGCCTCTTGGGCAGATGATGTCCTTGCCAGCGCTCAGGCAGTCGAGCGCCATCGCGTGATGCAGATGTTGCGGCGTGCAGACCAACACGGCGTCGACCTGCGGATCGTCGAGCAGTTTGCGGTAATCGCTGTAACCTTTGGCATTCTTGGCAGCGTGCTCGAGGCCGTTCTCGAGATGCTTCGGGAGAATGTCACAGCAGGCCATAACTGCAGTACCCGGTGTCTGTTTGAGGATGTAGACTTCCCACGCGCCGCGATCGCCGGTGCCGATGACGCCGATGCGGAGCGGGGCGGCAGCCGGAGTTCGCGCGTCACCCGGCATCATCGCACTGAGGCCCAATGTCATGCCGGCGGTGGTGGCGCCGCTGATTTTCAGGAATTCCCGGCGGGAGACTCTCTTGTTCACGATGTTTTCTCCTTCAAAAAACTCGTTCACGTTCACGCGTTGGATCCAACCATCACCGGTCACCGCGGCGAGACAGAAACACGAATCGGATTTCTGAGCTGCCGCGCCAGGTTCTCGATCTCTTCAAAACGTTGAGGTGCGCCGATCCGGAAAACCACATAGGCATTACGCTCGGCGTAACGGCTGCCTTGGGGAACAAAGCTCAGATGATCATGAATGAGGCGGCGATTCCAGTATTTGATCCCGCCGAGCCATTCGCCGATTTGCGTGTGCGCCTGGTAGGTCGGCGAAGGCTCTCCCAACGCGTTCGTCAGATCATATTGCAAGCGAATGCTGCCAAAAGCATACTGTTTCTCGGCGTGATAGAAGCACAACCACGGCGCCTCGTTTTCAATCGGCCGCTGCTGCAGCAACTCATATCTTTCAGAAAATCGCATATCGACGATTTCGCCCTCCGGGCGACGAAACGCCAGATGTGTGAACATGCTGTCCATGGTCATCTCGTCATTGCGCAGCAGCTCGAGCCAGAGATCCTGGGTGACCTCCATGCTGGAATAGAATTCGAAATAAGGCGCATCCGCATAAAAGCTGTAAACTGCCGTCAGCACAATTTCCGGATGATCGGGAGCAAGGTCTTGACGCCGCGTCTGAATCAAATACCTGCCGTTATCGATCTCCCGCATACGCGGCTCATCCCAGTGCGCAATCGTCGTGTAATACTCCATCCCCGGCCGCTTGAAATTGGGTGCCCAGTGCAGACGATCTTCGGCATTGGTCAGCAGTTGATTGAATTCCTTGATGAGCAGCTCACGAATTTGACCTGAAGCATGGCTCTGTGGCTCTGCGTGATCGCTGCGGGTCAAATCCGCGACATAGAATTTGTTCGCAATCCGCAGCTCCGTTTCCTTTCCTTCGAGCGACAGGTCGGTGACGGGCAGGGAACGCGAGCCGCTCTCGCGACTTGTTCTCAGCGATAGAATTTTGGTCTCCCCAGCCTGCAGTGTGACCGGAAAAATGACGGAAAAGATCACTGCTTCGCCATTGGCCGAGAGTTGCTTGTTGAATATCTGACAAGGAATGGCGTGCTGCGTCGCTGCATCGATAGCCAACAGTGCAGCATGCGAATCTGCCAGCGCCTCGGTTTTGGTTTGCAGTGATAGTTTCACATACTCGCGGCTGCGCGCCAGCCCGATTGGCTCGGTTAAGACAATGCGCGCCAACTCACGGTCCTGCGCTGCTGCCGCTGCGGCAAGCGACAACAGCAGAGCTGTCACAATCAGAAATCGCTTCACGATATCAATTCACTCGAATGGGATTCCGCAATCGCTCAGCCCAATATTTGATGGCGGCTAAACGATCACCGTTTTCGATTTTGAAAACCAGGTACGCATTTTCTTCAGCGTTGCGGCTGCCCCGAGGCAGGACGGTCGCCCGCTCATTGACCAGCCGCCGGTTCCAATACTTCCCGCCATTGGCGCCATCGCTGATCCTCGTATGCGGCTCAAAAGTTGGCGATGTCGAGCCAAAACTGTTTGTATTATCCTCCCGCAGCCTGATGCTACCGAAAGCATAGCCTTTCTCACGATGATAAAAACAAAGCCACGGCGCCTCGTGTTCAATCGGCTGCTGCTCGAGCACGGCGTACCGCTCCGCAAGCGGCAGATCGACAAGCTCTCCACCCGGACGTTGAAATGCGACATGCGTAAACAGGCTGTCCATAGTCATCTCGTCATTGCGCAGCAACACCAAGCTGATCTCACTGGTGATTTCCATGGTCGAGACGAACTTGAAATAGGGCTGGTGTGCATAGAATTTGTATGTCGCGGACAGCAAAATTTCCGGATGGTCGGGAGCAACGTCCTGCCGTTGCGTTTGAATCAGATATGGCCCTTGCTCCAGCGTTGCCAGGCGTGGCGAATCCCATCCCGCAATCGTGCTGTATTCTTCCGCTCCTGCCCGCTGAAAATTGGGCGCCCAGTGTATGCGATTTGGTTCAAGCCGCTCTTGAAGAACAACTCGCGCAATTGTCCGGAGCGATGGCTCTTGCCTTCCGATGACGTGGACGAAGTCAAGTCCGCAATAAAGAATTCATTTTCCACGCGCAGTTCAAGTGCATCGCCATGGGCTTGGAGATCAGTGGCGAGATTCGTCTGCGCAGGATCCGACGGTCCGGTTTTGAGATGCAACACGCGGCGCTCGTGAGGCTGCAATGAAACCGGAAAGATGAGCGAGAACAGCACATGCTTCTCGGCAGGCAAAATTCGTTTCTGAAAAATCTGGCACTCGATTTTCTTGCCGCTGTTTTCTGCGATCGCATAAACTCTGTCACCCGAAAGGGAGATTTCATCGAGCGATGCCTGCAGGCTGACTTCGACGTACTCCTCCGTTCGCGGTAAGCCGGCCGGCTCGCTGAGCACGATGCGGCCAAGCTCGCGTTCCTGGCTGGCTGCGTTGCCAAGCAAACCCGCCAGCAAAAGTGCCATCAGCCTTCGAGGCTGCATCATCTTCGCAGTTCGCATTCTGCCTATCGCCGTTCAGCCACGGCTCATTCGCACCACACTACCATGCCTTTGTCGATTTGTGGAATCTCACAAGCCATTTGACCGTCGCGCCACTCGCCTTTGATTTCCTGAGTCGCTCCCAGGAACGGCAATGCAAATATTTTGGAATTCTGCTTTGCCGGAAAAGTGATTTTGACATTTTGCTCGGATGTCTGCACGGCGTTTTCGTCGCCTTTTAGGCCCTTGAAATTGGCAAGGAACACGTGCGGTTTGCCATCCACCATGGCGATTTGTGCGGAAACAAACGGCGAGGCCTCGACGGCAACCGCCGGTCGGTAGCCATGCACGCCGGTCAGCTCGCCAACAAAACTAGTTAGCTGCTGATGGAATTGAGCGGTTTGATAGTCGCCGTCCACGGCAAACTCATTGAATTCGTTTTTCAAAACTTCTGCATAGGCCTTGCACGCACAATCCGGCGTGTAGCTGAATTTCACCGGCGTGTTGAGCATCACTGGCTGCGTCGCGTCGGTGATGCCGAGCAGCTCGTGCAACGGATTCGACGCCAGCAGCAGTCCGGTGTCATCATACTTGCCGGTTTCACCGGTGATGATCAACGTCTTGCCGGATTTGGCATACTGCTCGAAGTAACCCACCTCTTCGTTGCTCAAACATTTGGCATCAGGGACAAGCAACACTTCACCTGCGAAGTCCTGGCGGTTTCTCGGAGTGACGATTTGAAACTCGAGATGCGACTGCAGCAGTAAATACATCATGCCTTTGTAGGAGGCCATGAAGTCATCGGCGAAATAATTGCGCGTCTGCGGGGAGAAATAAATGCCAATGGGTTTGATCGGCTGCCGCGGCAGATAGAAGGTCTTTTCATGCTCGGCAATCCACTTGAAAATCTCCGCGCGCGCCACCATGTCGTTGGAGCCGGACATCACGTGGCCGCGCGCATCCCAGCAATTGGTGCCGGCCATCACATTCGCCAGCGCCAGATTTTTCATCGCCTCGGCGGGATTGATTTTTTCATCACCGTCCCACGAATACGTCAGCATCCAGGAAGCTTTGCCGCCGGCAAAAGTGCGGAACGAATACATGCCGGTGAGATAGGAAAACCAATTCAGCGGATTCTTGGAAGCGGCGTTGCCACCGCCGCCGCTGTACTCATGGGCGATGACATCGACGACAGAATACATGTCATAAACATCGGCGCCGACGCGCACGGCGCTCTCTTCGATGCCCGGATAAATCTCGGCAATGGTCATGCAGTTTGGATTGGCGGCCTTGACGTTGTCATCGACCTCCTTCATGAACGCGGTCAGCGTCTCGATGCGAAAGTCGATCCAGCGGCGAAAGTTGGCATCGCTGAAATCTCCCAGCTTCAAATCGGTTTTGGCATTCAAACCGGTTTTGGCCTTGAACGCGGCAACGGTGTAGTCATCGAAGCTGGCCCATGAATCTTCCCAGCCGTCGAAATGCGTCATCCAGTAGGGAATGTCTACAAAGATGCCGTCGATGCCGGTGGCGGCGATTTGGCGGACGCGTTCCATGTAGATTGTGCGCCACTCCTGCGCATAAGGACTGATCCAAACGTCTTCGTCGCCCTCATCGATCCAAAACGCAGTGCCGCCGCCGAAGATCGCCGGCTCGCCGCTCAGCTTGCGCTGCACCCAGTCCGGATGCTCTTTGAAAAAGGTGCGCTCGGTTTTGTCGGCATTCGCGGTGATGCATTCGAGTCCGGCAATGTAGACAAAGGCATGGTTGCCGACAACGTGCGCCTTGTCCGCCATGGCCTTGATCGCTTGCAGCTTTTCGGTGGGATCCAGAAAACTCTCGTAGCGGCCCGGAATATCATTGTCGGTTTCGATGCCAAAGACGTAGGTTTCCGTGGCGCTTTTAATGATGTTGTCGACATTGTTGATGTTCAAACCATGTCCGGCGATGCGGACAAAGTTCGTCCAATTCTGTTGCGGCTGCTGCGGTTGCTGTTTTGGACTGCTGCACGAAGATACAATTAATAAGGCACCCACCATGACGATTCGTAGCAGTTGCTTTTCCATAAACATTTTCTCCAAAGCGGTACTGATGATCTTCCCGAAAATCACCAAATCAACAGCGGTTTTCAGTCGGATGAACAGGTTCGTAGTCCCCGCCCCTTGTGGGCGGCTATCGAAGCCAATAAACTCACGGTTGCAACAGTGCCCCGCAAGGGGGCAAGGCTACGATTTCTGTTCTTTGGCAACACAGGGAATGAGCCGGCTCAGCGGATGATGATTTTTTCTCCCATTGCCAAAATGTGATAGCGTTCTTGCATCGGCTTGGAAAGCAGCAGCTTTACCTCATAAGGGTAGGCGCTTGTCCAATAGCGATTCTCCGGCGTGACTTTGAACGTATCGCGATGCTGGGGTAGAATGTACTCCGGCTCGAGCTCGTTGATAAGAATTACTGAGCGGTCGATATGCATGTTGTGTTCCGTCGGCGAGAAAAACAGCACATCGACATGCTCGAGGAAGAGATGAACTTCCAACAACACCGAATCGCCGGGCTGCAAGAAACTCTTGCCACCAGCCGTAATCAGGTAACCACAATCCTCCAAATTGGCCTCGGTAAATACGGCAAATTTCGGATTGCCATGAATCGCTCGCAGCGGCTTGACCTGTACACCTCTGGCTGCAAACGGCTGCCCGGGCGTTGCGGTGATGATTCGAGAGGCAGGGATGGCTGCCTCCGCCTGCGCGATTTGCACACAGTTCTTCGGAAGCACAAACATGCAATCGGATCTTTCCGCAAGAATCTTCGAGGTTTCCCGTTCAAAATGATCGCCGTGTTCATGCGTAATGAATGAGACATCCAGCTCGCTTGCCAATTCCGCCGCCGACACCGGCGCGGGAATGGCGCGATCTGATTGCTCCAGGCACAAATCGGTTCCAATGAGCACATCGTCCGCTTTGATGAGCCAGCCGTTGTGGCCGGTCCACCACACCGCAATGCCGGAACGATGCGCACGGATGTCGTCAATGAGACGCGTGGATGCAGGCTGCGTTTGCGCAGGAGCGGGAATCAGCAGCGCCAGCGCGATCAGCGAAATAATAAATTGTGTCAGGCTCTTCATCATGTCTCTCTCCCTCCTCCTCACTCAACCCCGCCGGCAGCAGCGCCCTGGGCCTGACACATGCCGGTCTTCGGGTCGATCAGCAACATGGCAACGCCACCGATGTTGGATCGGGTGGTCTTGACCTTATGCCCACGCCGCTCGAGTTCCTTGCCAACTTCTTCGTCAATGCGCTGATTGAGGCTCAGGCTTCCCAGTTTGGGTTCGTCCTGCCCAAACGAGCCGATGAAATGATCCGTCGAAAAGCGCGGCGCTGCCATGGCTTCCGCGAGACTCATGTTGAAATCGATGTGATCGAGAATGAGCTGCAGCGCCGCCTGGTCCTGCATGTCGCCTCCGGCCACGCTGATCGCCATCACCGGCTTGCCGTTCTTGAGCACCAGCGTCGGAGTCAGTGTCGTACGCGGGCGTTTGCCGGGCTCGATGCGGTTGGGATGATCCGGCCACGTATTGAAAATCACCAGGCGCGTGCCGTGGGTCACGCCGGTCGATCCGCCCGAGCCTTCGGTGCTGCTCAAGCCGCTGGGCGTAGCTGCAACTACATTTCCCCAGCGATCGGCAACCACGCACGTGGTCGTGCCGCTGGAATTGGGAAACGTTCGCGGCTTTCGTTGCAGGAGAGCTTGCATATTCATCGGATCGCCGGGACGCAGCTCGCGTGAGGCATGGTTCATGTCAATGAGCTGCCGGCGCAGTTTGGTGTATTCATCGGAAAGCAACGCTTTCAGCGGCACTGCCGAAAACAGCGGATCGCCATAATACTCATCACGATCGGCAAGCGCCAGTTTCATGGCTTCGGTGACGACGTGGATGTAGTCGGCGGTGAGAAAACCCATGCGCTGGAGGTCGAATCCTTCCAACAGGCGCAGTGCCTGGCTCAGGTAGGGGCCCTGCGTCCAGGTGTCGCATTTGAGAATGGTGTAACCGCGGTAGTCGATCGTCACCGGATCATCGACGCGCGTCACATGCTCCGCAAGATCGCGCTTGCGCAGGAAACCGCCGCGGGCAATGTACCATTCAACCAAATCATCGGCGATGTCACCACGATAGAAACGATTGGCGACGGCTTTCAATTTCGCTTCCCGCGTTCCGGCGGTGTTCCGCTCGGCATCAACAAGCTTGCGCAGTGTGACGGCAAGATCCGCATACCAGCTTCTGCCGCCGGTGTCCGCGTTCAAAAGATGAATGTCGATTTGCTTGCCGCTTAGGCCGTCGAGGGTGTCGCCGCTGCCGGTGTCGCGGTACCAGTTGGGGCCGCCGGCATCGAGCAGGGCGAGCGCCGGCGCCGCAACTTGTTCGAAGGACATGGTGCCGTAAAGGCTCAATGCGGTCACGCACAGATCAATGACCGCGGGCACCGCCGCGGCGCGCATGTCGTCGCCGGGTATTCCATTTTTATAGTACCACGCCAGGGCGAGCGAATCTTTGGGAGCAGCGCCCTGGCCGGCGAGCACTTTCACTTCGTGCTTCTTCGCGTTATAGATCATCAGCGGCACTTCCCCGCCGATGCAAAAAGCGCCGATGTGTTTGACGCTGAGCACCAACAACGTCGCGACGGCGGCATCTGCTGCATTGCCGCCGGCCTGCAGGATGGCGGTACCAGCGACCACTGCCTCTGGCTTGCCGGCAGCAACAATTCCATTTTTGCCAGACGCCGAGGCGCCG
>QEVD01000357.1 GCA_003576975.1 Candidatus Zhuqueibacterota bacterium
CCGTCGAAAATTTGAATGAGTCTCAGGTGAGTCCCGGCTTTGCTGTTGCCGGTTTCCGATCGTTGCAACACGATCATATTTCCCTGCGGCGACCAGCTTGGAAAATTATTGTTGCCGATGAACGTCATTTGCCGCGCCGGTTCGCTTGCCGAGGTATCTGCTGCGAGAATGAACAATTGCCTGCCGGAGTGGCCTGCAACGGGCGCGATGATCGCGAGATGTTTGCCGTCGGGCGACCATGCCGGATGTGTGCCTATGATATTTTTGAAAGGATGGGCGGTTTTGTTTTTGAGATGATAAAGCCAAATACGTTCATGCCCGCTTGGCCCGCGGCTGAATGCGAGTATTTTTCCATCGGGCGAGAATGCCGGCGTGGTTTCGCGCATAAAATTTTCGGTGAGACGCGTGACTTTGCCCGGTTCCAAGCGGCCCTCACGCTCTTTGACTTTCATTAAAAAAAGATCGCCCTCGGCATCATCCCGTCGGGAGATGAAAACGATGGCTTTGCCATCCGGCGACCAGGCCGGGCTGAAATCATCGCTGGTGTGCGTCGTCAGTGGAAAGGATTGTCCACCGGCCGCAGGTTTCACCCAAATGTCATAGTTATTATTGCCGTGCGAAACATAGGCGAGCCAGCGCCCGTCCGGCGAAAGCGCGGGCATCAAGTCCGGCTCGGGATGGGAGGTCATGGGGTGGGGCTCGAGCAGACCCTGGCGTGTTGCAGCTAGATTAGCTGCAGAAGGAAATACCGATGGTGTTGAAGGAGATTGTGCGATTGCAGAAAGGAACAAAATAGTAATGAAAAAAATAACAGCCATATTTAAATCTCACAATCTGAATTACGAGACAAGATAGCAAATTTGCTTGCTGCAATACGAAGTCTACTCCGAATTTGCCTGACTTTCTCGGAGTCGTGCGCAAATTGGTTTTTTAAAGCTCGATAAGCAGTAAGCGAAAGGCATATGATTTCTGAGAATCGCGGATATCGGAAAAGGGCTAATCAAGCTTTCTCAAATCGCGCCACCTCCACGCGCGCGTCATTGAAGCACGCGCCGCCGCCCACGACGTTTAGCGTGTCCGGCGAAAGCGCGGTTGAGGTTTTGCCGTTTTTCGAAGCCTTGCGCCATGCGCCTTTGGGCATCACCACAACGCCGCTGCGCACGTCTGCCTGAATTTTCAAGCGGCACACGACTTCTCCGAGATTGTTAAAGACTCTCACCGTGTCGTTGTTTTGCAAACCGCGCGCCGCGGCATCATCGGGATGCATTTCGAGATAAAGCTCGGGCATCATGTATTCCGCCATCATACTGTTGATGGCTTTGTCGGTCGCCGGGCTGATCATGGCAAGAGGATAAGCGGGATTTATTTCTTCGTCGAGAAATTCATAAGGATGCTCGCCCAACTGCGCCGGCGCGAAATGAACCTTGCCGTCATGCGTGAATGGAAAGGCGGTGACGAATTGTATCGGCAATTGGCCGGGAAAATCGAAGAACGCGATCTTGTCGCGCTGCAATTGCTCGAAGGAAATCTCCCGGCCCATGCCGCGAATCGCATGCGTGACGTTATGCAGATAATCGTGAGTATTTTTTTGAAAGGCTTCATCCTCCCAGCCCATCGCCCGGCCGAGCACGGCAAAGACTTCCTCGTTTGGCTTGGCTTCACCAAGCGCGGGAATCACCGGTGCGCTGTAGTGCAACGAATAGCTGCCGTAAGCTTTTTTGATTTCGTGCTGTTCCAGAAATGTGACGGCCGGCAGCAAAATATCGGCGAAGACCGCGGTGTCTGTCAGCACTTGATCGAACACCACTGTAAATAAATCCTCGCGTTGCAAGCCGGCAATGATGGCGTTTTGATTCGGCACAGTGGCCACGGGATTGCAATTGTACACAAACAGCATTTTGACCGGTGGATTCTTTTCTTCCAACAAAACTTTGCCGAGCACATTCATGTTGATCGTGCGCGTGTTCCAGGAGTCCACCTCCGCCATTTTGCTGCTGTCAAAACGATACGCGCCGCTGTTGCTGAGGGTGTAACCGCCGCCGCGTTTGCCGAATTTTCCCAACAACGCCGGCAGCGCGAGAATCGCGGCGGCGGCCTGTCCGCCATTGCGATTGCGTTCCATGCCCCAGCCGGCGCGCATGACGGCCGGCTCGCTTTCAGCATAAAGCCGGGCGATTTTTTCAATTTCTCCCGCCTCGACGCGCGCGAGGTGGGCTGCTTTTTTCAAGCTGAATGCTTCCGCCTTCTTCAGTAATGTCTCAACGCCGGTTGTGTGTTGGGTGATAAAATCCCAATCCAGCATTTTGTGCTCATGCCAATAGTTGATCATGGCAAGCGCCACGGCGAGATCCGTGCCCGGGTAAACCGGCAAATGAATATCGCTTTCACGCGCTGAAAAATTACGCACGGGATCGATCGTGATGATCTTTGCGCCGTTTGCTTTTGCTTGTTTCAAAAACGGCACGAGATGAATATGAGAGGCTTTAGGATTCACCCCCCAGATGATGATGCACCGGCTGTGTACATAATCTTCGAATGCCACTCCCGCCATTTTGCCGTACAAGCCAATCGCGGCTTCAGTGGTCGGTATGGCGCAAACCGTGCGCGCAAGCCGCGAGGCGCCTAGCTTTGCAAAAAATGCCTTGTCGCTGGTATCCTGGCCGAGTATACCGTTCGAGCCGCCGTAGCTATAAGGCAAAATTGCCTCGCCGCCCCAGCGGCTTTGTATTTCGGTGCAGGATTCACTGATGATGGATATGGCCTCCGCCCACGAAATGCGCTGAAAGCGGCCCTCACCTTTGGCGCCAACCCGCCGCATCGGATGGAGCAAGCGTTCTTTGCCATAAACGCGTTTGGTGAAATTTGCGACTTTCGAGCAAATGAAATCATCGGTCAGCGGATTCACACGCGAGCCGCGAATTTTGCTGACGCGGCCGTCGCTAACCTCGACGTCGAGGCTGCAGGTGTCGGGGCAATCCATCGGGCAAACGGAGGGGAGGCTTTGAGTGGGCATAAGCACGCTCTGTGTGTTAATGAAGAAAGTTGGCAGCGAAGAGAGAGAATCAAGGAAGGTAGCTATTGATCCGTAGCGCAACAATCAAAGACG
This sequence comes from Candidatus Zhuqueibacterota bacterium, assembly GCA_003576975.1. Taxonomy (GTDB): domain Bacteria; phylum Zhuqueibacterota; class Zhuqueibacteria; order Zhuqueibacterales; family Zhuqueibacteraceae; genus Coneutiohabitans. The sequence goes on from QEVD01000357.1 coordinate 3,107, forward strand.
GTATTCCTGGTCAAAAACCTCGTACCAGGAAAGTTCGTTGCACGAGGTTTTTTGATTCATTTCCAATTCGGCAACGCGGCGGGCTTTGGAAAAAAGATCGTGCAATAGAGCGGGAATGCTCGGTTGCAAGCTAGGCTCCAGCTCTAAAATTTCTTCAATTTCAATGCGGGCATTTTCAATCGTCACCGCCCAGCTTCGCGTGCGTTGTTCGGGTTGTGTTTGCCATTTGATGATATGAGACATGAGGCGAATCAATTGGCTGCGAAGCGCGCGTTTATCTGATCGGCTCAAAGCTTCTATCAACTCCTCAATCCCAGCCGTTGCTTCGGCTAAGTTTCCCTTTAACATCTCTTGCTTTACGGCGACAGCGGTTTCGTAATGCGAGGTGGTCGCCAATTCTTGCCACTTCATACAATACTCCTCGTGCAAGGCATTTCATGTTGTTGTTTGCCTAAAGATAAGAGCCGAAAAACTCTTTTGCAAGCCAAGATTTGACGAGGAGTGATCCGATAATTTCCGCAAGGGCCTCTCTATGCAAGCCAAAACAGCCCACTTTTTCAACTAAACAACCCGCGAATATCCTCGGCCGTCAAATGCTTGAACAAACCTGAATCCGTAGTGATGAGTTGCGACACGAGATTCTGTTTGCGCTTTTTTTTTCTTCGACGGTGTCGCGCGTGATCATTTTGTAGGCGAACACGCTTTTGTCCTGGCCGATGCGATGCGCGCGGTCGATGGCCTGCCGTTCTGCCGCCGGATTCCACCAGGGATCATAAACGATAACGTAATCCGCCGCAGTCAAATTCAAACCCAGGCCGCCGGCTTTCAGGCTAATGAGAAAAGCCTTCAGCTTTGGGTCGTTTTGAAAGCGCGTGACTCTGGTTTCGCGGTCGCGTGTGTGACCGGTGAGCATCTCGAAGGCAATGCCGTCTTTTTTCAGTTGTTGCGCCATCAAGTTGAGCATGCGCACGAATTGCGAGAACACCAGCACTTTGTGCCCGCCGGCGAGAATGTCTTGCAGCATTTCGAGAAATGCTTCGAACTTGCCGGATTCCTGCTCGCCTTCATCAAAAATCAAAGAAGGATGGCAGGCCAGTTGGCGCAGCTTGGTCAGGCCTTGCAACACTTTGAAACGCGCGTCTTGCAAGCCGGTCGTGTCGATCAAGTTCATAATCTCGGCGCGATAGTGATCGCGCACTTGTTGATAGAGTTTGGCCTGAGTTTTCGACATGGCGCAATAGTAAACTTGTTCGCTTTTGGGCGGCAGCTCACGCGCCACGATTTCTTTGGTGCGGCGCAGCAGAAACGGCGAGATCATTTTTTTCAACAGGGTTGCGCTTTCTTCATCGCCGTAGCGCTCGATGGGCGCGGCAAACGCGCCCTGAAAATAATGCCGCGAGCCTAACATCCCGGGATTCAGAAAAGAGAATTGCGACCACAATTCCAGCGTGTTGTTTTCCACCGGCGTGCCGGAGAGCACCAGACGATGCCGGCTTTGCAGAATGTTGGCCGCCTTGGCGGTTTGCGCTTCAGGATTTTTGATGTTCTGTGATTCATCGAGCACGATGTAGTGAAACTGAAAATCTTTGAGAAACTCGATATCGAGGCGCATGGTGCTGTAGGTGGTGAGCACGAAGTCATATTCATGGAAATCCACGCAATCCCGCGCCCGCTCCAGGCCGTGATGCACCAGCACGCGCAAATGCGGGGTGAAGCGGCTGCATTCTTTTTCCCAATTGAAAATCACTGAAAGCGGCGCAACAATCAAACTAGTGGGACGTTTGCCGCTGGTAACGCTGACACCATTCGCATGTCCGTTGCTCTTGCCATTACGTTTTTGCGCGAGTGTTTTCGAAGATCCATTAGCGTTCTCCGCCTCACGCGCGAGCAGCGCCAGGGTTTGAATGGTTTTGCCGAGACCCATGTCATCGGCGAGGCAGCCGTTGAAACCATATTCTTGCAAAAAGCCAAGCCAGTTCAATCCGGCTTGTTGATACGGCCGCAGCTCGCCGCGAAAACCCGCGGGTACCGGCACGACTTGAATGCCCTTGAAGTCTTTCAATTTTGCGAGGCGTTTACGAAAGGCTTCGTCATAACGTTTTTCCGCAACTTCATCGAAGAGGGAATCGACCAACAGTGCATGCGCCGAAGCCATGCGGGCCTTGCCGTTCTGTGTTTCCGCGAAATTGAAGAAATGACGAAAACGCTTTTGCCATTCTTCCGGCAGGCGCGCCTGGCTGCCGTCCGCCAATTTCACAAAACTGTTTTGTTTGCGAATGGCAGTCCGCAATTCAGCAAGCGACAGCAAGATGCCGTCATAATCGATTTCGACATTGAGGTCGAACCAATCGATTTCAGAAGAAAGCGAAACATTGACTTTCGGCGCGGCGCGATTGATGCGATGGCGCGCCAACTCTTTTTCGCCGAAAATTTCAAAGCCCTCTTGCGCGAGCTTGGGCAATTCATCAAACAGCCAGGACAAGGGCTCTCCCACGGGAACGCAATGCTGCTGATTTTCCGCCAATGCCAGGCCGTGGGCATAAAGCGTTTCAAACGCCGCGGCTTCAGCCTGGTGATCGCGCAACACGCGCCAGACTTGATTGTTTTCCAATAAGCTCGTTTCCAATCCGCGCAGGGCATCGACTTCGACGGCTTGGTCATAAACAAATTTTACCTCGATGCAAAGCGTTTCATGATGCTCGCGCAAATACAGCCGGCGGCCGGTGATTTCGCGCGCGGCCTGCAATTCCACGCCCTCCGGCAAAACAATGTGCGCGCGATCTTGCACGTGCGGCGCAAAGGCCTGTAAGAAATCATTCAACTGATCCTGCGGAATGAGAAGTTGAAAGCCGGAACGAGTGAACGGCAGCAAAAATGTGGCTGGCAGTGCGGAGTCGAGCGTGATCAGCAGGTTGCCTTTGAGCAACCAGATCGGTGAAACGGTGAGCAGGCGATAGTTGTGATCAAAATCTTCCGTGTGGTTTTGTCGTGTCGGTGAGCTTCCCTCGAACCGCGTGATTCTGGGAAGCAAACGATACTGCAGCGGCGCACTCTCGCCAAAGCGTTCAACATGAAAAGACAGCTTGGCGCGGTCGCGCGCGACCAGCACACGCTCGGGCATATCGTCGCCATTGTCGAGATAAAGGCGGCTGTGTGTGAGCAGATTGAGCAGCGCTCCGGCCTCTTCGGCAAACTCAAATTCATACGTTTCTTGCAGCGAGCGGGAGTAATACGAATAGTAATAGCTGCGGTTGTACTCGTCGGAATTCCTGCCGAGCTTGTCAAGATAGTTTAGCGCTTTTGTTTCTGATGCGGTCGCGGAGACTTTTTTGAGATTGCCGCTGTAATCAAACGCGACCCGGCTTCTTTGCCCGAAGTCGCCGTTCTTTTTAATGTACGTGCTCGCCGGCGAGAGAAACCATTTGGCCACGTTCGTGCGCAGAAAGAACATCAATTCCCACGTCATTGCACGCTTGCCGGGAATCTCGCGCTCCGGCAGCGCGGGCACATTCTTTAGATAATCCTGCCAGGAAAGCGCCGGCGGGTTGAGACCGTTGCCGTTTTTCGACTCAGAATCAATTGCATACATCAGCGCAATGACGTGAGCGCAGGGCGCGACGTAACTTTTGCAACCACATTCGCTGTTCAACTCGCCCATCTGATCCCGCCAGACGACGGGCTTGTAGACGAATTGATAATCGCGCACCGTCGCGCTGGCGGAATTTTCATCGCTTGGACCCAGGGTGACATGGCGGCCTTTGTACAAGCGCTGCGCGTGTTGGTGGAAAAAAGTGTGTTTGAGGCGATTGAGTTCGGTTTTGGAGATTTGCATGTCAATATGCTGAATGAGGTGGAGAGTTTTAGTTCTTGTCGCGATCGCGGACTGCCGGCATCACTCCAATTTCAACTCAGTTTGTTGAAATTCCTGGCGGGCGCGTTCGAACGCGGCGCGCGGCCGCGTTTGATATTTTTCCATGTACATCATCGCGCGATCAAGAATCCAAAGATCACTTTCGAGATAATACTTGTACACCTGTCCGCCGCGCTGAACTTTCTGCGGCTGGAGGTAGCCTTCTCTCACGAAGTAAGCAAGTTTATCTCGATTAAGACCTTTACCAACTTTTTCGAGAATTTCGCCGGGGGTGTAATTTTGTACATTCATAATATGAATAAGTATTTGTACAAATGCTAATACAGGTCGGCGCGATTGTATTAGAATTCGGCATGAATTGCAAGAAAAATTTCATGGTTGTCAAATTTATCTCCGCATGATCTTGACAAACGAATCATCTCGGTAAGAGGGCAACGACTTCTCGTTAAAAATTCGAAAAACACCTATGGCCCGTTTTTATGGTGCGCCTCTTGACATCCTCCCAAATTTCTTTATCTTGATCAACCTCTTTGCATCTTCTCCTGCAACTAGCAGCGATTCCGCAATTATTTGCACGAATAAGCGCATGAGCCGAGGGCACTCACGGCGATGAAATCTTTGCGATCGATGGTGATAGCACTAACGTTTAGTTGGCCGGCGATGCTCTCCGCGCAATTCGCATTTTATGATTCCCTCAATGGCCTCTATTGGTCGCAAGTCGAACCCCCCAGCGGCGAACAATTTCAATACAGTCAACTCGTGCGAGAAGGCTTGGGCTACATGATTGGTTCCTCAGGCCATTTTTATGAGTATGATGATTCGCGTCCACAACCCTGGCGGCGCTTGCCGCTGCCGGAACCGAATGCGCCCGTGAAGTATTTCGCAGTTGCTTCGGATGATATCTGGGCGGTCTTCGCTGTTCCGGAAATCTTTAAGGAAGTTTTGTATCGTTGGGACGGCCAAAACTGGTCGCCGGCGTTCTCGCGCAACGTCTCGAACATACGCGATCTTTATTTTGTCTCGCCTGAGGAAGGCTGGCTGGCCGGCAGCTATGGCGAACTATGGCATTACTACCGCGGTCAATGGGAAAAGGAAAAAATCCCCACGTTCATTCATGTCAATCGCTTTGAACTCTCGCCGGACGGCTCTCTTTATGCCGCATGCGAAGCGCCGGGCCAGGCCGCTTTGCTCAAACACTCACAAGGGGAGTGGCAAATGGTATCCTCGAATTTTGCCACTGATTTTGCGGCCATGGCTTTTACTCCTTCAAAGCGCCTGTTGTTGGGGAATTATAATCTTTCTGCCGCGCGCATGCGTTTCGACAACCTGGAGGCCTGGCAGGTGCCGATGAAAAGCATACAGTTTTTGCCGGACTTCGGTTACGGCGTCGATCTCTCGACGATTTACGCCTTTCAAGACACCGCGTTCACGCCGATCGTGCAGGCGCCGGTGCAGTTATCCGAAGTGCGGCTGTTCTCCAAAAGCTTCTCCTGGATTTTGGGCTCCGAGGGCATGATTCTCATGCCGCGTCCGCGCCCGGCTACTGCTTTTACCAAACCGATATCCGAACAGACGTTTGCGGCCGAAGTCGCGCCTCTCTCACGGGTCTACGGGCTTGCACTCTTGCCGGATAAATCCGCCAAATCAAAACGCGTATATTGCATTGCCACGGAAGGCCGTAATGTGGTGTATGATTTTTTTCAAGATCAGAAAAATTTTGAGAAGCGCTTTTTTGATTTTGCCCCGGGCTTGAATTTGGCCGGCTCGGCTGCCTACGCCGATCGCTTTTCGGAGCACGGCCACACGTTTGCCAACTATGATCATGGTATCACCACGGGCGATTTGAACGGCGACGGCCGCGAGGATATTATCGTCACCAGCATGTACGGCTACCCCGCTGTTTATTTTGATAGCGGACATGATTATTACTTCGAGGCAACGGCTTATTCCGGTTTGAAAAATTGGGGCGATGTCCGGCAGCGGCCGATGCTGGCGAATTTATTCGATGCTGATCATGACGGCGATCTGGATTTGTTTATCGCGTGCCAATTTCGCAGCAATGCATTTTTCGTGGCCGCTTTACCGAAGTCACGCGCGAAGCGAATTTGATCACCGAGGGCGGCGGCATCGGCGCATATGTCGCGGATTTCGATGGCGACGGCTGGGAAGACATTTACGTCACCTGCGCCAATCGCGGGAATCTGCTCTATCGCAATTTGGGTTCGCCGTCGGCCGATGGTTTGCCGCGCTTTCATGACGTAACCGGCGAAAGCGGCGCGGCTTGCTCGCCGGAGTCAAAACAATCTCAAGGCGCGGCGCTGGCGGATTATGACAATGACGGCGATATCGATATTTTCGTCTGTAATCTTGTGGAGAGCAATGCGCTTTTGCAAAATGACGGAGCCGGCCGTTTTCGCGACGTGACGCGGCTGGCGGGTTTGGCAGACAACGATCAAAGCATGGGCGCCGTGCTTTTTGATTTTGATCTTGACGGCCATCTCGACTTGTTCGTGTCGAATATCGGCGCGAACCGGCTTTACAAGAACGACGGCAAGGGCGGCTTTATCGAGTGCAGCAAGTATCTCGGCAATTTCAGAGGCGCGGCGAACTTGATGGAAGGCAGTAGGCGCTTGGGCGGTTACAGCACCGGCACGCTGGCTACGGATGTCGATGCTGACGGCGATTTCGATCTCATTGTGAGTAATTACGACGTGAATCTGGTCACCTACCGCAACGATATTCTCCGTTCCGGCGCGAGCCTCCAGATTATCCCTCAGGGAATTCTCAGCAATCGTTCTGCGGTGGGCGCCAAAGTTTTGCTTTATGAAAGCGACTCCCTGCGCGCTTCAAGCAAATTGGTGGGCATGCGTTTGATTGAGTCCGCGAATGGTTATGGCTGCAGCCCGGAAAAAATTGCGCATTTCACCGTCAGCCCAATGCACTCTTATCAAGCAAAAGTTATATTTCCGTCGGGCATTGTACATGATATATACGGCTTGCGCAGCGGCGAGCGCCGCGTCGTTGTAGAAGTCGAGGGTTGGGCCGGCAGCATCATGAAAGCGCGGCGCGCATTGGCGGATTTGTTTTTGGGGTATCGCAGCCGCGAACGTTATCTGGTGTTGCTGCTCGGGGCGCTGCTCTTTCTGGCATTGCTGTTTCTCGGCAAAATATTTTTGGGTGTCGCAGTGCATGATCGCCCCCGGCTTGCCGCGGTTTATGGCGTGAGCTTTTGGGCATGTCTCATGCTCTGGTTTGCCCAAAGCCAGGCGGTGTTTGTGTTGCGGCCGTTGCTGGTGAGCGCAAGCGTGATGATCCTGGCGATGATCGCGCTGCGCGTCAAGCGCCTGGCACGCGCGCGCCCGGCCTCGCTGGAAATGCTGCAAGTCAGATTACATGCGTTCGATCACGGCAGTTTGATTCATCAATTAATGAACCGGCTGGCCTTTTATGCTGAAAACCTGCAAGCTGAAACCGAAATCTCGCCGGCGATGCGCGAGAACTTGATGCAGGTCTTGCGCAACACCGCGGCAATTCTCAAACAAGAGACCGGCGCGATTTTGACGTACCAATACGCCAATAATTTTGCCATCGATCTGGCGCATGAATTGGAAAAGCACTGGCATCTTTTTAGAACCCGCCTCGCCCAATTGCGCCGCACGCTCATGAACAACGAGAAATTAGACGGCGGCGTGATGGTGGAAGTTGTGCGGCTGCAAGGGCACATCCGCAAAACCATCGCGACGCTCAAGCATCGCCTGAGCGCCGAGTATTACACCGATGTAGTGGCTGTTATCAAGAATCTGATAGAGCAGCGCGGACATCCCGGTTTGCATCTGGAACCAACCTCGCCGTTGCCGCGCGCCCGCATTGCGGAGGCTGATTTTAGTTATGTGCTCGATGAATTGTTCAACAACGCTCTGCGCCACAGCGACGGCCGCCCGCCGCAAATCGTATGCAACGTTAAACATGCCTACGATGAGTTACAAATCGACGTGTGCGACAACGGCGCCGGCATCCCGGAAAATTTATGGGAAGAGATTTTCAAGCCCGGCTTTACCACCAAAAAGAATGAAAAGGGCGGCTTCGGACTTTATCACATCCGCCAACGGGTGGAAAAAGTCGGCGGCAAGCTTTTCGTCGCAGCCAGCACACCCGGCGAAGGCACGACCATGCGCCTTTGTTTGAAAACGGAAATTTGAGTTAAATCGCTTGCAGTGGTAGCTCAGCCACGGCTAGGCCGTTGCCTTTTGTGCCTCATTCAACCGGAGAAAAGGAATGTCAGAAAAAAAGATGATTCGTCACATGCACGCGGTGTTAATCGTTTTCATATTTCTTTTTCAAAATGGTTTTTCGCAAACGCTGAATCTTAAACGGCTCGATACCTACATCGAACAAGCACGCGTGAAATGGGAGGTGCCCGGCCTGGCGGTTGCCATGGTAGAAGATGATTCGATCATTTTTGCCAAAGGCTACGGCGTGCGCGAGCTGGGCAAGCCCGAAAAAGTCGATGCGCACACACTGTTTGCCGTGGCCTCGAATACCAAGGCCTTCACCGCCGCGCTGCTCGGCATGCTCGTTGATGAAGGCAAACTCAAATGGGATGATCGCGTCACGGCGCATGTGCGCGATTTTCAAATGTACGATCCGTTTGTCACCCGCGAGTTGAATGTCATTGATTTACTCACCCATCGCAGCGGTCTGCCGACTTACGGCGGCGATCATTTGTGGATCGGTTCGACATTGAGTCGCGAGGAGATTCTGCGTCGTCTGCGCTTTCTCGAACCCAGCGCGCCCTTGCGCACGAAATTTCAATACCAAAACTTGATGTTTCTCGTCGCCGGGCAAATTATTCCATCAGTGACTCGCAAGAGCTGGGATGAATTCATGCACGAAAGAATTTTAACCCCGCTGGGCATGAATGAAACCTCGACGAGTATTCGCTTTTTGCAGAATCGCGGCAACGTTGCCATGCCGCATGAAGTCGTTTCCGGCAAAATTTCTGTGATTGCGTATGACAGCGTCGATGCCGTCGGACCGGCCGGTTCGCTCAACTCGAACATTATCGACATGGCACAATGGATGCGCTTGCATCTCGGTAAGGGCGTTTATCAGGGCAAACGCTTGCTCAGCGAACGGACGGCGCGCACTCTCCACACGCTGCACATGCCAATTCCGGTTTCGTCTCGGGCCGAGAAAAATTTTGATAGGCATTTTTCCGGTTACGGCCTGGGCTGGTTCATTTATGATTACAAGGGCCAGAAGGTCATGAACCACGGCGGCGGACTTTCCGGCATGTTTTCGCTGCAA
>QEVD01000358.1 GCA_003576975.1 Candidatus Zhuqueibacterota bacterium
ATCGTGCCCACGGCATTCGAAGCATAGCCCACGGCGACGAGCTTGGTTTTCGCCGAGAGCAGGTTTTCTAACTCTTCATAAGCGAGTGTGCAGTCTTCAGGATGAAAATCGAGAAATTTGATTTTCACGCCTTTTTCTTCCAACGCGAGCCAGGGCGCGACATTCGCGTCGTGATCGAGGCGCGTGAGAATGATTTCATCGCCAGGCTTGAGATCGCGGCCAATGCTGCGGCTCACGTGAAAGGTGAGTGACGTCATGTTCGCGCCGAAGGCGATGTTTTCCGGTGCGGGCGCATTCAAAAAATCCGCCATCGCCGCGCGCGCTTGATGAATTGTTTCGTCAGTCGCCCGGCTCGTCGCGAAAGCGCCATGCGTATTGGAGAGCCGATGAACAAGATGTTGATTCATCGCCGCGATGACGGATTGCGGCGCCTGCGTGCCGCCCGGGCCGTCAAAGTAGATCGCGGGACGGCCGGAGGCATCTTTTAATTGCAATGCGGGGAATTGGGATCTGGAAGCAACAAAAGGGTTCATAAAATTGCCTTGCTATTTGTTTGATATATGCGAAATTTACCGTTACACTTTCGCAGAGTGTAATACAATCAAACCTGTCGAAACTAGTAAAACAATGCAAGGAGAGTAGTGTGACCGCGATCAGCAAAAAAGCTCATTCGAAAAACAAGCCGCGCAGAGAAGCCAATGGCCATGCCAAATCAAAGGAAAATGGGCGTCACGTCACAGATCAGCAACTTGCCGAATTGATCGAGGCTTATAATAAAATGGGCAAGCTGTTGGAAGATTTTATTGGCCGCGAAAGGTTATATCAACCAAAATTTCTTCGGGGCTTGGAACGCGCACGACAGGAGGTCTCCGCCGGCCGTACGCAAAGGGTGAAATCATTTGAAGACTTCGTCAGCTAAAAGGCAAATCGAGAAAACCCGTGCTTTCTCGAAAGATATAAAAAAATTGCCGCGAGAAGTCGCAACGGCCGGCTGGAAAGCAGTATTGCGCTTGCAAGACGATATTTATGCGCCTCAATTGAACCTGCGCAAGCTCGAAGGCTATGACGATGTCTGGCGTCTTGTGGTGAAAAAAGATTATCGCCTGGTCTATTCGTTTGACGGGAATAACATATATTTGCTGCGTTTCGCCCACCGCAAGGACATTTACCGGCTCGACATACCCTTGAAATAATCGCCGAAGATTAAATGGTTAAATGTCCGGAGCTTTATATCTCCACTTCCCTCACCGCCGCTTTAACAACCTCAAACGCCTCCTCCACCTCCGCTTGATGCGTGCGAAAACTCAACACGCAGGCGCGGATCACAAACTCGCCGTTGAGCAGCGTGCTTGAAAGAAAAAGCCTGCCGCTCTCATTGATGTGTTTGAGCATGCGCCGGTTAAATTCATCGATATTGCCGCGTTTCGGGCGATAACGAAAGGCAACTACAGACAAGTCCGGCACAGCCAGGCATTCAAAGCCGGGTTCTTCGAGAAAGCGTTGATACAGCCACTGCGCCAAATGCAGCTTCTCTGCGAGATTCTCACGAAACGCCTGCACGCCAAAAAGCTTCAGCGGCAGCCACACCTTCAGCCCGCGAAACGAACGCGACAACTCCGGTGAATGATCGGTAAAGTTGATTTCGCCTTCGGGCGTGAATTGATCTTGCATGTAATCCGCGGTCAGCATGTGCGCACGGCGCAGCAGCTCGCCTTCCTTCACCAGCAAACTGCCGCAGCCATAAGGCACAAACAAGCCTTTGTGGGGGTCGAGCACGATGGAATCCGACTGCGCAATACCCTGAAGCTTGCGCTTGCCTTCTTCACATAAATTAAAAAAGCCGCCGTAAGCGCCATCGATATGATACCACAGCGAATATTTGCGGCTGATCTCGGCCAACGCGACAAGCGGATCGATTGCACCCGTATTCGTCGTGCCGGCATTGCCGATGAGAAGAAACGGTTTCAAACCCTTCGCGAGGTCGGCTTTAATCGCGTCCTCAAAACGTTCAGGCATGCCGCGAAAGTTTCGATCAACCTCAAGCAGGCGAATGTTGCGCTCGCTGATGCCGGCCAGCATTGCGCTCTTCATCAGCGAATGATGCGTTTGATTCGAGGCGTACAAGACACCGCGGCTGATATCTTCATCGAGCAAATGTTTGCGCGCCGTGACAATGGCGCTCAAACAGGCCAGCGAGCCGCCGGTGGTGGTGATGCCGCGCGCGGAAGTGGGATAACCCATCCATTGCGCAAACCATTCCAGTACATTTGTCTCAAGACGCGCGGCCGCCGGCGCCGCGAACCATGCGCCGACATAACGATTCGTGGCAGTCGACAACAAATCCGCTAGCGCCGAAGGGAAAAGTCCGCCGCCCGGAATATAGCCCATGTAGGTCGGATGCGCGGAGTTGATCGAAAGCGGAATCACCTTCTCCATGAGAAACAACAGCAGGGTTTCGAAGGGCGTTCCATTTTCCGGCGGCGGTTCGCGCAACGATCGCGAAATCTCAACGGCATTCACAAGATTCGAGCGCGGCGAATCGGGCAAATCGACGATATGCTGCACCACTGCGTGCACACAGGCCTCGCCCATGCGCAGCATTTCGCTTTCAGAAAGTTCGAGATTCGTTGCCGCTTGTTTCATTTTTTCTTTGCTCAAGAACGACGCTGTAGACATCTTCTATTCGAGCACTGATGTTCGGCCAGGAGAACGACAGTACCTGGTCGCGAATATGCGAAGCATCCCAACTCAAGGTACGCACGCGTTCCAGCGCGGCAGCAAGCGCTTGTGTATCTTCAACCGGAACGATCAATCCAAGCCGTTCATCTGTGATGACGGCCGGAACCATTCCCACAGCCGTCGCCACGACCGGCTTGCCGCATGCCATTGCCTGCAGCAAGACTGCCGGCCCGCCTTCGTTGCGGCTCGGGATGACAATTGCATCGGCGGCATTGATCCAATCTGGAATCGATTCCGGCGACTGCGCTCCCGCAAATGTGACTCGCGAGCCGAGGCCGAGCGATTGAGCTAACGATTTGAGTGCAGGCGTCCCCGGACCCGCCCCAACGAGGGTGAGCGCGGTTTCATCGTCAGCCAGCGCCAGCGCACGCAATAAAATATCGACGCCTTTTACATGATGATGATTGGCGACGCAGAGAAAAACAAAAGATGACTCATTGACTGCTGCGTGAAGATTGCGATCTGTTAGGTGCGCAGGCTGAAATGCTTCGCAATCGACGCCCTGCGGGATGACGTGCAACTTATCTTCTGCAACACCTTCTGCCAGAATAGTATTTCGCAGACTTTCGTTCAACGCAATGATCGCATCAGCCGCTTGCAAAGCCGCCAGAATCTTCGCGCGCTTGCGGCGCTCGAACATCCAGGTATGAATATCCGAGCCTTGCGCCGTGAGAACGAATGGCTTTGCAAATTTCTGCGCCAGCTTGCTCGCAACAAACCCGCTGCGATAAGCCCAATGCGCATGAATCAAATCAAATTCAAGCCGGTGTTGCGCAATTGCCGTTGCCGTGCGGCGATAGAATTCCCTGCACGCAAAACTTTCGGCAAGGACGGGGAGATAATGCACCGGCACGCGAATGACCGGATAACCCGCTTCTTGATATGCGCCGGCTGCCGGTTGCACAGCGCGCAATCGGCGATAACGCGGCAACGGCGGATACTGAACCGCCGGAGCAATTACCGCGGCAACTTCACAGCTCTTGAAATGGCTTATTTGTTCCCGGACAAAAATGCCGGCATAAGTCTCCGCGGCATGCGGATAGAATTCCGAAATGATCAGAACTCGCGGCTTCGCCACGTTCAACTCACGGCTGATCGCAAGCTGCTTGCCACATGCTCCACCATGGCATTCGTCATCTCTGCATACATCGGCAAACTCAACACCTTTTCCGCCGCTGCCTCGCTCACCGGAAAACTGCCGCGTTTCAGGCCGAGATGCTGATAGGCGGGCTGCAAATGCAAGGGCAGCGGATAGTGAATGCCAGTCGCGATGCCGCTGGCTTTCAGGCGATTTTGCACTGCTTCGCGTTGAGCAACTTGAACGACGAAGAGATGATAAACGCCCTCCTGCCCTTCCGGCTCGCGCATCACTTGCACGTTTTTGTAGTCGTGCAGGTAACTGCGGTAAAGCGCTGCGATCTCGCGGCGGCGCGCATTCCACGCCGGCAGATGCCGCAGCTTTACATCGAGCACGGCTGCCTGCAACGTGTCGAGGCGATGATTATAACCGATCATCAAATGTTCGTACTTCGATACGCGCCCTTGGTCGCGCAATTGGCGCATGCGGTTTGCCAGCTCTTCATCCCGCGTAACAACTACGCCGCCGTCGCCATAGGCGCCGAGATTTTTGCCGGGATAGAAACTAAAGCACGCGGCAACACCCATGCTGCCTGCAACTCTGCCATGGTATTTGGCACCGTGCGCCTGCGCCGCATCTTCGATCACGTAAAGTTGATGTTGTTCCGCCATAGCCAAAATCGTGTTCATCTCCGGCATTTGGCCGTAAAGATGCACCGGCATGATCGCTTTCGTACGATGCGTGATGGCGCGCTCGAGCTGCGTGACATCCATTTCAAGCGTGGCCGAATCAACATCAACGAAACGAATGGCGGCGCCGGTACGCGAAATTGCCGAGGCTGTGGCAATAAACGTATTCGGCACAGTGATGACTTCATCTTTTGGACCAATGCCCAGGGCTTTGAGCGCGAGATAAAGCGCATCTGCGCCGTTCGAGACGCCCACCGCATAAGGCGCTTGACAAAAATTCGCAAAATTCTTCTCAAATTCGTCAACCGCTGCGCCGCCGACAAAATCACAATTTTCGACAACACGTTGCATCGCTTCATCAACTTCGGCTTTGATCGTGCGGTATTGCGCCTTCAAATCAAGAAAAGGAATTTGTACTCCAGAGGGTTTTGAACTCATAATGCCTTCCTGCGAGTTTAAATGGTTCGTTCCTGAAAGGTTGTTGGTCGTAGGCAGTTCATTAACCATTGACCATTAACAATTAGCCATTGCTTTGCATCAAACATACGGTTTCGCAATCAAATCATAAGGACACGTCAATTCTTCAATTTGCTTAACGACTCTGCCGGGGTTGCCGGCAATCACAACATTGTCGGGCACATCTGCAATAACAACGCTGCCCGCGCCGATCAAAGCGTTTTCACCGATCACGATATCCGGCAACAGCACAGCGTTCGCGCCGATTTTTGCGCTGCGCCGAATGGTCGGGCCTTTCATGCATTTCTTCACTTCTGGACACAACGGATGAAGGGCATTGGTGAAAACGACATTCGGGCCGATCCAGCAATCATTTTCCAAAATTGAATATTCCGGAATGAATGCCTGCGAATGAATGCGCACGCGATCGCCGAT
>QEVD01000359.1 GCA_003576975.1 Candidatus Zhuqueibacterota bacterium
GATGTTCGCCGCAAAATTCAAACAACTCCACATTGGATTGTTAGAGTTTTGGATGGAGGAACTGCTGCAATTATCGCATCAATCATCGTGCTTTACCATGCAACGAACATGTCATTCGGCAACAATACTGTGAAAATTCAGGCTCTGACAACAGTTTCACAAGATTCGTGCGGAATGACAACCTCACCAGTCAAATGAGAATCGCTATAATCCAACTATCCAGAACTCCACTTTATTTGACCTTCACCACGCTGGTATCCCCCTCCATCTCCACTTCGAACACCACGGGCAAATTCTCCTTGATGTTGTCTTCATGGGTGATGAGAAATATCTGCCGGAAATAGCCGCTCAAATGTTGCAGCGTTGCCAGCAGCAAGGTCTTGCGTTCATCATCTTGCGATCCAAAAATTTCGTCGAGTACGATGGCCTGAAGCGCCGGCCGGCCGGAACGCTGCGCAATGACCTGGCTGATGGCAACGCGCAAACATAGGTTCAACAAATCCTGCTCGCCGCCGGAGAAGCGATTCAGCTCGAATTTTTGGCTTTGATCATAGAGAAAGAGATTGTAGGACTCGTCCAGTTCCAGCATGGCATAGCGGCCGTTGGTGGCCATGCGCATAATTTCGGCGGCGCGCGTTTCAATCAACGGCCGCAAGCGCCCGGCCATGGCCACCCGAAATGTTTTGAAATGTTCCTGCAAAGACTCCAGCAAAACGACTTCTTTTTCCACCTGTGCAATCGCAGCCAGGCGTTCCCGGGTTTGCGCAATGCGTTGTTCGAAATTTGTTACCTGCGCGGCGGCAGCGGCAAATGCTGCGTGCGCTTCGCCCGCCGTTTCTTCACGAAATTGCAGTTGCTCGATTTCCTGCTGTGCAGCGGTTGCCTGCGCGTGAAATGATTTTAGTTTTTCCGCTGCTTGCGCCAGGCTTTCTTCCAACGCCGGCAGCCGCGCCACACGCGCTTCGAGACGGTTGATTTCCTGAACTTGCTCCTCGGCTGCCGTCA
Source organism: Candidatus Zhuqueibacterota bacterium (assembly GCA_003576975.1). Lineage (GTDB taxonomy): Bacteria > Zhuqueibacterota > Zhuqueibacteria > Zhuqueibacterales > Zhuqueibacteraceae > Coneutiohabitans. The sequence goes on from QEVD01000359.1 coordinate 1,006, forward strand.
AAGCGGCGTTGACTGCGGCATAACGTGTTTCATCCACATGAACGACGCCGAGTTTTTGAATATCCTCTTGCGCCAACGCGCATTGGCGTTGCAGTTCCGCGATGCGTTTTTGTTGTCCGCCAAGCTGCTCTTGCAACTGCAAAAGGCGCACGCGCTCTTGCCCCAATTGCTCGCGTTCTTGCTGCAGAATTTTGAGGCGCATCTCGGCGTCATGCACATGTGCTGCGGCTTCTTTTTTCTTAAGCTCGAGCTTGAGGTAATCGGCGCGCAAATCTCCCAGATTTTTTTCGAGGCGCGCCAGCACCGGTTGAAAATGCTCGGCCAGCGGCCGCGTACACACCGGACAGGGACTTTCCACGCCGAGTTTCTCCACCTCCTGCAACTTTTGCTTTTCTTCCAGGCCGCGAGATTTTATTGCAGCGAATTCTGCCAAAATGGTTTTCTCCGCCTCGCGGGAAACGCGCAGCGCGGCTTCGCTTTGCTCTAAACGTTCGAGAAAATTTTTTTCTTCAACCACAAGCCCGGGCAGCGCCGCAAGCTTCTGCTGCGCGGACTCAGTTTCGCCATAAAGCTTGGCGATCTGCTCGGTCAGACTTTTGACGAGCTGCTGTTTGCCCTGCAACGTGGCATGTTTGCGGCGGTTTTCCTCCAAAGCGTCCTTCTCGGCTTTGAGGCGTTGCCATTTTTCGCGCACGGGCGCAAGCTGAGCGAGTTTCTCCCGCTCCGCCAGAATCTCGCGCCGCTCGCTTTCTGCCTGCTGCTGTTGTTGCTGCATGAGCAGGACTTGTTGTTCGAGTGTGTGCAAGGCGCTTTGCAGTTTGGCGGCACGATCACGGCGCTGCGATTCAGCTTCGAACAGCGCTTTGGCCTGCTCGCGTTTTTGCAGCCACGCGTGCTCTTCCTGTTGCCGCGCCTGCCAGGCTTCTTCGGCCTGTTGCCGCGCGGCGAGATGTTCGATTAACTGCTTCTGCAATTCTTCCAAATCATCCTGACTGACGCGCGTGCCCTGCAGAAAATTGCGCTTGAGGCGCGCATCTTGCATAACTTTTTCACGGGCGCTGTCGATGGCATCCAAATTCAACAAGCGGCTGATCAATTTGCGGCGTTCTTCATCACGCATATTGCTCAACGTAGCCAGCTCTTTTTGCTTGGCAAAAATGGAGGCTTCGAACGATTTGCGATCCAACCCAAGAATTTTTTCGATCTCATTGCTCACGTCATTTTCACGCACGGCCAGAGGTTCCTCCAGCTCGGCGCGATATAAGGCGGCTTCGACGAAGTGATTGGCGCCGCGCATCGCGCGCGTGACGCGATAATGCGCGCCCGCCAGTGTGAACGTCAATTCGACTTCGCAAGGTTCGCTGACCTCTGAAGCTTGCCGGCGCAGCAACGATTTCTCGGTGCGCGTTGCGCGCGAGCCGTACAGCGCCCAGGCAATGGCCTCAAGCAAGGTCGATTTGCCCGCGCCGTTGCGGCCGATGATGCCGATAACATTTTCGGGAAACTCGAGGGCAAGCTCGTCAAAGCGGCGAAAATTGCGCAAGCGGAGGGTTTGCAGAATCATGCCTCGGCCTCCGTGGTTTCCGCTTCGGCAAGATACTTTTGGCCGAGACTTTCCAATTCGGCGCGCGGCAAGGCGCCTTCGGTATGCGCCGCCAAATAACGCGAGAACTCTTCGCGCAGCGAGCCTAGCTCGTGCAGTTCTTGCGCTGAAGAATTTTGATCATTGGTTGTTGCGCCGTCTAAAACGAGTTGCTTGTTGAGATGAAAAACTTGGGGGAAGAGTTTGTCGATCGCTGCCAAATCAAGCTGCAAGTAAAGGTCGCGCGAAAGATGCTGCAATTCGAGCGTGACCATGGCGCCGGCGAGTTCGTCGCTGCCGCGCGCCGCGATTTCCGGCATGATCTCGTCGAGCGTTTTGTTTTTGCAATCAATCGGCGCGAGTCGCAACATTGGCCGCGCTGAAATTTGATGATACGCCCATTGCCGCGCCGGCAAATCGCCGAGAATGTAACCGGAGGAATAACCGGCTTCATTGAAACTGGTGCGTTCGGTCGAGCCGGAATAAAACGTGTGATCATTTATGGCGATAAAGCGATGGTAGTGCCCAAGGGCAATGTAATCGAAGGTCAAGTTCAAGCGCGCTTCCGGATCCTCGAGAAACTGCTCATTGAACTCGCCCATGCGAGTATCGAGCTTGCCGGCGGCGCGCCACGAACCGTGCGTCAATAAAAGGTTCCAGCGCGCCGACTCATCCCATTGCACGCTCGCATAGGCTTTCTCCAACTCCTCGCTGAGCGAACAATGCGGAATGCAATGCACGGCGCAATAATCTTCACCGTTCGCCGCCGGAATCATGATTTTTTCATAAACACCTTTATATGCCGCATGCACATTCGGCAGCACGCTGAGCGCTTCAAAAATATTGCCGGTGGCGCGAATGCGCGGGGTGGAATGATTGCCAGCGACCACGATAAATGGAATATTCGCTTCGTTGAGCTGCTTGAGCCCTGCGAGCGCGATGGCAATCGCGCGGTTGTTGGGCCGGGGCGATTGAAACAAATCGCCGGCGTGCAGCACAAAATCGGGCCGGTGTGTGAGAATCGCGTCGATGGCGCGCCACCAGGCGTCATAAAAATCCTGCTCGCGGCGATTGACGCCGGTGTGCGGATCGACTTTGGACAAATCGGAAAAGCCAAGATGGGTGTCGGCAAAATGAAGGAAACGCATGCCCGCATAATTTCGAGGTTAACGGCCCAAGGAATTTTCCGGTGGATCAGACCACACGAATGTTGCTTGCAATCTACTTGTTTCAAATCAGACTTTCAAGGTTTTCTCTGTTTATGGCCGCAAAATTATGCTATATTGCAATCGTTTGCCGGCACGATGAATCAGGAGCAGATATAATGAGCGAACCACAAACCGCGGCAGTGCGCGAGCGCGCGGGCGAGGGCATGCGCGCGACCTTCGTCGGTGTGCTCGTGAATGCGGGTCTCGCACTAATCAAAGTCATCGCGGGCGTGTTGGGAAATTCGTATGCGCTTATCGCGGATGGCGTCGAGTCGACGCTCGACATCTTCAGCACCACTGTGGTGTGGGGCGGATTGAAAATCGCAGCAAAACCGCCGGACGCCAATCATCCTTTCGGGCACGGTAAGGCCGAACCGTTGGCGGCATTCGTCGTTGCATTGGCTCTGCTGGCGGCAGCGCTCGGCCTCATGATTCAAAGCATTCGCGAAATTCTCACGCCCCATCACACACCTGCTCCCTTCACTCTGCTGGTATTGATCATCGTGGTGATCACAAAAGAATTGCTCTTTCGCTCGATTTTCAAAGTCGGCGAAACCATAAAAAGCACGGCTGTGCGCGGCGACGCCTGGCATCACCGCTCGGATGCCCTGACCTCTGTTGCCGCATTTGTGGGGATAGCGATCGCGCTGCTGGGCGGAGAAGGATATGAAAGCGCCGATGATTGGGCCGCCTTGTTTGCGTGTGGGATTATCGGATTCAATGGCGTGCGCCTGCTGCGCGGAGCTGTCAGCGAGGTGATGGACACAGCGCCTCCGGCAACTTTGGAGCAGAGCATTCGCGTGCTTGCCCAAAACGTCGAGGGTGTGCGCAATACGGAGAAATGCCGGGTGCGTAAAAGCGGGCTGATGTTTTTTGTCGATATTCATGTCATCGTTGATGGCGAGGCCTCGGTGCGGCGCGGCCACGAAATTGCGCATGAGGTCAAAGATCGTTTGCTGAATGCGAACCTCGATATTTTCGATGTACTCGTGCACATTGAGCCGGATGCTGCGCGCCTCATTCTGCCTCAAAAAAAGTTGTAAATCTGCTGCGGAACGCCCACAAATTTTTCTCGCGCCGGAGACAACCTTTCCGGCCTTTGCTTCATCCTATCTGTGATACGTTCTTATGCGGCATACCTTGGCGGAAATTGTGTGCAACCTTTGTCTTTCGCTGGTCGTATGTTGAGCGTTTTCCGGCAAAATATTCCGCCGCGAAATATTTTCTAGCTGCCATATCTGAAGGGAGTTTCCATGAAGAAAAAGAAAAAAGTCATTATCGCGACAGTTGGAGTCGTGGCGCTGGCCGCCGCGGCCTTTTTATTTTGGGGTAAGGCAAAAAACGGCGAAAAAGATGTGTTGCCGAAAGTAAAAGTGACGAAGAACAATATTGTTGACAAAGCCCTTGCGGTCGGCACGATCGAGCCGGAATATGAAATCTCGGTCAAATCCAAAGTCACCGGCGTGGTTCGAAAAATCTTTGCAGACGTCGGCGTCTATGTGAAAGTCGGCGACCCCTTGCTTGAAGTCAAGCCCGATCCCACACCGCTGGAGCTTGCGGAAGCCAAGCGCAACGTTGAATTGGCGCAGGTGGAATTGGACAACGTCAGCAAGGAAAACATCCGCCAGGAATCGTTGCTCAAAAGCGCGCTCATTTCCACGCGGGAATACGACGATTTTCAGCGCAAGCTCCAGGAGGCCCAACTGCGTGTGAATATTGCCAAAGAAAAACTCGCGCTCATTCAAAGCGGCAAGGTGAAAATCGGCGGCACACAGATCGAAACCATCATCACTTCACCCATCGAAGGCTACGTGTTGAGCAAAACGGTAGAAGTGGGCGATCCCGTGACGCCGCTGACCACCTTTCAAGAAGGCACGGTGTTGATGCGCATCGCCGATATGAAGCAATTGATCTTCAAAGGCACCGTCGACGAGATTGACGTGGGGCGCTTGCGTGAAGGCATGGAAGCAGAGATCAAAGTTGGCGCGCTGCCGCAGGACAAGGTGATGGGCCGGCTGCGCTTGATCTCCCTCAAAGCCGAAAAGAAGGACAATGCCACCGTTTTCCCGATTGAGATTTTTATCGAGCCGACGAACGGCACGACGTTGCGCGCGGGCTATTCCGCCAATGCCAATATCATCATTCAAAAGAAAGACAGCGTGCTGACCATCCCCGAGCGGGTCGTGACGTTTCGCAATGATTCCGCCTTCGTGAAAGTGGCGAAGGATGAGAAAGCGCAGGAAGAGCGCCTGATTCAGACCGGTTT
>QEVD01000360.1 GCA_003576975.1 Candidatus Zhuqueibacterota bacterium
CCCGCTGAATTTCGTGAATAACTTTGCGGCGCTGTCGGTGGATTTGGCGAAGGAGTTGCGGGAGGAGGTAGCGAAGATTGATGATGGAGGATTGAAGATCGTGGATAATGAAAGCCTGGCGAACATGAAAGAGATATTGGAGACGTTGGAGCAAAACGCGGAGAAGATCAATCACCACGGCAAGCGCGCCGACGGCATCGTGAAGAGCATGATGCAGCACGCGCGCGGCTCTTCCGGCCAGCGCGAATCGACCGACATTAACCATTTGCTCGATGAAGCCGTGAATCTCACCTATCACGGCATGCGCGCCAACGATGCGGCTTTCAACATCACGATTGAAAAGGAATATGACTCGTCGATTGGCAAGCTCGAAGTCGTGCCGCAGGATTTGAGTCGTGTGTTCTTGAATATCATCAACAATGCTTGTTACGCGGCGCATCAAAAAGCACGGGGCAGGGAGCAAGGGGCAAACGGCAATGAGCGAATAAACCCAACGCTTTCCGTCTCCACCAAAAACCTCGGCAATCAAATCGAAATCCGCATTCGCGACAACGGCAATGGCATTCCGCCGGAGATTCGCGAGAAAATTTTCAATCCGTTCTTCACGACGAAACCAACGGGACAAGGCACGGGCTTAGGTCTGTCGATCAGCCATGACATCATCGTGCAGCAACATCGCGGGGAAATTCAAGTGGAAACGGAAGAAGGGAAGTTTACAGAATTTGTGGTGCGGCTGCCCAGGGCGTGACTTTTGGCTTCCAACTTCGACCATTTGAATACACGCCTTATCGAATTTGACAATCAAAACCGGCAATCGCGGTTTGTTCGGCCGCGGCTGACCCTGGCATCTACTGCGGTGAAGCCACGGTCATGGTGTGGTTGAGCATTAGCGAACTTGAACGCCAAGACTCATGAGACACAAAACTCTGCACAAATAATTTCCAAATCCAAAAGGAGATTTATGCGAACCCACAATTGTCGTTGCATCGCGCTGGTTGCTGTTTTGTTGCTGCTACCTTTTTCCTCCCACCCACAATCCGAGGGCAACCAACTCACACCGTCATCGCAGGCACTCGAAAGGCAATTTGACTCTTATTTGAAACGTGAGAATTTGCGCGAGTGGATGAAACGCCTCACGGCGCGACCGCACCATGCCGGCTCAGCGCATGGCAAAGCCAATGCGGAATTCATGGCGGCGCAATTCAAATCCTGGGGCTATGACGCCAAGCTTGAAGAGTTTCATGTGTTGTTTCCCACGCCGAAGGCCCGCGCGCTGGAAATGATCGCGCCGGAAAAATTCACGGCCAAGCTGGTCGAGCCGGCGCTGGCAGAGGACGCCACTTCGAAGCAGCAAACCGAACATTTGCCGACGTACAATGCTTATTCCATTGATGGCGACGTTACCGGCGAGTTGGTTTATGTCAATTACGGCATTCCCAGGGATTATGAAGAGCTGGCCCTGCGCGGCATCGAGGTGAAAGGCAAAATCGTGATCGCGCGTTACGGCGGTTCCTGGCGCGGCATCAAACCCAAAGTCGCGGCGGAGCACGGCGCCATTGGCTGCCTCATTTATTCTGATCCGCGTGACGACGGTTACTATCAAGGCGATGTTTATCCACAAGGCGCTTATCGCAATGAAAACGGCGTGCAACGCGGCTCCGTGGCAGACATGCCGCTTTATCCCGGCGATCCTCTCACGCCGGGCATCGGCGCAACAAAAAATGCGAAACGCTATGCTGTAAACGAGGCGCCCACGCTCACCAAAATTCCAGTGCTGCCGATTTCTTACGGCGATGCGCTGCCGTTGCTGCGCAGCCTGGCCGGGCCGGTTGCGCCGGCGGACTGGCGCGGCGCCTTGCCCATCACATACCATATTGGCCCGGGCCCGGCGCAAGTACATCTCAAATTGGAATTCAATTGGGATATCGTGCCGGTTTATAATGTCATTGCGATGATGAAAGGCAGCGAGGAGCCGGATCAATGGATCATCCGCGGCAACCATCACGATGCGTGGGCAAATGGAGCGCAAGATCCGGTGAGCGGCATGGTGGCGTTGATGGAGGAAGCGCGCGGCCTAAGCGAGCTGGCAAAAACCGGATGGAAACCGAAACGCACGATTGTCTATTGCGGTTGGGATGCAGAAGAGCCGGGACTGCTGGGCTCAACCGAATGGGCGGAGGCCCACGCTGATGAGTTGAAGCAAAAGGCTGTCATTTATATCAATTCGGATTCCAATGGCCGCGGCTTTTTGGGCATGGGCGGTTCGCACACGCTCGAGCCGTTTATCAATGAAGTCGCGCGTGACGTAACCGACCCGCAGAAACAAATGAGTGTGGCGGAGCGTTTACGCGCGTTGCGCCTTGTCAATAGCAGCGGCGAAGATCGCAAAGAGGCGCGCGACCGGAAAGATTTGCGCATTGCAGCGCTCGGTTCCGGCTCGGATTACACGCCCTTTCTGCAACATCTCGGCATTGCCTCGCTCAATCTCGGTTATGGCGGCGAAAGCGGCGGCGGCTCGTATCATTCGATCTACGATTCCTTCGACCACTACGCGCGTTTCGGCGATCCGAATTTCGACTATGGCATTACCCTGGCGCAAACCGCGGGCCGCGCCGTGCTGCGACTCGCGAATGCGGAAATTTTGCCGTTCACGTTTTCCAGTTTAGCTGAAACTGTGGCGAGATATGCCAAAGAAGTGACGAAACTCGCGGATGATCTGCGCGACGAAACCGAGGAAAAGAATCGGCGCATTCGCGAGAAAACGCTGGAAATCGTGGCCGATCCCACCAAGCCGTTTGTCGCGCCCGCGCTGCAGAGCGAGGTGCCGTATCTCAACTTTGCGCCGCTGCAAAATACCGTGGCACAATTACGGCACAGCAGTTCTGCATATGAACGCGCTCTGCATGATTTCAAGGCAACGAACCAACCTATGCCGGAAGCCGCCAAGAAATCTCTGAATGGACTTTTAATGAAAATGGAGCGCAGCCTCACACGCCGCGAAGGTTTGCCACGGCGGCCGTGGTTCGTGCATCAGATCTATGCGCCGGGATTTTACACGGGCTATGGTGTGAAAACACTGCCGGCGGTGCGCGAAGCTATCGAGCAGCGCGATTGGAAGGAAGCCAGCGAACAAATCGAGATTGTCGCAAAGGTTATTGCAGGCTTTGCGGAGGAGGTGGATCGCGCCACGGCCATTATTGTTGGCGCTTTGCAGGAATGATGAAACTTTCACTTTTTCGGAGATGCTGCTATGCGATGCCCATCATCTCAGCGACGTTTGCCAGCTTTGGGCGCGTTCCTCGTTAATTGCCTGCTGAGCTTCATGATATCGGCTTGCACGCAAGAAAAAACGTCGAACAAAAATACAATAGACGTGACTGTCAAAGAAGATTCGACGCACACACAGACTGCGAGAGCCAGCCTGAACCTCACGGCGCGAGATACTACGCAGCGTGTGCCTTTCTCGGAATTCCCCACCACGCCCGAATGGCGGCTTGGTTTTACAGCCAGTGACGGGGTGGAATTGATCGAGATTCTGCCAACCTCACCTGAGCTTTACGACGAACGTGATCGTTTAGTCTCTGAGTTATATTCCCCGGAAAAGAGTTCTGGTGTGGTTCTTCTATCCTATGGCAGGGCATCCACCCTAAAAAAGACCGCCGTTCTCAATCCGCCGCAATGGACAATCCTTGACCTACATGGCAACTTGCGCAAGGAAACTTTTACCAAGCTGACCGCGATTGCGGCCGAGTACAATAGCGGTTGCTATTATCTTGCGCCGGAATCTTTCCGACCCGAAGATCAGGAGATCGTGCCGATCGCTGAAATAACCGACGCCAATCTCATCTTTGCCATTGCGGGAGAGCCAAGAAAAAGGCCTTTGATGCGGCTGCCGCTTTTCGATATTCCGCGTGACAAAGATGGAACGTTCACGGAGAATGCGGCCTTTCTACCCAGGAATTATCGTGCCCTGCTTGATCTGCCCGAAATAAAAGCGCTGTTTGACGACAGCGCCAGGCAATCAATCGAAATATTCGGTAATGCCATAGTTGCTACAATTGCCCAGAGTCCGGACACGCTTTGGGCCATAAACTTTTTTGGGCCGGGAGACGGGTCGAATAGCAATCTTTTTGGCATTTTTCGTGAGATGGCCGCAGGAGGCGAGCCGCTTTTTCTCGAAGGCAATTCGCCTTTGAAAAGTGACTTCGATTACATGTATTTCGCTGGCTTTACGGCGGCGGCCGATTTAGACGGCGATAATCATGATGAACTTGTTGTGCGTGCGCTTTACTCTGAGGGAAGCGCATATGCTGTCTTTTCATTGCAGGAAGGCCGGCTTGTGCGAACCTATAGTTCTTTTTATCACGGGCTCTAGCGCAAGCCGTCTTCTCGTGAATCTTTTCACGATCTCTCCGGCGGCAGAATTTTATACCGATATTCGATCTCTGCGCCGGGCCGCAATTGCGCGCTGACCGAGCAATACGTCTCCCGTGAGAGATTGATAGCGCGTTGCAGCTTGTCTTCGGGAATGTCGCGGCCGGCCACGCGATATTCCACGATGATCTTGGTGAATTTTTTCGGATAGTCTTCCGCTACCTCTGCTTCTATGCCGATTTCGAAGCTGTCGAAATCGACGCGCATTTTCTTGAGCAACGATGCGACATCTATGCCGGTGCAGCCGGCAAGCGCCATCAGCACCATCTCGCCGGGGCGCAAGCCGGCATCACCGCCGCCGGCTTCGATCGCCGCATCCATCACCACCGGATGATTGGAATAGGCTTTTCCCACAAATCGCAAACCATCAACCCATTTGACCTCTGCCTGCTTCTTTACCATTTCACTCCTCCGATCAACGCGTCGCGAATTTCTTTCCAAAACAATCCATTTGTCTAAAGCCCGCTTCATGCCGCAGGCGTAAATCCGTTTCCAATGAAAGAATTTGGTGTTAGGGTGACAACCGCTCGACAACCCACGCGCTTGCCAGCCGGCGATAGCGCAAACGATCGTGCATGCGATTTGGACGGCCCTGCCAAAATTCGATGCTGTCGGGCGCCAATCGAAACCCGCCCCAATGTCTCGGGCGAGGAATCGGTTGATTCTCATAAGCGTGCGCAATTTCCTGAAAACGCTGTTCCAGCGTGCTGCGATCGGGAATGACTTCGCTCTGCGCCGAGGCCCATGCCCCAATCTGGCTCTCGCGCGGCCGGGTTTGAAAATAGTCATCCGCCTCCTCTTCCGCCGTTTTTTCGACACGGCCTTCGATGCGGACCTGGCGCTCCAACCCCTGCCACCAAAACACCAAACTGGCCCGGGGATTCTCCAACAGCTCGCTTGCTTTGCGGCTGTTGTAATTCGTATAAAAAACGAAGCCGCG
>QEVD01000007.1 GCA_003576975.1 Candidatus Zhuqueibacterota bacterium
AGCCAGCGCCATGTAACCATCGCGTTTGCGCAGGAAAGCTTGTTCACCCAAAGAGCCGGAGATCGTTTTCTGACGCGCGCGCAATATAGTTATTTGAATTTAGTTGTGCAAGCACGTTTCTTAGATTAAATTCCCGCGCAACATCAAACCACCCAAATTGTGAAAATTTTTGGGAGCCCTTCATGCAATGCTATTCGTGTGGAACGGATATTCAAATCAAAGAAAAAATCCGGCGACCGGATACCTGCCCCAAGTGTTCGGCTTATCTGCACTGCTGCCGCAATTGCCGCTTTTATGATGTCAATGCGCATCATCAATGCCGCGAACCGCAGGCTGAGTTCGTGCCGGACAAGGAAATGGGCAATTTTTGTGACTACTTTGAGCCGGTAACGGGGCCGCGGCCAGCCGTAAATGATCGAGCCGCCGAGGCGCGCAAAAAACTGGAGCAGCTTTTCAAGAAGTAATCTTGTGAATTTTGACGGTCACGATCGGTGATCCCGGCTCCTTCGGCAACGGCTTGGCCGGGCATCTACGATGATCGAGCCATGGCCAGCCTGGTTATAACATTTTTGCCGGGATATCGGTTCATCAAGCGAAAAAGCCGCTTCGCATTTTTTCTTGCAAAGCGGCTTCTCGCTCACGGCAAAAGTACCGTTCCTGGCACTTTATCGAGCCACCCGTTGGGGCGTTTTTTGTCGAGACAAGAACGGGGCGAACCAAGAGATTGAGTCCGCCCCGTACCCCCATCCCCCCTTAACTTCCAACAGGGTGGTTTTATCTATTCGCATCTCACTTAGAGATCGAGATGCTCTCTCACCCTGCATTAGCAAAGACTCTCAAAAAGTTAATTTTCTCACAGAGGTTTTCTAAAAATTTTGTGAATCTGCAAATTCTGATTTGCGTTCTTCCGCAACGTCACGCCATGCTGCGGTATCCTGCAATTCGGCATAACGTTTCCACGCCGCTTGCGCCTCCTCAAAGCGTTTTAGTTTTTGCAAAACAGCGGCGCGATTGAAACGCGCTTCGACAAATTCCGGATTTATTTGCAAAGCTTTTTCGAAATATCGGAGCGCCGCTTCCTCCTCACTTTCGGCGGCAGCCACCGCGCCTAAATCATTCAGAATGATGGGATTGTTCGGCTCACCATCGAGCAACTCTGAAAGCAAATTTTGGGAAGCCGCAAAATCGCCGGCAAAGAACAAGGCCAAAGCTCTGCCCCGCTTTGCCTCGCGATTGTCGTCATTCCACCATAAACTCTTTTCGAATTGTGTTGCCGCGGTTTGTTGGCCGGGGTCCGACTCTCCTTCCCCTCGCGTCTGAATAATCGCCGGCATAAAATTGCCTTTGAGGCGAAAACCATCCCGGCTGATATCTTGATGTTTCTCTAAATTTTGCAACCCGGCAGCGGCCAGACTGTTGCTTCGCCACAACATGAAGCTGCGGCCCCCAACGAACGATATTACCAAAAAAACGGTAAATGCGACGGCATACCGGGGAGCTACATGAAGAACTTCGTCTAACACATCCCTGAGATAGGAAACAAGCGAAAGCCCTCGACTGCGCAAATCTGCAAACCCGGAAGACCCGGCTTGAGCAGCGGCATTAAGCTCCGGCCGTTGCGCAAGTTTTTTGACGTGTTGATCCGCGTCTACCAGCGTTTGAACCTCAAGTTTTTCATCTTCGGGAGTTACTGTTTCGGCTTCCAGCCTGATCTGGCGGGCCAGCGCAACTCGGCAATCATGACAGTTGGCCAAGTGCCGTTCGAGTTCGCGCTTTTGGAAGAAAGGCAATTCTCCGGCGAAATAAAGTCCGAGGGTTTCTGCTTCAGGGCAGGCGGTTGTTACTGCTCGAGGCTTTTCTGGTTTGTGCTTTGCAGCAATGCGACCGATATGGCCGGCCAGCTCGTCGAGTTGGCGGCAGGCTTCACAATTCGCAAGATGATCGCCTATCGCCTGCTCTTCTCGCGCTTCCAGCGAGCGACGCCGTCGATCAACCCACGCAGTTAAATTAAAATGTTGCTCCACACCCGATCTCCATTAAAATACTCCAACGTTGAGCGTTAGAAACTAGTAGGAATGTTGTTCAAAGCCTTCGCGCGGGCCAGACCATGTCAGTCCGTTAAATGCGGCGATACCGGCACAGCCCAAGCTTTCAACAACCGTTAATTTAGGAACGCCATTTAAATAACTTACTCATTTGGGGAACCGCTAATAAACGCGAATATTCGCTAATCTTAAAATTCGCGTTTATTGGCGTGCATTCGCGGTGTTGTCGAAGGAAGCTAAATTCGCCTTCGATGAGCGCAGCCTACCTTCAAATCAAAAATTCTCAAACAGTTTAGTTGCTACGAGACAATCTATCGTTCGCTTGGGAAGACACCAAATTTGCAGATCAAATCACAAGTCACCCTTTTCAAGAATTTTCCCTGTCACATTTGATCGGCAAATTGCGCGAGTTTCTTGCGTACCCGGCTGATCACCACTTCAATGGCGTGCGGCATCATATTAATGCCAGGCATGCGGGCAATTTGGGTTGGCGTAAGTCCTTCGAAGTATATAAGTTGGAAAAGCAGTTTGTCGCGATGCTGAAGCGGCCCGTGCAAGACAAGATCCAAATAGTAATTAATTTGATCCTGTAATTCCATCATGCGCGTCGCGTCATCTGTGGTTTCGTGCGCGGGGAGATTTTGGCGGATGCTTCGCACCGTTTGTTCACTCCCAGAGTCGTTTTCTTTATCCAGCGATCGTTCGATGCGCGGGCGTTTTTGGGCGTGCTTCGCGCGCAGAATGTTGAGTGTGACGTGACGAGTAATGACACGCAGGTAGCAAAACCAGGATTCCTCGGTTGTACCCTTAAACACGCGAAACGCCCGTCCTTGTTTTTTGAAAAATCGCGCGTAAACTTCCTGCGCGATGTCATCCACGTCTTCGATGGCGTTTGCGATTTGCTTCTGACCGTCTTGCAACAAAACCCGGGCAATGACGCGGCGAATGCGCTCCTCATAGCGGCGTATAAATTCCTGCCAGAGACGGTGATTGCACGGATCGTTCGCACAGCGGCGCACAAAATCGACATGCGTCCACTCCGAGATCAAAAGCATAGCCCCAAAACAAGTGGCCATCCACCAATTATCCGGTTGCCAATAGACGATGGCGGAGATCGTCGCGATCCAAAAAAGTTTTGACCGTAGTACTGGAGGTGTGAAGAGAGGCTTTTTTTGCATTGTATCTCTTTACATTTAAAATACTTACGACCGTCACTCCGATAACGCGAGAAATTTTAGATTAACCGCCTTATTGTGCTTTTTCCCAACCAGTTCTGGAAATTTAATTCGATAGTCATAATAATTTTTTTACAGCCAAATTCAAGTGCAAAAAATTGTCAGGGAAATAAAAAACCCCGGGGACTTTCACGCAATGTAAAACACATGCCAGTGAAAGCACCCGGGGTTGATGAAAATAAATCGCGATTCGTTTTTCAATCCCCAACACAACCGGGGATAATCTCAAGGTGTAACATGATTTTGTGACGTCACTCCTTCTCAAACATACATATCATGCGGGAAGTAACGCTTATAAATGAGATTAGAAAACATTGCGGCGTCTTTGAGGTAAGGATTGATCTGATGCCGTTTGAAATGCTGGCGAATCAGGCGATGCGCCTGCGACCAATCCGGGGCGGAATCAAGCACGATCAACAGTTGATCAAATGAGGCCAAATCGCCGCCAAAGACCACTTTCACAAAACGTTGCCGCTGCTGCGGAGAAATCAGTTGTGAGAGGCTCGCCAATGCGCCGGCATGCGCAGGGTTGAACGCGTTATTTCTCACGACGAGGTTTTCCACGTCAGCAAATCTTTGAGTCGTCATGTCATGCTCCTTTTAACAAACAATACGAAGGGTGGTCATCCCTGGAACAATTCTTTGACTACTCTTGCATGAATAATCAACAGACGGATTTTAATGCAGAGAACGGAAGGAGGTGATGATGTTTAACTCGATTTTTTAGTTGGTTAGAGGCACGAACAAGCGGAAAAACACCCACAATGGCCGGTCAAGTCGGCCGCAAGAAAAATAATCGCCAGAGGCGGAGACGGTGGCAATATGCTGGAATTGTCAGACCGGAGAGATTCATCAAAATTATCGGTTGATCGCTTAAAGGAAAAAACCTGATTCATCAAGACTTATGTGTGTTCATGAGGTGATGAATCAGGTTTTTTGCGCGTTTACGAAAATTTACAATTATAACTCAAATGCCAAAAACTGAGTACCATCATTCCGCGCAATTTGCAGAAGCACGGTGTCGCCTTTTTTTGCATTTTGCACCATACCACTAAATTCCGTCACATTTGCCACGCTTTTGCGATTGACTTTAACGATGAGATCGCCTTCGCGCAGGCCCGCGCGATAGGCTGAGCTGACAGCATCGATATTTGTTACCACGACGCCGCGCCGAGTTGCATCCAAATCATAGCGCTGCGCCAATCGGTTGTTCAGCGTTTCGACAGTAAAACCGAGCAATTCGTCCGGCGACGGCTCGAATCCACGCACACCGAAATTGGCAGGCTGCTCACCGAGCGTCACGGCAATTTCCCGCTTGCGGCCATCGCGCAACACCGTAAGATTCGCCTGCGAACCGGGCGCCATCGCCGCAATATCCGCGCTGAGCTGGCTGTTGTCCTTCACTTTGCGACCGTTCAACGCCAGAATCACGTCTTCCGTCTGCAGGCCGGCTCTTTCCGCAGGACTATTCTCAACCACTTGACTGACAACTACGCCGCCCGGGCCTTCCAAATTCAAGCCTTTGGCAAGAGACTCATCCACCGTTTGAATCGATACGCCGAGCCAGCCGCGCACGACTTTTCCGTTTTTGATTAAGGACTCCATCACATGACGCGCCATGTTAATCGGCACAGAAAAGCCGATGCCCTGAAAACCGCCGCTGCGTGTTGCAATCGCCGTGTTGATGCCGACCAGCTCGCCGTCAAGATTGATCAACGCGCCGCCGGAGTTGCCGGGGTTAATGGCAGCATCCGTTTGAATGAAGTCTTCGTATTGCGCCAGGCCAACGTTCGAGCGGCCTTTGGCGCTCACAATGCCCTGCGTTACCGTGCTCGCGAGATCGGCGCTGAGCGGGCTGCCAATCGCCAACACCCACTCACCAACACGCAATTGTTCACTGTCACCCAGGCGAATCGCCGGCAGGTTTTTGGCATTGACTTTAATGACGGCGATGTCGGTTTTAGGATCGGTGCCGATCACTTTTGCCGGCAAGGTGCGGCCGTCGGTCATGCGAATGGTGATGCTATCCGCTTCGGCAATCACATGATTGTTGGTAAGAATGTAACCGTCGTTGCTCACAATCACGCCCGAGCCTAAGCCTTGTTGGCGAAACTGCTGCTCCGGAGAGTCCTGGCCCCGGCGGCGATTGCTGTCGCCAAAAAAATCTCCGAAGGGATCGAAGAAAAAAGGCGAGGCAAACGGGCTGCGATTGCGGAACCGCAGAACCTTTTCCGTGGATACTGTAACCACAGTGGGACTCACCGCCGCGGCAATATCCACAAAAGCATTGTTCAAATCACGCAAAGAGGTAATGGCTTTATCACGCGCCGGCGGCACCGTGGCCGTTACTGCCGGCTCCGAGACATTGAATGCCCGGGCTTCCGGTCCTTTGTAAAAATTTGAAAAGGCCAAACCGCCAATGACGACGCCTATGAGTAGAAAAATCATGCTTGAATATGTTTTGGGTTTACTCATTTTGAAATCTCCTTTATGCGATTAGCTTTTCGAACGTTGAATAAAATTCTAACTTTTATCCAGCGAATAGAAACAACCCAGCGGTTGAAAAGCCCTTTATCAGTTGGGTTGTTTCAATCCGTTGGAAAATCTTTTTGCTGTCCGAAAGTCCACGTTTTCAGCTTGTCTGAAAAACTTGTTTAGTCCATTAAAAGTAAAATCGTTGCTTTGAAAGCAAAAACATCTCACCGCCCGGACGCAACCGCACCGCCATTTTCAATGAAAGAATCACCTACCGCCTGAGCTTGCGCCTCGTACAACATATTTTCGTTGTGGAATATTAGACTGTTGTATGCCGCGAAATGCCTTAATTCGGATGAAAAAATTTCCCACAGGGCAGACTTGCGCGACAAGTATTTTTTGCGTATTTGTCTTAGCGAAGAGTCTTGTTCAGTGATGCTTGCCGGTATCACAGAATTTTATGAACCCTGTCGAGCCAAAACACTATGCCTGATGATTCAGCCAAAATCCGCCTCGGTATCAGCTCGTGCCTGTTGGGTGAAAATGTTCGCTTTGACGGCGGGCACAAAAAAGATCACTACATCGTCAAAACCCTGGCGCAGTTTTTTGAATGGGTGCCGGTCTGTCCGGAGATGGAGATCGGATTAGGCGCGCCGCGCGAGTCGTTGCGCCTCATTGGACGCGCCGAGGCTGCGCGTTTGGTGGCCAGCAAAACCGAGCGCGACTACACCGAGATGATGTCGAGCTATGCGCGCGCGAAAGTCGCCCAGCTCGAACATCTTTCGTTGAATGGTTATATTCTCAAAAAGGACTCGCCCACTTGTGGCATGGAACGCGTGAAGGTTTACGATGAAAACAACATTCCCGCCAAAACCGGGGTAGGCATGTATGCGCGAGTTTTATTGGAAGAAATGACGCATCTGCCGATTGAAGAGGAGGGCCGGCTCAGCGATGCCCGCCTGCGTGAGAATTTCATCGTGCGCGTGTTTTGCCATTTTCGCTGGCAGCAATTAACACAGGCGCCGCTGCGCGTCAATGATCTCGTGCGCTTTCACACACAGCACAAATACTTGATTATGGCGCACAGCGTTAAAGCGCTCAATGCCATGGGCCGGTTGGTCGCGGAGGCAAAATCACACCCGCCGGACGAGCTAAAAGCAAGCTACGCCGGACTTTTCTTCGGCGCGTTGCGCCGCCCGGCTTCCCCCAAAAAACACACCAATGTGCTGCAGCATCTCGCCGGTTATTTCAAAAAAAATCTCAATGAACGAGATAAAAGCGAGCTGCATGCGACCATCACGGATTATCACGCGGGCCTGCTGCCCTTGATCGTGCCGCTCACGCTCATCAAACATTACGTTTACAAACTCGACATCAAATATTTGCAAGATCAGATTTACCTCAACCCTCATCCCAAGGAATTGATGCTCTTGAATCATGTCTGAGCGCCAACTCTCATTCGTTTGTTGCGTCTGGACGCAACACATTCGCGACCATCTTTCCTCTATCCTCGCTCATCGCTTTCATATGCCTCCATCGGCGGGCAGGCGCAAATCAAATTGCGATCGCCATACGCGTTATTGATGCGCCCAACGGCGGGCCAGAATTTATGCTTCCGCAACCAGGCCGCTGGAAACGCCGCCTTCTCCCGGCTGTACGGCATATCCCAGCGGTCTGCCACAACCGTTTCCGCCGTATGCGGCGAATGGGTTAGCACATTATTGCCGCGCTCGGCCTTGCCGTTTTCGATCTCCGCAATCTCACTCTTAATGGCTATCAAGGCTTCACAGAAACGATCCAACTCGGCTTTCGACTCGCTTTCCGTCGGCTCGATCATCAGCGTGCCGGCCACCGGAAACGAAACCGTGGGCGCATGAAAACCATAATCCATCAACCGTTTGGCAATGTCTTCGACTTCAATGCCGGCGCTGTTTTTGAAGCCGCGCATGTCGAGAATGAATTCGTGTGCGACGCGGCCGTTCACGCCTTTGTATAACACGGGAAAATATTTTTGCAGACGCTGCGCCATATAGTTGGCATTGAGAATCGCCATCTTCGTTGCCTGCGTCAAACCTTCGCCGCCCATCATGGCGATATAGGTCCACGAGATCACAAGAATGTTAGCGCTGCCCCACGGCGCTGCGGACACCGGTCCGATGCCTTGTTTGCCGCCGGTCGCAACCACAGGATGCGTCGGCAAAAATGGCGCGAGATGCGCGGCTACTCCGATCGGGCCCATGCCCGGGCCGCCGCCGCCATGCGGAATACAAAATGTCTTGTGCAGATTCAAGTGGCAAACATCCGCGCCTAATTCTCCGGGACGGCAAAGGCCAAGCTGCGCGTTGAGATTCGCGCCGTCCATGTACACTTGCCCGCCGTTTTTGTGAATACTGTCGCAAATATCTTTAATCGCCTCCTCGAATACGCCGTGCGTCGATGGATAAGTCACCATCAAAGCCGCGAGTTTGTCGCGATGCTGCTCGGCCCGGGCTTTCAAATCTGCAACATCGATATTGCCCTTGTCGTCGCAGCGTACGACGACGACTTCCATGCCGGCCATGACGGCGCTAGCGGGGTTGGTGCCGTGCGCGGATTGCGGAATCAAGCACACGTTGCGCTGGCTTTCGCCGCGGCTGTGATGATAGGCGCGAATCACGAGCAAACCGGTATACTCGCCTTGCGCGCCCGCGTTCGGTTGCAATGAAATCGCGCTGAAGCCTGTGGCCTCGGCAAGCCAGTTTTCCAGTTGTTGAAACATTTCCTGATAACCGGCAGCCTGCTCAGCCGGCGCGAAGGGATGCAATTTCCCAAACTCCGGCCAGGTCACCGGAAACATTTCACTCGTGGCATTAAGCTTCATGGTACACGAGCCGAGCGGAATCATGCTGGTTGTGAGCGATAGATCTTTTGCCTCGAGCCGGCGCAAATAGCGCAACATTTCCGTTTCAGAATGAAAACTATTGAAGACCGGATGCTGCATGAACGCGGAACGGCGCTGCATCTTGCCGGTATATCCCGGTTCTTCAGAAGCAGCGATATCTGCAACTATGAATCCGGGCGTCTGTGACAACGCAAAAATTTTTATTACCTCACTCACTTCCTCGGCGCTGGAGATTTGATCAAGCGCGATGCCGAGCGTGCCATCATCATATTGGCGAAAATTGATGTGCCGCGCTTCCGCCGCTGCAAGAATTTGAGGCAATTTAGTTTTGCTGACCTTGACATGCAGCGTATCAAAAAAATCCTGGTTCAAAAGCTGATAACCGAGCTGCTGCAGCCCTTTCGCCAAAACCTTTGTCATGTTGTGAATGCGGGTCGCGATGCGCCTCAGGCCGTCCGGACCGTGATAAACGCCGTACATGCCCGCCATCACGGCCAGCAACACCTGGGCCGTGCAAATGTTGGAGGTTGCTTTTTCACGTCGAATGTGCTGCTCACGCGTTTGCAAAGCCATGCGCAAGGCGGGTTTGCCGTGGGCATCGATCGAAACACCGATGATGCGCCCCGGCATGAGGCGCTTGAATTCATCACGGGTCGCGAAGAAGGCTGCGTGCGGGCCGCCATAACCCAACGGCACGCCAAAGCGCTGAGAATTGCCGAGCACAACATCTGCGTCAAATTCGCCGGGGGGCGTTAGTAACACCAGGCTCATCAAATCAGCCGCCACCGCCACCAGCGCGCCGGCGGCATGCGCCCGCTCGCAAAACGCGCGATAGTCATGCACCGCGCCGTCGGTTGCGGGATACTGCAATAACGCGCCGAACACCTCGTTCGTGAATTCGAATTTTTCATGATCGCCGACAATGACTTCAATGCCAAGCGGCAGCGCGCGTGTTTGCACCACGGCAATATTTTGCGGATGGCAATGCTGCGAGACAAAGAAACGCGCCGGTTTTAGCTCGCGCTTTGTGTGATAGAACATCGCCATGGCTTCCGCCGCTGCAGTGGCCTCGTCGAGCAACGAAGCATTCGCCACCGGCAAGCCGGTGAGATCAATGATCATCGTTTGAAAATTCAGCAATGCTTCCAGGCGGCCTTGTGCAATTTCGGCTTGATAGGGGGTATATTGCGTATACCAGCCGGGATTCTCCAAAATGTTGCGCTGCACCACCGGCGGCGTGATGGTATCCGAATAACCCATGCCGATGAGCGAACGATAGATTTTATTTTTTGCGGCAATTGATCGCAGACGGGTTACGGCTTCGTATTCAGTTTGTATCCCGTCCAGCCGTAACGCGCGTTTGGTGCGGATATTTTCGGGAACGACGCTAGCTATAAAGGCGTCAAGCGACGGCGCTTCCAAAACCATGAGCATCTGGGCTGTCTCATCCGCGCTGGGCCCGATATGCCGGCGCGTGAACGCATTGGTGCGGGAAAGATCAATCGACATGAAAAAGACTCCTTGATGTAGGCAACAAGCTATGAAACCTTGGCGGGATGCGCTCAAAAAACGAAACTATCATAACAAAATAAGCCATGAATATCAAGGGCGAGCTTGACTAATTCGAGCGTATCTTGTACTTTGCGCTTCGCTTGATATTTATTCATCCCGCAGCGTGTTCATTCGCGCCATGCTTTTGCCCAAGCAGAGCAGGCGTTACTAGTGTTATCGCGATACCGGTTTGCACTGTTGCACAACAGTTCGGAGACTCTGTTGAAAAAAATCTTTATTCTAGCCAGCGTCTTTCTGCAAATTGCAGATATGCCAGCCCTGCACGCGCATCAGCTCAACAGCAGCTATTCCACGCTTGAAATCGCACACCATCAGATCAAACTCACGTTGATGTTCGACATTTCCGATCTTGAGCGTGTTTTCCCGTTGGATGAAAACCGCGACGGCGCCGTCGATCGCGAAGAAGCGCAAAAAGGCATGCCGGAGATGTATGCGTATTTCGCCGAGCATTACAGCGTGGCGCTGGGGTATACCCCGGTAGAAATGGAGCCACAAGAAGGCAATTTTTATCTTGATGAATTCGGCAACATGTTCATCAATTTTATATTCACCAAAAATGTTTCTGCTGCGCCCGAGGAAATCGGCTACCGCATCGATTTTTTCGAGAAATTCGGCCAGGCACACAAGAACCTGGCAAAAGCGGTGGCCGGTGATACGTTGCAAACAGCGATTCTCACCGCCGACCAGCCGCGCCACCGTTTTGTGCTGGGTGAGGAGGTTTCCTTACTCGCACGCTTCCGCGAGTTCATTGTGCTCGGCATCGAGCATATTTTTTTGGGGTATGATCATATCATGTTTCTTCTTGGCCTGATTGCCATCGGCGGGCGCTTTATCGATCTTATAAAAATCGTCACCTCGTTTACCATTGCACACAGCATCACATTGATTCTCGCGGCGCTCGAAGTCGTGGCGTTGCCGGGCCGGCTGATCGAATCCGGCATTGCCTTGAGCATTGCCTATGTGGCAGCGGAGAATTTCATCATTTTCACCGGCAATAACAGCGCTGAAGCGGAAAACCTGACGCGACATCGCTGGGTTCTCACATTCTTTTTCGGCCTGGTACACGGCTTCGGCTTCGCGAATGTCCTGCGTGATCTCGGCTTGCCCGGTCGCGGCTTGATCGGGTCGTTGCTGTCATTTAATATTGGCGTCGAGCTTGGCCAGATTGCGATTGTCGGCGTGCTCTTCCCCATCATTCTGAACCTAGCAAAGACGAAATTTCAACGCCAAGTCGTTTATGCAGTGTCTTCGATTATTTTCGTGTTCGGCCTCTCGTGGTTCATCGAGCGCTCGTTCGCTTTGAGTTTCATGCCGTTCTAAAGCTTCTTGCCGATAAAAATATTCAAATCGGCACAAAGTCACGCCCTTCCGAAAATGCTCCAACTCCCGCGTGTGAACGTCGCCCACAAGAAATTTAACTCCTGCCCAAAAGACCTTTTTAGTGGAATCTCATTTTCGTGGGCGAAACACCTGCGGAATTTTATGATAGCCTCCAGCAGGTAATCGTGTAATGCACCGGCCAAGCCGTTGCAGGAACATTATCAAAAAATTACCCGCTTGCAGACTGGCACAAAAATAAAAAGGCCGGGAGCACGATTGATTGTGCTCCCGGCCTGAATTTTGTCAGTTCAAGGAAAAGATGCGCGGCGCCTGCGGCCGTTACTTGATCTTCAACGAAGCAACCATCTTCTCGAAGGTCGGCAGAAAGTCGGAACGCCGGGTCTGATCATAATTCATGATCACGCGGTAGATCTTATCATTCTTCACCAAAAAGTAAACCCGGCTTTCAATGCCACGCACCGGCGAATAAACACGATAGATGGCCTTGACGCCGTCAATTGTGCTTTCGCTCTGGCCTCTGCCCTTGAAGAATTTCTCATTCTGCTCAAAAACTTTTTCCACGCTCAAGCCTTGCGCGGGCAACACATCGACTTGAACCGTGCAGTCCTGACGATAGCCTTTGAATTGAATCGAGGCTTCGGCGGGTGCTTTGGGCTTTAATGCATTGGCGCTGAAATTATCAGGATGATTGATGCTGATCAGGTTATTGGAAAACGCCACAAATGTCTCAGAGGGCAAGGTCGGATCAGCGGCCGCGGCAGCCGCTTGTTTGGTGGGCAGTCGCATCGAGGCCAGAAGCGTATCGATCGTTGCACGATAAGGCTCGAAGTAATCGTTGAACGCATTGTATTCGATGGTATAAAGCACCGAATCCTTGAGCGTCATGGTTTGCACGACGTACTTTTTTGTCTCTTTATCATAAGCGCCGCTGTAGACGATTTGCATGGCTTCGGTGCCGTCAACGGTTTTTGTGTCAACCGATCGAATTTGGAAGCCTTCTGCAGCGCGCGCTTCCTTGAACGAATCAATATATTGCGCGAGCGCCTGCACCGAGTCAAGCCGCTGATAGCTTACGGCAAGTTGAGCGCCGTCTTTGCCGGTTTTGGAGGTGGGGTTGTAGAATTTGTCAACGACATTCGGATCATTCGAGGAATAGATATTAACCTTGCCACCTTCTTCAATAACGTGCCAACCCTTGGGATAACTAAACGTGCCTTTAAAATAGGGGTTTTGATAAAGTTCGTATCCGGTTACTGCCGGAATTTGTGGCTTTGATGAGCAACCAGACAGCACCGCCAGGGTGGCCAAACCCAAGAGGTGCACGATGATAGTCTTGCGCATAAACCTTCCTCCTTGAACGGACATTTTAGTTATTGCCCTAGCAGCTTCAACCCTTCCACGGCGTCTTTGTGACCAGGGCTAAGTTTCAAAACACGATTATACTCCCGCTTGGCGTCCTCACGCTTGTTTTGTAAAGCGTAGGCTTGCGCCAACCAAAGATGGGTTTGGGCGTCACTATCGTCCAGCTTGAGCGACGCGAGCAGATAGCTTTCCGCGCCCGCGTATTTTTTGTCCAACAAATTGATGAACCCAAGTTGGCGATTGGCTTCCGCCAATTCCGCTTTATACTTTTCGCGGTCTTCTTCCGCGAGGGTAATGACTGCTTCATATTGCTTGCGCGCTTCCTGTACCGAGTCAACCTGGCTCAAGCAGAGGCCGAGCGAGTTGCGTCCGCGCAAATATTTCGGTTGCAACACCACGGCTTTGCGAAATCCGGCGCGCGCGGCATCCCATTGCCGGAGCGCCATTTTGCAATTGGCATAGTTAATGTAAACGGTGGCCATTGCAGGCGCATCAGGATCGCGGGTGAATTCTTTTTCGAACATGTCAGCCGCAATATCAAATTTCCGCATGCGCATGTAAAGCGCGCCAATATCGCTGTAAAGCTCCCATTGCTCGGGATCCGCCTGCACGACTTTTTCGTAGGTTGAAGCCGCCAAAGAATCCTGGCCGCTGGCCATATACGCGCGGCCCAATCGCTTTAAGTCATCCGTGCTGAGCGGATCGACGCCGCGCAAACGATCATACGCGGTGATCGCTTCCGGATAATTCTTCAATTCGGTTTGCGAGGCCGCCAGTGTGCGCAACGCGTTTATCTCGTTGGGGTTGAGCTGCAACACATGCTGCGCCGCCTCCGTCGATTCCTGAAATTGCCGGCTTTGGAACATGGCATCCATATAAAGCGGCCAGGCCTCTTCCACCTTGGGAAAACGGCGAACATGCGTTTTAAAAACACGCGCCGATTCGCGCGGTAGCTTGGCGGCGGTATAAATCTTTCCCAACTCGAACAAAGCGGCTTGATTAGTGGTATCAATGCTGGTCAACCGCTCGTAAGTGCGGGCCGCTTCCGTGTATCGCCGTTCTTTGAAGTAAGACTTGGCGAGTTTGTGATAAAGATCGGCTTGCAAAGAGTCGATTTCAAGCGATTTTTCATATTGCAGAATGCCCATACCCATGCTGCCCATCTTGGCGTAAGCATCTCCCAGGCCTTCATAGGCGGTAACATTGTTGGCGTCTGCTTCTTTTGCCAAGGTGTAGGCGGCAATTGCCTGTTCCGTTGAATCATTCGCCATGTAAACATTGCCCAACTGCACCAATAGCGCCGCGTTATTGCGAATATTCTTGCGGCCTTTTTTGATCGTGCTGTAGGCCAGATCGAAATCCTTTTTTGCCAATGCCGCTTTTGCAACCACGACGTAACCTGTCGCATCTTTGCCGTTAATATCGATGGCTTTTTGGCCGCCAACCAGGGCCGAATCCGGTTGCGAAGCCTGCAAATGCGCTTCACCAAGCAATGCCCACGCTTCCAGGTCGCGCGGATTTACCGTGGTTGCCTGTCGCAAAGCCTTCAAAGCTTCCTGAGTTTTACCTTGCGTTAATAACTCTCGGGCTTCTGAAACCTTGTTATTTTGACTCAGAGCCGTTGACGCGGCGCTGAGTCCCATGAGCACAATCAAAGTGATTAAGCGTTTCATCACAAGCCTATTGTTGTTTGAGCTGAACCAAACGAACGGGCATGGTTGCAGGAACCAACCCAGCATCTAAAATAATTTTCTGCCCCGGGCCGCTTGCCACAAACGTGATAAAGCCGGTGGCCACGCTCCGGCTGATGGGCCGCCAGTAAAAGTAAACAGGATAATGCAGCGGATACCGTTCCTGATAAATGTGAGCCTGATGCAATGTAACGAATGAAACGGCATTGGTTGAGTCGGCGGCGCCTTCAACCGCCAGAACGCGCAGCGTCGTCGTTGAATCGTGAGGCGCGGGATGGCCCACGCTGTCCGCCAAACAACTCAACGAAACGATGCCAACGGCACGGGAATGCGTCGCGACGTAATGCAGGACTTGATTTTGGCTGGCCGCGAGATGGGTAAGAACCAGATCTTCCTTAAAATCAAAAAAATGCCTCTGCAAAAGCTCATAAGGGCCAGAGTTGCGCCCGGTGAGACTTAACTCGATGGGGCCGAACCATTTGGATTCCGGGATTTCACTCCAATCGGAAGCCTGGCGCAGCAGGATCATTTCGAGCGAACGTCTGGAAATATTGGTAATGGGATT
The DNA here is from genome assembly GCA_003576975.1 of Candidatus Zhuqueibacterota bacterium. Lineage (GTDB taxonomy): Bacteria > Zhuqueibacterota > Zhuqueibacteria > Zhuqueibacterales > Zhuqueibacteraceae > Coneutiohabitans. The sequence continues at coordinate 15,168 of QEVD01000007.1, forward strand.
TTTTTGGTGCGTCACAATCGCCAAGGCATCTTCGGCAATGCGAAGATGATTCACCTCGAGCTGGGCCTCATCAACGACCTGCTGTTCCTCCTCGTTGAAGGTCCGATCAATAACGATTGCACTCACGCTGTCATTGAGCAAATGCACAATGGCTTCGCGCGTCGAGGTCGCATATAACTCGACTTTTCCCTTGGGATAAAGACTGTGAAATTGTTCCGCTTCCCGCTGCATCAACCGGAAGTGGGAATCATTCACCAATAGTGAAACATAGCCGCGCGTCGGATTTTCCGTTTCTTCAACCGAACATCCGACGATCCCGGCGAGCAGGACGCCGCATAGAAAGATCTTCTTCATCGCTATCTTCAGATCGCGCCGCTTGAAAGCGCATCATCACCAAACGATAAACGCCCATCAACACCGCCACAATACCAAACATCACTCGCAATTGAATCGGCACATAGTCCGGCACAAGCGCCCAATCGGGAAAGAGTAACCCGATAAAGATGGCAAGGCCGAATCCCAGCGTCACCGCGACGACGGTGTAAGCGAGGATATTTGCAAGTTTCGGCCTTGACACGCTTTATTTCCCTGAAAGCTTAAACCGGAAGGGGATGGAAATCCAAACCGCGACCGGGCCATTCTGTTGCAAGGCAGGCGTAAAAACCCACTGCGTCGCCGCATCAATGGCCGGCTGGTTAAAAATCTCTGCGTCGCTTTTTTGCACAACGGCTTTGCGAACTTTACCTTCCTTGTCGACCCAAACCTTGAGCCAAACCGTGCCTTCCAATCCGGCTTTGCGGGCGATTTCAGGATAGGTTGGGCTGGGCTTCTTGATCGCTACCGGTTCTTTTTCAAAGGGCACGAAATCCGGCGGCGGGCCGTCTTCTTCGATTTGAATGTCTTGCTCAAAAACAACTTCACCGCCAGTGCCCGTGCCTTCTCCAATCGGACCCACGGCCTGCGCCAACTCTTCTTGCGAGGCGAAGGTTTGTTCGGGACTGACTTCCGCATCCGGAACCGGAATCGGAATACCAACGCTTGGGCGCACGGCCGGCGCAGACACCGAAATGGCCGGCGCAGCAGCGCTTTGATTGGTGAGAGAAGGCGGCGGCCCGAGTTCGCTATACTTCATGATGCGAACCGTCACCATCGGCTCTTCTTCTTCCGGAAACAACAGCGGAATCACATAATAGGCGCCCAAGGCCCCGGCATGCAGCAGCGCGGCGATGATGAGTCCGGTAGTCGCATACTTCTTGTAATTCTTGACCAACTCCGGGGCGCCGTAGGGAAAAAGTTGTTCTAAAATTGCAACTTCTGAAAGTGCAGCCATAGCTGTCTCCCTGAGTTACGGCCCGGCAGCCTGAATCGGCGGCCCGGCATATCCTGCTTTTTCTAATATCTTCTGATCGTCGGAAATCATCGGGGCGATACTGAATCGGGTGATGTTGGCAAGGTTCAACTCATCAATGATGTCAACCAGGTAGATGTATTGCCCCTCCCGATGCACTTTAATGAGGGTGATCAGCTTCGGGTTGGCGTTGCTGCGCTCTACCATCAGCGAGCGAAATTTTGCCAGGGCCTTCACCTTTTTGTCCACATCCTTAAGCTCATCACCCGCCACCACCACTTCCGGCACATCGTTTCCCATACTGCAATAAACGGTGCCATCTGGGACGATGCGCACGGTCATCAGATTCGATTCCGCCACATCGACCTTGGATTCATCCGGCGGGAGGTTGATTTCCATGGTTTGCGGCTTGCTGAACACCGTCGTCAGCATGAAAAATGTGAGCAGGAGGAAGGCAATATCCACCATCGGCGTCATGTCAATGCGGATGCCAAGGCGGCGTTTTTTCTTGTGCTTTTTTCCAGCCCGTGCATGACTTCTGGATTCACCAGTTTCGACAGCAGCCATAGTGAAACTCCGTCAGGTTCTCTCAATATCCGTCACGAGGTTGAACCGCGTGATTTTGGTTTTTTGCAATGTATCCATGACGTCCTCGATGGTGCCGTACGGAGCGGAGCGATCAGCCTTAACGACGGTACGGAGTTTGGGATTTTTGACGCGCGCGTCAATCAGCAGGCGCGCGAGTGTTTCTTTATCCGCAACTTCCGTGCTCAGCTTCAAGCGGAACTCCGGGCCAAAGACGGCCATGCGCAATTGCTGCGAGTCCAGGCCAAGGAAAATCTTGCCTTCCTCGTTTACCGACACTGTCATCACGTCCGTTTCCGGCAATTTGATCACCGAATGCGAGCTGGGAATAACCACGCTCACATCCTCCGGCGGACGGAATTGGGTGGTCAACATGAAAAAGGTTAGCAGCAAAAATGCCACGTCCACCATGGGAGTCATGTCGATCTTGATGCCGATTCGACCTTTTTTAATCTTGGGCATAGTCTTGACGCCTCACGTTTGCTTATTCTTTCGAGCGTGTTGCCAGGGTTTGCACGATGGAGTAGCTCGCCTCGTCAATCATGTAGGTGAAATTGTCAACGCGCGTGGTGAAAACGTTGTAGAACACGATGCCCAAAATTGCCGCGAAGATGCCGCCGGCCGTGTTGATCAGGGCTTCCGAGATACCCAGCGAAAGCTGCACGGCGTCTGGCACACCGGCTTGCGCCAGCGCTTTGAACGCGCGAATCATGCCGATAACCGTGCCGAACAAACCGACCATCGTGGCGATGGAGGCGATGGTGGAAAGCACGACCAGGTTTTTCTCGAGCAGCGGCACTTCGAGCAGCATGGCCTCTTCGATCGCATGCTGCACGTCGGCCATCATTTCTTTTTGCTCTTTTACCTTGCCACTCTCTTTCAATTCTTTGTAGCGCGCCAAACCATTGCGAATAACGTTTGCCAGCGAGCCGCGTTGGCGATCGCACGCTTCAATGGCGCCGTCGATGTTACCCGCGTGAATCTCTTGCTGGATTTTTTTCAAAAAGACCGTCATGGCGGTGCGGCCTTTGGCGCGATTCAATGACAACAACCGCTCAAAAATGAAGGTGACGACCATGATGGTCAACGCAATCAAAACCGAAACCACCGGACCACCATCCCGGATGAACTTGGGCAATTGCGTATAGATGGCATAACCGATAATCATGGAGATGACAACGACTGCCATGGTGAAGAAGCCTTGCTTCATGTGCAGACCTCCGCTTGGATGTTTGGTTGGAAAATCAGTGAGTTAAAAATTCATAATCGCCGCGTCACGCGTCTCTTCCACATCAAAGACGCTCGTGAGTTTGGTAATCACAAAAACGTTTTGCACGCTTTTACCCATGTTGCACAACTTGATTTTCCCCTGGCCCTTGGTGTACATGGCATGCAGGCCGACCAGCGCTCCGATGCCGGTACTGTTGATGTACGTCACCCCGCCCAGATCCACCACGAGCTTACGATTGCCTTGCTCGAATAGATCTTTGGCCTTCTCTTTCAACTCATCCGTCTCTTTGCCGCCGATAATCGACCCGCGCGGCTCCAGCACGGCTACTTCTAAATTGTTCAGAGTTGTTACTTTAACTGACATAGGAATCCTCGCGAAAAGAGGTTTATCCGTTCGGCCTTGCGCCATCAGCGCGTTAAATTTTTTTAATCTCTGTTACGCAAAGCCGGTGCCAGTGAATCCCGGAAGCATTGCAGCTCTAACGTTATGATTTTTTGAGAGTGATATTGCAACCCACGTGTGACATTGTTTGAAAAATGCAATAGTATTTTCGATCACGCCGGTCTTGGACTACCTAATTGTTTAAATTTCTAAACAGATAAGTCATCTTGCATTTTGCAAGGTGAGCATGTCACCGTAAAATCCAAGAAACTAATACTTTGGAAAAGTGGTGGACAAAGAATTCGCTAAAATGGAACAACATGAATTGTCAGCGTGAAGTAAATCTGCTTCACAATTCTGTCGCAGGGGAACCGCGGTATGGCAGGATGAGGTTGGATATATTTTCTATGGAACGGCGCTGCCGCAATCACAAATCAAATTTTTTGCGCTTGCGCCAAAGCGTGGCAGGATCGATGCCGAGAATCTTTGCGGCCTCATCGTAATCTTTCGCATGTTGCAGCACGCGCTTGACATGCAATTTTTCGATCTCTTCCAGAGAAAGCTCGTGTTGCGGCTTGTCGCGCGCAGAACGAACCTCCTCGGGCAGATGCGTCAATTCGATGAGATGGTTTTTGGTGAGCAACACCGCGCGTTCGATGACATTTTCAAGCTCACGCACGTTGCCGCTCCAGCGGTAGGCGCGCAGCGCTTGCAACGCCTCCGGCGAGATTTCGAGAACTTTATCGGGTGAGAATTTATTGAGGAAATGCTGAATCAACAGCGGAATGTCTTCCGGGCGGTCGCGCAGCGGCGTCAGCTTCAAACGCATGGTATTCAAGCGATAAAACAAATCTTCGCGAAAAGCGCCTTCTTTGAGCGCTTCATCCAGGTTGCGGTTGGTCGCTGCAATCACACGCACGTCCACCTGCGTGGTTTTGCTTTCGCCCACGCGCTCGAATTCCTTGTTCTGTAGCACGCGCAGCAGTTTTGCTTGAATCGCGGGCGAAAGCTCGGCGATTTCATCGAGAAAAATCGTGCCCCCGTCTGCCAGCGCGAAGCGGCCCTGGCGGTCTTTCACCGCGCCGGTGAACGCGCCCTTGACGTGTCCAAACAATTCACTTTCTAGAAGATTTTCCGGCAACGCCGCGCAATTGATTTTGATGAACGGCTTGCCGGACCGCGGGCTTTTTTGATAAATGAGCTGCGCCACCAGTTCTTTGCCGGTGCCGCTCTCGCCCTCGATCAACACGCTGATGTTGCTCTCGGCGACGCGGCCGCCAAGCTCGAGCATGTCGAGCATCTCGCGATTGCGCGTCACAAATTCGCCGGTGCCGCGCGACGCGGCAACCTGTTCGCGCAGTTCGCGAACTTCACGCGACAGCTCGTGATGCTCCCAGGCTTTTTGCGCAAAGATTTGCAGTTCTTTGTAATCGAACGGCTTTTCGAGATAATGATATGCGCCTTTTTTAACGGTTTCGATGGCGCTGTCAATCGAGCCGTGCGCCGTGATGATGACTACCGTGGTCTCCGGCGAATGGCGTTTAATCTCCGCCAATATCTCCATGCCGTCCATTGGCCCCATTTTCAGATCCACAAAGGCGAGATCAAAGCGTTCTTGCTGCAAAACTTCCAGCACTTCTTGCGGCTTCGAAATCAACCGCGTCTGAAAGCCGATCGCGTCGAAACAAATTCCCATGGTTTTTAGAATATTCGTCTCGTCATCGACGACCAGGACTTTGGGGCGAATTTCAGGCATAGTCAACAACAAAAATGAAGCATGTTATTCGATTATTAGAGGGCAAAACTGTGGCGCCATTGGCTCACACGCTCAGCCTTCCGGCAGCTCCGGCGCAACGGGAATGGTAAAATTGAACTTGCTGCCCACCCCCACTTCGCTTTCCACCCAAATTTTGCCGCCGTGCGCCTCGATCACTTCCTTTGCAATCGCCAATCCCAAACCAACGCTGCCCGGCGTCGCATCTGTAGGCTCTTTCACCTGCACGAATTTTTCGAAAATCGTATCCAGGGCGGCTGCCGGAATGCCACGGCCCGTATCTGCCACGCACACTTGAATGACGCCATTGCTGCGCTCGGCGCTGATCGTCACGTTGCCGTGCGCCGGCGTGTAGCGCAGCGCATTGCTGACGAGATTGTTGATCACCCAGGAGAGTTTCTCCTGATCGCCCGGCACTTCCGGCAATGCCGGCGCGAGCGCAATATTGAGACTGACTTCTTTTTCTTCGAACAACAGCCGCAGCGGCCGCAGCGCGTGTTCGAGCAAACCCGGAAGGTTGAGAGACTCGCTCTTGATCTTATATCGCCCGGATTCCAGGCGCAGGAGATCGAGCAGCTCGCGCACCAGTTTCTTCAGGCGTTCACAATCATCTTTGGCGGCGTTCAGCAGCTCATGCTGGCGCGCGTTCATCTTTCCCAACACTTCCTGCGACAGAATATCGATCGTCATGTTGATCGCCGTCAACGGCGTGCGGAACTCATGAGACACGGTTGCCATGAATTCCGATTTCATTTGATCGAGATTCTTGAAGCGCGTCACATCCTGCAACAGCGTCACCACGCCCTGCACCTGACCCTGCTCATCGGTGATCTTGGTCTGGCGCGGGCGATAATAAAATGTTTTGCCCTCGCGCGCCACCGCCAACAAAAAATCGTTGTGCTCCGGATCACCCTGCTTGTCTTCTTTAACCTCCATGAGTTTGGCCCACAAATCATTGTTCTGCAGCAGGCGCAAGGGCTGGCCCTGCCAGCTCGCGCCTTGCACGCCAATCATGGTCGCCGCCGCCTCATTCATCAAAAGAATGCTGCTGTTTTCGTCGGTGACGATGATGGGGTCAGCGATGCTTTCGACGATGGTTTCGGATTTTTTCTTTTCCGCGATCAATTGGTGGATGTTCAACTCTTCGTAGCTGCGCAGCCGTTCCGTCATTTTGTTGAACTCGCGGCTCAACTCGCCGATTTCGTCTTCGGTTTGGATGTCGATTTTCTGGTTCAAATTGCCTTCGCCAATGCGCCGCACGGTTTGCGTGAGCTTCTTCAGCGGTTTGAGAATAGAGCCGGTGAATTGCAAACTGCCGAGGATGCTGAGCAAAATCGCGATGACCAGGGCGACGATCACGACTTGCGTGGCCTGGCCGGTAATGTCTTTCGCGCGGCGATCCATGCTGCTGATGGCTTCTTGATTCGTTTCCAGCAGCGTTTTGCAATATCGATTGATTTTGACCAGGCTGGGTTCGATCTCGGCGCGCTGGAAGGCGCGCAACTTCGCGAAGGGTTGCCGCTTTTGCACCATGTGATGCAACGAGTCTGAGACGGCAAGAAAATGCCGGTAGGCAAAAATGATGCTATCCAACAAGGCGTGTTCGGAGGGCGAAGTAATAACGCTGTTCGTTTGCTCGAACCATTGCAAGAACTCGTCGCGATTGGTATTGAACACCGCCAACGGCAACTCCAAGCTGCGGTTGGCGTCGTAAACCACCAGCGAGCGTTCTTCGCTGCGCTCGGTGTTGAACAACACCAGCGTGGAGTCGCCGCTTTGCACCAGCATGGCGAGCAGCGCGTTCTCTTGATTGTCGAGCGCCTTCAGCATGTTTTCCGCGGCGAGCACGTTCTCGTAGTTCTGCTTCAAAATGCCGCCCACCGAATTGCTCAATTGCGAAAAATCGTGCACCGCGAAAATGCTCGTGACCAGAATGATGGCCAGCAGCACGACGTAACCCGTCGCAATTTTGTAACGCAGACCTCTCATGGCGAAAATCTTATTTTGTCAACCTATTTCGTCATCAAGATAATCGAATGAACCGGCGTAAACAACGATTTATTTTTACGCCCGGTCAAATCCGGCAGAACTCAGCGTGTTTTCTGCAACACCACCACCAGCGTTGCGCCCCGGAAGCGGCCGGGGAAAAACCGGCTGCCGGCGATCAACGAAGTGGCAGCAACTGCCCCCGCGCACGCGAAACGCAGCGGCAAAAACCATGAACGTGACTTTCTTGCTTGTGCCTGCAATTGTTCACTCATCATGGCATTAAAAAAAGCGTCGAGCGGCAATTGCCGGCAAGCGAGCAAGTGAAAGCCGCACGTTTCCGCCAGCCGCTGCAAGGCTGGCAGCGTGAAATGATTCACATGGCGCGGCACATCGAGCGCGATCCAATCGCTGCCATAAACTCTGGCATCGAAGCTTTCAATATGAGGCGCGGCGATGATAAGCTGGCCGCCCTCGGTCAATTGATCGCGCAAATGCAACAGCGCGGCTTTGGGTGAATAAAGATGTTCCAGCACATGCCAAAGCGTGATCACGTCGGAAGGCGATCCTGCCTTCAAATCCTGCACACTGCCGGTTTCGATGTCGAGTTGGAAGTTGCGCCGGCCCCAATCCGCGGCAGCCGGGTCGCGCTCCAATCCTCGCACTTGCCAACCGGAAGCGCGCATGAACGCGAGAAACTCGCCGGTGCCGCAGCCCACGTCGAGCAGGGCGCCGCGAGCACAGAATCGCGAAAGCAACCGGCGTTTCCATCTGAGATTGATTTGGCGGAGATAATCGTAAAGCTTTTGCGTCGCGGTTGGCCGGGCGGCAAGGCTGGCGAAAGGCAAATAAGCTTCGTGTTGATAATAACGGCCGCTCATGGCTTCGGCGGGACGGGGATTCAAGTAAATCATGCCGCACACGCGACAGCGCTGCAGATCATACGACGGACCCTCGGCCAACGCGAAGCGATCCGCGACACGCATGTATAACTCACCGGCGTCTTCGGCGCAAACCGGGCAGGCGCAATGCTCGAAATCAGACAACGGTTATCTCTTTTGCGTTCGTGTTCAAATGTGCAGGAAGATCACACCACTTCCGCAGAGGTGTTAGAGGTGTTCTTGGAACGAAACCCCTTATCATTGCAGAAAGGCTTCGTTCAGAATGGACTCGCCACAACGCGGCTTCGCATGATCATTCTAGTGCGCTGTTACCTTGAAAAGTATATCCCACCGGTATGTCATCCAGGAGGGAACTTGTGAAGTTGCAGGCATTATGCCGAGTACTTCACAAGATTCGTCTGACATTTCGAGGGGCACTCCTACAAAATAAGGTAACAGCCCACTAGCTGGGCAAGTCAGAAAACCGTTTCTTGCCGCCTGCGAAATAATCCCACACAATACAGCGCGAATAAAATTTGCTCAGCATTGCCGCATGCGTAATTTTTCGGCATTTCCGGGTTTGCTTGCGCTGTCGCCAAATCTGCCGTGCGTGTGTGACGAGGTAACCACACGCTGCAAAAACCTTCACCGCCTGCCTCCATTGCAAACGGAGCAACATGCGCAACGCCGCGAGCACATCCAACAACAAACGCAGCGGCAATACCTTGAACAAGCCCGCTGCCGGCATATTTTTGAGCAGCAGAATCAGGCCGTTGCGATGATTCAGATAAACCTTGCGCGGGGATTCCGCTTGCAGCGTCGAACCGGCTTGATGATAAACCGCCGCACTTGGCACCGCAAGCACGCGATAACCTGCCCAATGCAAGCGCCAGTTGAGATCGATTTCTTCCATGTGCGCGAAGAAATGTTCATCCAACTCGCCGGTTTCCGCCAGCGCCGCCTGCCGCAGCAAGCAGCACGCGCCGCTCGCCCAAAAAATATCGACTTCATCGTCGTACTGGCCGCGATCGTGTTCGAGCGTAAAAAATATTCTGCCGCGGCAAAACGGATAGCCGAGCCAATCCATAAAACCGCCAGCCGCGCCGGCATAATCAAACTGATCCGGTGCATCGAGAGCGAGAATTTTTGGCTGGCAAGCAGCGACGCTTTCATTACGCTCCATCGCGGCCACCAGCGGCGCAAGCCAGCCGGGTGTAACCACCGCGTCATTATTGAGCAGCGCGGCATACTTGCCCCGGCTTGCACGCAATCCGAGATTGCAGCCGCCGGCGTAACCGAGATTCTTTGCGCTCGCCACAACTCTTACTTCGGGGAAATGAGGCAACACTTTCGCAACGCTGCCGTCATCGCAGGCATTGTCAATGAGCAAAATCTCAAAGGGGCGATAATCCGTGGCTTGCAAGCTTTGCAAGCATCTTTGCAATATTTCCGCGCCGCGCCAATGCGGAATGATAATCGACACCAACGGCCATTTTTTATCATCAGGCACGGCGGTTCAGCCTCGCGCTTAATTCGAGGAATGGCTGGTATCAACCGGCGCGGGCGCCGCGGGCGGGGCGCTGCCACGCAACTGTTCCAACTGCGTGCGCGCTGCTTGATCGTCCGGGAAGCGCGCTAAGAGTTGCTCCAAAGCCGTCACCGCTTTATCGCGCTCGCCAGTCATACTGTAAAGGCGCGCCAACCACTGATACCCTTCACGCTGCGCCGGATTTTGCTTGATCACGTCTTGCGCCAAGGATTCGGCCAGCACCCTTTGCCCGCGATAGTTCAAATAATCGGCGAACGACAGCTTATCATTCACAGCAGTCAGCCGGTCATATTCATTTTCAATCATGTTGCGATAACGCTTGGTCAGTTCTTCCGGGCGGCCGGCCTGCGCATACATCAAGCCAATCGCTTCGTTAATGCGAAAATCGCTGGTCGGAATGACATACTCCGGCATGACTTGTCCCATGCGATCGAGCGTTTTTACAACCTCGTCATTCTCACGGCGGGAGAGATGATATTGCGCCAAGTGCAGGAACGCGGAACGGTAGTTTTGCAGCAGGTTCAACACGTTGTCGCTGTAATACACCTCGGAATTGTCAAGGTTGCGATAGCGAAACTTATCGTTCAAATTCGTCCACATGATCGCGGGGTCAACTGTGCCGCGCTCGATTTTCGTCGGCAGCACGCGAAACGCGAGGCCATCCATGCGCATGTAGGGGTCCAGGCCAATTTTATTCTCGGGCGAAACCGTCACCGCAAAATAAACCGGCCGGCGGAATTGATTGTCTTCGAGAATTTTCAAAATCATCAAATCCTGCACGCGAATCGCAACGCCTTCATAGGTTGGCTTCACTTCGATGCGCACTGCCGGATTTTCTTCAAAGTTGATGGTGGGATCGAGCTTGAGCGCTTGCTGGTATTCCCGCTCGTAAATCTCTTTCGGCACCGGAATCGCAACGGTTTTAGCTTTCCATTCGATGGGCCGAATTGCTTCAATGCTTGCATCCGACATGCGAATCGCCACCTTCGGCGCGTCATCACGGAGTTGTTTGATATACCAATCCGTGTTGAGCAGGCTGAGATTGACCACGCGAATATCCGGGCGAATGTTGTGGACGTATTGCAAAAACCAGAGCGGGAAGGTGTCGTTATCGCCGTTGGTAAAAATAATTGCGTCCTTCTCGCACGATTGCAGGATGTTATAGGAATAGTCGAAAGCAACATAATCGCCCTTGCGGTTGTGCTCGCGGAAATTCGAGAGCCAATCGACGCCCGGCAATATCGAAAACAGCATGTTGCCCGGCACCAGCACGAGCATCAAACCGGCAACACCGACGGCCAGGCCGCCGTGTTGTTTTTCGAAGGAGGCCGCCGGCTTGCTGGTTTGGTCCACGGCCTTTTTGCTGAACAAAAATTCGCGTGCCCCCTCGATAAGCGCGGTCACGCCGATGCCGATCCACAGGGCAAACGCAAAGAACGCGCCGGTGTAGGCATAATCGCGCTCACGCGGCTGCGGATCGTCTTGATTGAGATAAATGATAATTGCCAGTCCGGTCATGATGAAGAGGGTAAAAATCGGCAGCGCGCGTCGCCAGTCCTTAAAAAAATGATAGAACATGCCAATTAATCCCAGAAAAAACGGTATGCCCCACAAGCCGCGCATCGAAAAAACTTCGACAATACGCCCGTGTTGATCGAGCGTCTCACCCTTGCCGATGAATTGCCAATTGAAATATCGAATAAACATCTTTTTGATTTGATACTCCCACAACGGGGCGCGGCGCGGCGTGATGGGCACGTCGCCATATTGCTCGCGGCCGAGATATTTGATCAAGCCCTCGGCGGTTTCGGGATTATTTTCGTCAATTGCGGGATCGAGTTTGGACCGGAGATAAATCGCGGTATACGTCGAATAGCCGATGATAATCAGCAGAGCAGACATCATGGTGAGCGCAAAAATACGCTGTTTGTTGGCAATGGCCATGCTCGCCGCCACCAAAATCGCGATCAAGAGCAAGAACACGGCGAGATAGCCGCCGGCGTGCATGAGCGCGGGTAAACCTTGCACCACGCCGGTATTCACGCCGAAATAAAGCGTCAGGCCGCCGAGGCCGGCCACCGCCATCATCTTCATCATTTCGCCGAACAAATCTTTTTTATCGCTGCGATAGCGCCGCGCAAAGATGATCATCGCGATGGTTGGCAACGCCAGCAGGTTGAGCAAGTGCACGCCAATCGCCAAGCCCACGAGGTAGAAGATCAGCAGAATGTAGCGATCGGACTTCGCGGATTCGGCTTGATCCATCCACTTTAAAATGAGCCAGACGACGATCGCGGTAAAGAACATTGAACCGGCATAAACTTCCGCCTCGACCGAGTTGAACCACTGGCTGTCGGAGAAGGCAAAGCCGAGCGCGCCCACAATGCCGGAGGCGTAGAGAGTGATTTTTTCGGTGAGAGAATCCGGCTCTTTCTTCCAAAAGAGCAGAATCAAGCGCACGATGATGAGGTAGGTCAGCATCGCCGTGAAGGCGCTGAAGATCGGCGAAATCATATTCACGCGCAAGGCAATATTCTCCGTCCAAACGCCGGGAATCTGCGCCGGATCGAGACTGGCATCAACGCCAAGCGGGATCATCGAGAACAGGCGCCCAAGGAGAACGTAGAGCGGCGCGCCCGGCGGGTGCGGCACGCCGAGAATATACGAACAAGCGATGAATTCGCCGCAATCCCAAAACGAGGTTGTGGGTGCAACTGTCATCGTATAAACGATAAACGAGACGGCAAAAACGAAAACGGCCATCCCGGCGTTTAGTTTGCGATGAGACATTGAAAAGAATCTCCTGATTGATGGATTTATCGATAGGTTAATATGATCCAGCGCCAAAATATCCGAAAATTCCAAGAATCCGTTAATCTATCCGTTGACAGCTTAAATGTCAATGCTTGATTTTAGCCGATGCGGACAGATTCCAGATGCTCACGATAATGCTGCAGCAGATGTTCGCGAATCGCGGCATGTTCCGGCTGCTGCAAACGCGGATCATGTTTCGCCAGGGCAAAGGCTTCATCGCGCGCCGCGATTAAAATGCGGCTGTCGGTGAGAATGTCAGCGATTTTCAACTCCGGCAGGCCGTGCTGGCGCGTGCCGAAAAACTCGCCCGGCCCGCGCAACTCCAAGTCCACTTCGGCAATGCGAAAGCCGTCGGTGGTGTCGACCATCGTTTGCAGGCGTTTGCGGGTTTCGAGGCTCACCGGCTCATCCGCAATGAGAATGCAGTACGATTGCTTCTCCCCTCGGCCAACGCGACCGCGCAATTGGTGCAATTGACTCAACCCAAAGCGTTCAGCGTGCTCAATCACCATCACGGTCGCATTCGGCACATCAACGCCGACCTCGATCACGGTGGTGGCGACAAGAACTTTGTGGATTCCGGCTTTGAAGGCGGCCATCGTCGCCTCCTTTTCCGCAGTTTTCATGCGACCGTGCAACAGCGCGGGCTGCAACTCGCGAAACAGGCCCTGGTGCAATTCTTCAAAGCTTTGCGTCGCCGCGGCGAGATCGCTTTTTTCCGTTTCCTCCACCAGCGGAAAAACAAGATAGGCTTGCGCACCCTTGAGCGTCTCGCGTTTCACGAATTCATAAATCTCTTTGCGCTTCGTCGACGAACGCCAGGCCGTGCGAACCGGCTGCCGGCCAGCCGGCAGTTGATCGATAATCGAGACATCAAGATCGCCGTAGAGTGTCATGGACAGCGAGCGCGGAATCGGCGTGGCCGTCATCACGAGAACGTCGGGCTGTTCGCCCTTCTCGCGCAGCGCGGCGCGCTGCATCACGCCGAAGCGATGCTGCTCATCCACCACCACAAAACCGAGCCGTTGAAATTGCACACCGGATTGAATGACGGCATGCGTGCCGATCACAATGTGCGCATTGCCGCTGGCGATCTCCGCCAGTTTCTCCTCGCGTTCGCTTTTCCTTTGCCCGCCGATGAGCAACACGACTTTAATGCCGAGCTGCTCCAAAAACTGATGACTGGTAAGATAATGCTGCTCCGCGAGAATTTCCGTGGGCGCCATCAGCGCGGCTTGATAACCGTTCTCCACCGCCATTAACATGGCGATCAACGCCACCACGGTTTTGCCGGAACCGACATCGCCCTGCAGCAAACGATGCATCGGATGCGGTGATTTCATATCTGCGCGAATTTCGCGCAACACCCGGCGCTGCGCCTCCGTGAGCTTGAATGGCAGCCTCTCGACCAGTTCCCATGTGCGCTCGCCGACCTCAGAGAAGACAATGCCCTTCTGCTCCGCTGCCAGCGCCGCCTTGCGGCAGGCAAGAAAAAGTTCGAGAAAAAACAATTCATCGAATTTCAAACGGCTGCGTCCCGCGATCAGCGCCTCTTCACTTTCCGGAAAATGAATTTGCGCAACTGCCTCGGTGAGCGCGATCAAGCGATGACGGCGGCGCACGCTTTCCGGCAGCGGTTCTTTCAGCGCAGCCGCATAGTCATCAACTGCCATGCGCAGGATGCGGCGGAAGCCGCGACTATCCAGGCCAACTTTGCCGAGCGCTTCCGATGATCGATACAGCGGGATTATCTTGCCGGTGTGCAGAAAACGCGCTTCGCCTTCTTCACCCAGTTTGTCAAAATCCGGGTGAATCATGCCGTAGCCGTCGAAAAAAGTAACCTTGCCGTGAAACGCAACGTTTTCACCGCGGCTGAAGATCTTCGGCCAGAGATTGGCGCGATTGAACCACACGCATTTCATAAAACCGGTGCCGTCGGCGAGCGTCAGCTCATAGCGCTGGCGCCGGCCGCCATAGATGATTTGACCGGACATGACTTTGCCAACCACGGTCGCTTCAATGCCGTCGCGCAAATCGCGGCATTTGAGAATGGTGGAACGGTCGAGATAGCGCCGCGGCAAATAAAACAAAAGATCGGCAATCGTTTTGACGCCGATCTTTTCCAATTCTTTGCCGCGCGTCTCACCCAAGCCACGCAGATGGCGCACCGGTGTGAGGGCGGGATTCTTGTCAGCCTTTGCGGAAATCGTTTTTAAAGCCATGAGAACTTCAAATCGTCAACGATAAAGCTGAAGCAGAAGTGAGTCAGACTTGGAAGCTATTACGTTTAGTTTTTTTGAATTGGTTGCGTCCAGCCTGACTTCGCCTAATTGTTCTTACCAGGTGCGAAAACATGTGTATGTCACCTCGGCTTTGCCACGCGCGGGAACACTCAAACGCCACTCCGCCGTCGTGGCATCTTTCTTGGCGTGTTCGGCGGTTTCGCGGCGAATCGTCCAGTCGCCGTAAAAGTGTTCCAGCACATTCACGGTTACGGCCTCACTCTTGTGATTCCGGATTTCGACTTTCACATCGATTTCCTCGGCGCGATCGCCGGCTTTGCGCGTGCTGAGCACGGTACGTTCGCCCACGATGTCAAAGGCATCACCGACATTCAAGCGCAACTCTTCATCGCGCGGGGTGTGATCGATAAAATCCTCGCCGACCAAAATTTGGGCTTCGCCTTCCGGTTTGTACAAACGAATTTTGCCGGCCGGCAAGGCCATGCCCAAGCCGTTTTCCTTGCTGTTCTTGAAGCGCAACGTGACCTTGACTTTCTTGGCGTCGCGCGAGCCGTCGTAAGCATATTCTTTGTTAACCGGCGTCTGGCTGGCAGGAATCAACTCAATTTGCTTGACCTGGCGGTCTTTGAGCGTTGACGGGCGTGAAAGCGTGTACAAATGATATTCAAAAAATTCCTTTTCTTCAAAATCGCTGCGGCCAGCCGCCATCTCCATCGTGCGCATCATTTTCGGCGTCGGACGTTGTGGCTGCGCGCGATGAATTGAGCCGGCGACCAGCAACAACTGCGCCTCCGGAAACGTCACGCCGCATTGATTGTCAATCGACACCCAACCGGCAAGATTGAGATTCGCATCTTTTTCGTCCAACACGCCGACATATTCCGCATGCCAATTCATGCCGCCGGTCAGATACGAAACCTCGACCTTTTGCTTCACCGGGCCGTTATTTGCCACCAGCCAAACCAATGTCGGCCGCGTAATCAGGCCTTCGGGCAGCTTGGGCAAATCCGTCGCCACAATCTCGCTGCTGCTGAGAATTTTGATGGCGCCGTCCTCCGACTGCAACACAACATTGCCAAACGAATTGAGCAGCGTGCCGGAAATCGTGTTGCCTTGTTTGGTGGTCAATTGAACTTTTTGATCCAGATAGCGCTGCAAAATTTTGTCCGCGCTTACCAAATCATACTCGAAATTCTGTTCGAGCACACGCACCTCAGCCGCATGCGACAATGATTTGAAATGCACGGAGGTCGGGTCGATTTGGGCGGCGACATCTCGAAACGAACAAATGCCGGTCGGTTTCGGCAAATCAATCTCGCGCATCTCATGCACCAGCGCGAGATTGTCGTTGTAGACTGTGACGCGCACTTCTGATTTTTGAGCATTCACGATGGTCGAACTCGCAAATAAAGTTAGAACGGCCAAAAGAATTTTTGATTTCATAACGGCAAATCCTGAGAATGATGATGTGAGATTCACGGCGCGGGGAGAGCGTCTGGCGCGCCCAAAACTCCTCCCGCCCGCGCATGACTGCATGTCATACGACTGTTAGCCATACTATACTTTTGCCAAATTATTCCATGTTCCCGGAGATTTTTTTATGCGCAGGCAGATAACGGCCGGCGACTTGAACGTTTCGGCAGTTTATCGGATGACTTTTTCTAACGGCGGGGAGTGTATGATTCCCTTCACACATTTTGATGATTCGTTTGCCTGAGAGTCATTTTAATTCGAGCCGCAATATAAGCATCGCGGCTCTGAGAGTCAAGGCAGCAGGCCCTCGCCGCTGCGCCCGCAAGGCAATCCGGAAAACACAAATCGCAGCCGCAAACGCGCGCAGTGATTCGCAAAATCGTATGAGGATTACATTCCTGACTGGCAAATCGGTATTGGTGTGGCCACAGGCATGAGAATCATTGCGTTTTCGCGGCGCCATAACGTGGCACTTTTTCTGCTGTCGCATGAAAGGATCAAACGATGCAGTAAAACACGTTATGAAAGGATGAAATCGTGAAAAGGATTTTCTGCAGAACAACATGGTTGTTGGCGCTCGCGCTGGGCATGACGGCAGCCACGATGGCTTTGTCACAAACGCCCATGATGAAAACACTAGAATCCGAAGAGGATCACTCCCCAAACAAGACATTGACAGAAGCGCCTGACAAAACTGAAGTCGAAAAAAAACCGGGGCTTTTGACGGCGGCCAATGATGCGAAACATGATGCGGTTGTGCAACACACCCAGCCTCAGGCACAACGCATTCAGAAAAATTCAACCGAGGCGTTCGAACCATTTTATGCCGGCGGTGCAGCGACGCTCACCAGCAACGTCAGCGCGAACGCGCATGAAGCGCCGCCGAATCTACCACAGAATTTGAAGCAACAACTCGACAATATCGAAACAAAGAGTCACGCAACCTCTTCACAACAACTCGAACCGGTAAACGGTATTGTCAACACTACACGCAGACAACAGGCCGTTGCATCGGCTGCACCTCAACAAGCGCTGGCGCAGCGCAGCTCTGCCCTCATGCAACTCCCGTCTCAAAAATTCTACCCCCTCAACCCGCAATTTCCGGTTGATTTCTTTATAAATCGTTATGTGCTGGTCATTATAATCAGCGTCATTCTTTACACCGGGGCCGCGTATTCCGGAGCCTTACTCATGCATATCCTCATGTGGAAGGGTCACTTCGAGCATGCCGCCAGAATTGCAGAGCGCCGCCTTAAGCGCCGCCCGCATGATGCCAAACTTTGCGCAACCCTGGCCAACATTTACCTGGCGCTGAATCGCCACGACGAACGCGCCAATGAAATTTATCGCAAAGCGTTGCGCTTCGACCCGGCGACGGACAATCGCAGCAAAATCACATCGCTGATTGTGCAGTACTGCAAACACGAAGAAGAAATGGATTCGGAGGTTTGGAAGGTTTGCGGAGGCGCGCTGAGCGCATGAGTTCTTTGGGTGTTCTCACTCCTGCCCGCCTTAACACGGGCAGGAGTGAGAGTCGTACTAACGCCGTTTTTGACACTTCGGACAAAAATAACTGCTGCGCCCCACCTGCACGATGCGCTTGATGATCGTGCCGCACACCTCGCAGACCTCGCCCTCACGGCCATACACTTTGAGATGCTGCTGAAAATAACCCATCTCGCCGTCGCTGTTGTAAAAATCGTTTAGCGTCGTTCCGCCGTTGGCAATCGCCAGCTCCAGCGTTTCGCGCACCGTGGTCGCCAGGCGGCGCCAATCGTCGAGCGTCAGCTTGCCGGTATTTTTTTGCGGATGAATGTTCGCGCGAAACAAGGCTTCGTTTGCATAGATGTTGCCGACGCCCACAATTTTGCTGGCATCCATCAGATGATTTTTGATCGGCCGCACCGAGTTGCGCGCCTGTTGAAAGAGTGGCTCTGCAGCAAACTGCTCAGAGAACGGCTCGATGCCGAGATGCTGGAAATGAACATATGCCGCCAGCTTTCCCGGAGCAACGGCATCGACCAGGCCGAAGCGGCGCGGATCGCGAAAGCGTAACTCCTCGCCGCCCGGCAATAAAAATCGAATGTGATCATGTTTGTCAAGCGCGAGCTTTTGGCTGCACCACAACAAGCGTCCGCTCATGCCCAGGTGAATAACGAGATGCGCGTCATTTTGCATGCGGCAGAGAACATATTTTGCCCGCCGATCAATGGCAGTAACTCGTTGTCCGGCGAGCCATCGTTGCAATCGCCTCGCGTTGACCGGCACGCGCAGGCGCGTTTCGCGAACTTGAATCGCCGTGATCTTTTTGCCGATAATTGCGCGTTGCAGGCCGCGGCGAACCGTTTCGACTTCAGGAAGCTCAGGCATCGATGCGGTACTCGTTGGGTTTGATTTTCAAGGTTCTGATTTCGGACCCTTGGCGACATAGACGCGCAACGTCACTTCCGAATACGAAGCAAAAATGCCAAAGCCGCCGGCAATGTTGCTTTTCGGCGTCTCGCGAATGGGATTGTCGTCAAATTGTCCTTGCATGTAAATCGCATACGCTTCATCCATCGCGAGCAAGCGCATCGTATGCCAGCCGTAGAAATAAAAATAAAGCCATGAGATTTGGCCGCGCATGGGATTGTAATCCGGTGTGTACGCAATGTTGAATGCGAACGGCTCTTCGCGCTTTTCCAAATCACCTTTGAAAATGTTGGCGGCGGTGGTGGTATCGCGAATGATATTGCTAAAATCACCGTTGTCGGCGTCGGCAATGATGCGATAAATCGTCACGCCGGGCAGCGGCGGCCAAAACACGCTGAAAAGCGGAGCATCCGCAAAGCTTTTGCCGATCGCCGCTGGCAAACAAGGGCCGGTCGCCATAGCGTTCGCCGCGATTCATTTCAACGATGCTGATCTGCGGCGGCACGGTGGTTTGTGCGCCCACCTCCAGGCCTAGCGCGGCAACACTCAACTCATACGTTTGGCCGCTCTCCACGCGCAGCGATTCTGGAGGCAAAAAATAAATGCCGCCGACTTCATCGATAACATTGCCTTGATCATCGCGCACGATTGCCGGCGGATATTCTGCCAGCGTAAACCAACGGTCGCCCGCACGCCGGACACGCACCACTGCGCCGCGCACGCGGGAAATTGCCGCGTCAAATTTTTCTTCGATGGGAATCGTTTTGCTGACCATAATGCTGTCCACCCCGCCGCCGGCTTTGAGAAAGCCATTCACCACCAACTTCTCTTCAAACGCCGGTTCGGTGGGCTGGCCGCTGCAGGAGACTAAAGCAAAACAGATTACAAAGATGATAAATATAGGGAAGCGGACTTCATTGACTATTTGCTGCATCAAAGACATTCGTTTTTCCAAAAATTAATCTCGTCGGTTACAAATGGAACAGGTTCATGGAAATCTCCCAAAATCAAAAGCCTTTCTTGGTGAGATTTCAATTCTGTGGCCGGAGGACTTTTTGAATTTCATTCTGTCGTCGAGGCTCACATCAAACAAATCATTGTTACCCCTGCGCGCCGCTGGCCAAATAATCCAGTAGATCGATGCGCGTCAAAATCGTCACGGGTTTGCGCGCAGCATCCACAACCACAACGGCGTTGCTTTGCCGCAACGATTCTTGCAGCGTCGAAATCGGGGTATGCAAGCCCACCACCGCCACCTGGCGATTCATGCACTTCGATACCAGCGCGTTGGTGTCGCCCGCGCCCGCGGCAATGAATTCCATCAAATCTCTTTCGGAAATGATACCCACCAGCACGCCACCGGACGTCACGGGCAATTGCGAAATCCCCTTCTGGCGCATGATGGCGACGACGTCGCGGATGGTTTGCACATCTTCGGCGCACACCAGCGCCGGACGATTTGATTCTTTCTCTAAAATATCACCGACTTGGCCCGCCGCCATTTTTGATTCGAAAAAGCCATTGTCGCGCATCCATTTGTTGTCGACGAATTTCGTCATGTAATTGCGCACACCGTCAGGGAGTACCACGACACAATTCTGCCCGGCTTTGAGCTTGGGCGCTTTTTGCAATGCGGCGAACAACACGGACCCACTCGAGCCGCCCACCAACAAACCTTCTTCGCGAATCAAGCGCCGCGCCAGCAGAAACGAGTGCTGATCCGTCGTCTTCACCCATTCGTCCACCACCTCGCGCTCCAACACCTCCGGAATGAAGTCGTAGCCGATGCCTTCAACTTTATAAGTGCCCACCTCGGTGCCGCCGGCGAGAATAGAGCCGACCGGGTCCGCGCCCACGATAATGCAATTGGGGCGAAGCTCTTTGATGCGCTTGGCAACGCCGGTAATCGAGCCGCCGGTGCCTGCGCCCATCACCACCATGTCAACCTGGCCATCGAGATCATTCAAGATTTCTTGCGCGGTTTCTTCGTAATGCACGCGGGGATTGTTGGGATTGGAGTATTGATCGAGAATGTGGGCATTCGGCAGCTCGGATTGCAAGCGCCGCGCCACGCTGATGTGGCTTTCCGGTGAATCGAAAGCCGCTTCGGTGGGGGTACGAATGATTTCCGCGCCCAGCGCTTCGAGCACAACCTGTTTCTCGCGACTCATTTTTTCCGGAAGGGTGATGATGACGCGATAGCCGCGCACCGCGCCCGCGAGCGCAATGCCAATGCCGGTATTGCCGCTGGTGGGTTCGATCAACGTATCGCCGGGTTTGATGCGGCCTTCACGCTCGGCCGCCTCGACCATCGATTTGCCGATGCGATCCTTGAGCGAACCGCCGGGATTCATGAATTCACATTTCGCGTAGAGATTGCAGGCCAATTGCGAACCGACGCGATGCAGCTTGACCATCGGCGTTTTGCCGATCACTTGCAGAATGTTTTCGAACAACATGATGTCCTCGCTTTGCTGAATAATGGCCCGCCGCGATGCCGTGCGTGTTGCCTGCTGCAAATCTGCCGAACAGAAGGCGGGCAAGACTGCCAAAAACGTGCGATGATAGGAAAATTGGCGGCAAGAAGCAAGGACGTCTTTGATTAAAATCTCCGCAAAAAGAAAAGCCCCTGCAACCTGCAGAGGCTTTTCCGTGATGTATGTAAAAGGAGCAGTTAAGGAAGGGAAGCAAAAATCAGCAGCGTCGCCAATATCCCTCAACCCAGTACCAGCCGCGACGATCGCGCGCCCAGTAGCCATCAACCCAAACAAAACCGCGCCTGTGCGCGACATAACGCCCTTCATGCCAAACATGCCTGCGACCATTCCATCTCCAATAGCCGGAAACCCAGACGTTGCCTTTGCGATGCGAACGTTGTTTGACAACCACGACGCGCGGCGGAGACGGCGGCCCGACACGCACATGAACACGAATTTGTGCAGCACTCGTTTCAGGCAACCACAACATCCCGCTTGCAAAAGCCGCACAGGCCAGCATGATTTTGAACGACTTCATTTTCAAATCTCCGGTTTGAGTGTGTGCTTTGCACAATGCTTGACTTTGCTCGCCCTGCGTTTTTCCCTTTTGCAACGATGATGCCAAGTGATGAACGATAAGCGCAAGAATTGTAAACTTAAAAATTCCAATCAACAATTTTTGAGCTTGCATATTCAAAAATTAAACTTGTTGTAGAAATTCTGTAGAATTTTATTCGCTATTGCAGGCGACCACCACAGGTGGAAAGTTAGTTGATACCAGATGACAATAGGCCAACGCCTGTTGTGTCCTCGTTGCTCTATACTTTTTAAATTGGTCACCGATGAACACGGAGGTGCAGAGATTTTTGCTTACCGGCGGCCAGTGTGAATAAAAGTTTTGTCCGCAACTATGCGCTTGCGAACTTACATTTAGGGGGTGGAATAGAATAAGTCATCCATTAAATTCATTGAGTCATTCGATTTGCCCGCCCAATCGGGGCAATTTGTAAAGGTTGATTTATTCCACGCCCTTTAGCCATTACCAGTGCTGCTTTGTCCGCTTGCATTTATGAATTCGATGCCTTATCATTTGTGCGATGTGCCTGGCAAGTCGTCTATTCGCTTCAATCAAATCAGGAGTGGCCTCATGAGCAATCCGTTGAAATTCCACCCACCGGAAGATTTTACCCAACGTGCACATTTGAAATCGTTGGATGAGTATCACGAACGCTATCAGCAATCCGTTGCCGATCCCGCCGGCTTCTGGTCGAACGTCGCGGAGCGCTTGCATTGGTTTGAGAAATGGAACGAGGTGGTTTCGTTTGATTTCGTCAATGCGAACATCAAATGGTTTGACGGTGGAAAACTCAACGTCAGCTACAATTGCCTGGATCGCCACGTGGCGGCGGGCCATGGCAATCAAACCGCCCTGATTTGGGAAGGCAACAACCCGAGCGAATCACGGCGATTGAGTTATGCCGAATTGTTGCACGAAGTGCAGAAATTTGCCAATGTACTTAAAGAGAATGGCGTGCGTAAAGGCGATCGCGTGTGTATTTATCTGCAAATGGTGCCAGAACTGCCGATTGCCATGCTCGCTTGTGCCCGCATCGGTGCAGTGCATTCCGTGGTCTTTGGCGCCTTCAGCTCGCGCTCGCTGCGGGATCGCATCAATGATTCCGCGTGCAAGCTTCTCATCACGCAAGACACCGGCGTGCGCGGCGCCAAGCAGGATATCCCGATGAAAGGCAATGCCGATACCGCCGTTGCCGAATGCCCTTCGATTGAAAAAATCGTCGTCGTGCGCCGCACCGGTGAGAAGGTGAATATGCAGCCGGGCCGCGATTTCTACTGGCAAGACGCGATGGCAACCGCTTCCGCAAATTGCCCCCCGGAGCCGATGCATGCCGAAGATCCGCTTTTCATTCTTTACACCTCCGGCTCCACCGGCAAGCCGAAAGGCGTGCTGCACACCACCGGCGGTTATCTCGCTTATACTTCCTTCACACATGAATTGGTGTTCGATTATCATCCCGGTGACATTTATTGGTGTACTGCCGATATTGGCTGGGTCACCGGACATTCTTACATCGTTTATGGCCCGCTTGCCAATCGTGCGACCTCGGTGATGTTCGAAGGCGTGCCGAATTATCCTGACTACGGCAGATTCTGGCAGGTCGTTGCGAAGCATAAAGTGAATACATTTTATACCGCACCCACCGCGTTGCGCGCGTTGATGAAAGAAGGCGATACCTGGCCCAATCAACACGATCTTTCCTCGCTGCGCTTGCTCGGCACGGTCGGCGAGCCGATCAAAGAACCCGAGTGGTTGTGGTATTATCGCGTGGTCGGCAAAGAAAGCTGCCCGATTGTCGACACCTGGTGGCAAACCGAAACCGGCGGCATTTTGATTACGCCACTGCCCGGCGCGATTCCAACCAAGCCCGGATCTGCCACGCTGCCGTTCTTCGGCGTGCAACCTGTGATTCTCGATGAAACCGGAAAAGAGCTGCAAGGCCCGGCGCAAGGTTATCTCGCCATCAAAACCGCTTGGCCGGGTATGATGCGCACGGTTTATGGCGATCATGAACGTTTTCGCCAAACCTACTTTGATCGTTTTCCGGGATATTATTTAACTGGAGACGGCGCGCGCCGCGATGAAGATGGCTATTATTGGATCACCGGCCGCGTCGATGACGTGTTGAATGTTTCGGGGCATCGCATCGGCACCGCGGAGGTAGAGGGCGCGATCGGCAAAGCAAATGGAGTCGCCGAAGCCGCGGTGGTGGGATTTCCGCATGACATCAAAGGCCAGGGCATTTATGCTTATGTGACGTTGATGACAGGCGTGGCGCCCAACGAGGAAATCCTCAACGAGATCAACAAAACGGTGCGCCAGCAAATCGGGCCGCACGCGGCGCCGGATAAGATTCAATTCACGCCGGGCTTGCCCAAAACGCGCTCCGGCAAAATCATGCGCCGCATTTTGCGCAAGATTGCCGAAGGCGATGTCGAGCATTTGGGCGACACCTCAACACTGGCAGATCCGATGGTGGTGGATGAGTTGGTGGGAGGGCGGAAGTGAGAGAGAACAAACAGGGCAATGTGAGTCGAGTGGCGGGCAGCAGTCACTCGTACGTCAAGAATCATATTGAGCTTCACGAAAGGGCTTCCGATGGATACTGCTGGAGGCTATCAAGAGTATGCTTTCATCGCTGATCTTTATGATTATGTCGTACCATATCGCACGCGCCCCGATGTCGATTTCTATGTCCAGGCCGCTCAAGCCTCTGGTGGCTCCGTCTTGGAAGTCGGTTGCGGTACGGGGCGCATCTTGCTTCCCACTGCGCGGGCCGGAGTCGACCTAGTCGGCCTCGACTTATCTCCGCACATGTTGCAGGTATGCCAGAAGCGATTACTTGACGAACCGGAAACGGTGCAGTCCAGAGTCCGGCTGATTCAAGCTGACATGCGAGGCTTCGACCTGGCTCAAACTTTCAAATTAGTCACCCTGCCGTTCCGGCCGTTTCAGCATCTGACTACTGTTGCGGATCAACTTTCCTGCTTGAAATCAATTCACCGGCATTTAGCCGAGGACGGCCGCATGATCCTTGACCTTTTCAATCCTTCGTATGAAGCGCTGGTGCGGGACAATCTGGGGCAGGAATTTGGAGATGAGCCTGAGTTTATCAGCGCAGATGGTCGGCGAGTGGTTCGCCGCCACAAGATCGTCTCTCGAGATTTTGCTAACCAAATCAATCAGGTCGAACTCATCTACTATGTCACGTATCCCAATGGCGATGAGGAGCGCTTAGTACATGCGTTTCCGATGCGGTACTTATTTCGTTATGAAGCAGAGCATTTGCTGGCGCGTTGCGGATTTGAGGTGGAGCACTTGTACGCCGACTATCAAAAACATCCATTTGGATCGACGTATCCGGGTGATTTGATCTTTGTGGCAAAAAAGATGAGGAATTGAGCCAAAAGTACGGCGTCACCGGCTTATGTTATCATTTTCAATTAAACGATGCTGTCGCCGCAATGATATAGTTGATCAAGATAGCATATTCGCGCCTTCCGCGACCAGCTTCATAAATTCCTTCTCAAGCGAAGAGCCTTGCTGGCGAAAGCTTTCCCACGCCTCACGCCGCAATTCCCGCAATACCCGCCCTTGATGCAAGATGATAATACGATCACACAAGTGTTCGATGGTTTCGATGATGTGAGAGGAAAACAAAACCGTTCCGCCCTTGCCGCAAAACTCCCGCAAATATTCTTTCAAGCGATAGCTGCTTTCCGGGTCGAGGCCGTTGGTGGCCTCGTCGAGCAAAAGAATGTCAGGCTTGCCGAGCATGGCCGCGCACAGGCTAATTTTGCGGCGCATGCCATGAGAATATTCCAAAATCAATTCATCTGCTTTTGGTGCAAGATCAAAAAACTCCAACCACTTTGCGATATCATCTGCTCGCGCTTCTCGTGCGAGGCGCTTGGCCGCCGCAATGAAATTGAGAAACTCGCGACCGGTCAAATAGTCATACAAAATCGGGCTTTCCGGCGCGAAGCCTATTCTACGTTTGTACTCGACCTCGCCAAAATGAATTTGTTCACCGGCAATCGAAATTTCTCCGGCCTCCGGCGCCAATAATCCCATCACAATTTTAAACAAAGTCGATTTGCCTGCGCCATTTGGACCAAGCAGGCCGCATAATTCGCCTTGGCGCACGGCAAGTGTCACATTCTGCAATGCCTGCACGTGTTGAAAGGATTTGTTGAGATTTTGAATGATGACCATAGAACATTCCGGCTTTATCCGCGCCAACTTCCGCGTGAGGCAGAGCAGTTGTTGAAATCTACTTACGACTTTTTGACTTTATCCGTGTCACTCCGTGGTCAAAAACCTCACTTCATTGCTCTTCCAATCTACGTAAAACGGCTTCAATTCTAGTCTCATGTGATTTCAAACGCCTGAAAATGACGTTGCGCTTTACGGATCCACAACAATGCCAGCCCCGGCAGGATGATCGTGCCGAACGGCATAAAGAACCAAAAAAGAAACATCAACACCAAAGACACATTGAGCATGAGGCCGGCCAGCCGGAGATGGGGAAACATCGCAAAGCCGGCCGTGCAATACAGCAGCGCGAGCATCGCCGGCAGGAGGAAAACACCAAATGCAATGAACAGCACATATGTTTTATCGAGGGGAAATTTGAAGGGTAGAATCAGCGCCGGGAGCAACACCGGCAATGCCAAACAGCAAGCTGCAAACAGCCAGCGCGAGCGCCACAACCGTTTGACCTCAAGCGGCAACGAGCGCAAGAGCCCTGCGGTTTTCACTTCCTCTTCGAACAGTTGCAGCAGGCTATTGATCAAGATCATGCCAAAAAGCAGTTGCACAAAAAGGCTGCCGGCAAAAGCGGCCCGCATATCAGTTTGCGAGACACCCACCAACGCGCAAATCAATATCGCACAAAAAAGCAATACAAAAAACGCCCGCCGGCGTCGCCACAAAAAAAGTACGTCGTGCAGAATAAACACTTCCGCCAGGATTGCCAACCGGTTTTGGCGCAAACGCCGGGCGAAAGTTTTTCTCTCGCCAACTGCTGCGAGTGCCGGATCGTGCCTGCGGCGGATATACAACCACAGGGCAATAACCAAAAGCCAGCTCAATGACAGGCCCAGCAATGCCGGTGAAGCAGGTTGCATCAACTTTGCTTGCAGCCAGCTTGCGCTTTGAACCAAGAGAAAAATCATGCCACCTTCGACGACGAGCCAGCGCGAAATTTTCAGAATCGTATTTGATCGTTGCGCACGCAACACACTCGCTTGCGCGAAACCCACAAGTTGAAGCGCCAACATGAGGCCTGCTGCCGCCCAAGATCGCAAAAGCGCTTCGACAACGTCCCGTGTATCGAACAAAAACAGGATGGTTCCACAGAACAACCAAACAAATGTCTTGCTGGCGTGGCGCAACAAATGATAACGCGTCATCATGTCGCGACTGAAAGGCAGGCTGCCGAGCAATTGCCATTCGCCGCTACGCCGCAACGTTATCCCGGCCATGAACTCCGCAAAAAGATAGAACGCCGGCAAAAGGGCAACCCACCAAGCAACCCAACGTGAGGAAAAGCCCGGTGAAGTAAAAGCAGATAAACGAAAGCCAATATCAGCCGGTGAACGTCCCACCAGATATAAAAAGATGAACAGAATAAGGATAATTTCAACGATGAAGCGGCGATCAAAATGATGCCGGAGATAATTGCGATAATAACGCAGGCGAGTGTGAAGCAGCAGAAAAAGACCCGACATCTTGCAATGTTGTCCAATGAGATAAATTTCGGAGAGCCAATGCCAGCGCTACAAAAATAAAATGGCATCCTTGGCCGTTTGCGAAGCTCGATGGTCTCTAATACCTCATTAGATTTCGGCTCCGTTCCAACTCAGCTCCGCATTCCGTAAGCCTCACTGAGTGGCAACGATTAGTGGCGCAAGGATGCCAATCTTAAACTCGAATTGCTTATCGACGTTTCGACCTAAAAGACAACTTCCGGCTGAAAGCGTTTAATTCCCGCCGGAAATTCTACTCCGCCGCCGCGGGCGCTTCCGCTTTGGTGAGTTGAATCACCGGACTGGTTTCGCTGCCGATACCGTGCGGCCGCCACTTCGATTCATCCTCGCTGCGCAGGCGATGTTTCGCACCGCCGCGCGCATGCGTCTTCTCGAAATCCTTTGGCTCGATGAGTAGCTCGTGCCCTTCCAGCAAGCCGAGCACGCCTTCCTGGCCCGGCTCGGGACGGCGCACGATTTGTTGATCGAGCGGCTTGACGAGATTGGGATCGTAGGCATCC
>QEVD01000361.1 GCA_003576975.1 Candidatus Zhuqueibacterota bacterium
AACGAATTTACCGGAGTTGACATTCAAAGCGGTTTTTCTCGGCATTGTAATGGCGGTTGTGCTGGGCGCCGCAAATGCTTATCTCGGCTTAAAAGCCGGCCAAACCGTGTCCGCCAGTTTTCCTGCGGCTGTCATTGCCATTGCTGCGTTTCGCCTGCCGTTCATGCGCGGTAATGTGTTGGAACAAAATATCACGCGCACGGCTGCTTCCGTCGGCGAGGCGCTGGTGGCCGGCGCGATTTTCACCATTCCCGCTTTTGTGATCGCCAACGTCGGTGGCGAGCGTTTGTGGACGGATTTCAATTATTGGGAAACTTCATTTATTCTGCTGATCGGCGGTGTGCTCGGCGTGATGTTCATCATCATTCTCCGCCGCACACTGACGGTCGATGCCGGCCTGCCCTTTCCTGAAAGCCGGGCCTGCGCAGAGATTGTCAAAGCCGGCCAGCACGGTGAAAGCGGTGCGAAATACGTATTTGGCACACTGGGATTCGGCATGCTGCTGCAGGTGTTCAAAGCCGACGCAGGTATCAAGCTTTTTCGCGAGAGCCTCTCCGGAATTATTTCTCTTCCCCAGTCCCTCATTCATCATTTTTCGAGTAATCGCACGCCCATGGGCGATGTCACCCACACGGGCATATTGCCATGGTCGACGTTCGCCATTTCGCCCGCACTCATCGGTGTGGGATATGTCATCGGCCCGCAATTGGCGACGATCAATTTCGTGGGTGGCGTGATTGCCTGGCTCGTGCTGATTCCGCTGATTCTTTTTGTCAATCCGGATTTCAGTACGCAGCTTTCGCTCGGCGGCCAAACCCCGCCGGTTTCAGAGGTGATGAATTCCGTCTGGTACAATCACGTGCGGCCAATCGCGGTGGGCGCCATGCTGGTGGCGGCGATCAAAACCATGTGGGGCTTGCGCCAGTCGCTTTCGTCTGCATTCCACGGCGTGTTTAAAAAAGGCAGCGCCGTAGCCCAGCCTTCTCGTCTCGATCATGATCTCAATCTGCGTGTAATTTTGGGCGTCACGGTTTTGCTCGCGATCCCCATGGCAATTCTGTATTACTATTTTAGTGAAAGCGTTGTGGGCGCGATTGTTTCCGCAGTGGTGATGCTGCTTCTGGGTTTTCTTTTGTCGGCAGTCGGAGGTTATCTGGTCGGCCTGGTGGGCGGATCGAATCAACCCATTTCAGGATTGACGTTGACAACGCTGATCATTGCTGCCGCGTTGATGGTTTTCTTCGGCGTCAAAGGAATTCACGGCGTAGGCGCCGTGCTGGGCGTGGCCGCCGTCGTTTGTTGCGCCTGCGCCATCTCCGGCGACATGATTCAAGATTTGAAAGTCGGGCAGTTGCTGGGCGGCACACCCCGGCGCATGCAGATTGCCGAGGTGATATCCGTTGTTATTGTTTCATTCGTGCTCGTTTTTCCGATTATTGCGTTGCACAAAAGCAATCTTGCGGCCGGCGGCATTGGTATCGGCGATCGCGCGTTGCCTGCGCCGCAAGCAGGATTGATGGCGCAGCTTGCCGCCGGCATTGTGGGCGGCGAAATGCCCTGGGGCTTGATTTTGTTCGGAGCATTTTTTGCGCTCGCGCTGATCATGATCAACGCGCCTGCGCCCATGCTGATCGCGGTTGGCATGTATTTGCCGTTCGAAACCACCTCGGCGATTTTCATCGGCGGCGTGCTCAAGTGGGTGGTGGATCGCATCATCGCCAAACGGAATTTGATCCAAGCCGCGAAAGACCGCATCGAAAACACCGGCATATTGCTCGCCTCCGGTTTTATTGCGGGGGAATCGCTCACCGGCGTCTTGCTGGCGGTTTTGGTTTTGATTGTGAACGATTTTGAATCCTTAACCGGCTTGTTCTACCACGCGGCGGAATTCGAATTCGTCGAAACCTGGGCGGGAAATTTGATCGGGCTGCTGGCCTTTGCGGCAATTGCTTATGTGTTGATCGTGATTCCGTTGCGTAAGGCGAAATCGACCTAACATTACAACGTTAAGTTCGAGATTTACCCCTACTTTTGTCCCTGTCATCAGCAGGAATCTTGTGAAGTACTGGGTTTACTGCCGATTTGAGTCACTTTTTTATTACTTCACAAGATTCTTGCGGAATGACACAACCTTGATAGAGCCCTAGATCACGCATGAGGCATCATTAGAAATCGCGCAATTTCCCTCTTGTATTTGTCCCCGGCGCTACTAAATTCCGCCTTTGCTCCTCTGCTTCGCTGGAATATCGCCAGGCGAGAATAAATGAAGAAACAACGAAGACAGCGAGCGGCATTCCGGAGCAAACATTCACCAGGATCAAGCAACACGTACCGTAACATTTTAGAGGTTTAGCCGTGACCGAGCAGGATTTTTTTAAACGAATCGCGGACGAAGAAAGCATTCGTGTCGAACAAGTGCAGGCCACCGTTGCGCTGCTGGACGATGAAAACACAGTACCGTTCATCGCCCGCTACCGTAAAGAAGTGACCGGCGGCTTGGATGAAATCAAGATCATCGCGATTCAAGATCGCATGCGTTACTTGCGCCTTCTGGAAGAACGCAAGCAAACCGTGCTCAAATCTATTGAAGAACAGGGCAAGCTCACCGACGAGCTGCGCGAGAAGATTTCAGGCGCAATGAAATTGCAGGAAGTAGAAGATCTTTATCTGCCCTATAAACCGAAAAAGCGTACACGCGCAACCGTTGCCAAAGAGAAAGGCCTGGAACCGCTGGCGCAGCGCATGTGGGGCCAACAGGATATCACGGGCGAAATTGAGCAAATAGCCGCAGAATATGTCAGCGAGGAAAAAGGCGTTGCGAGCGCACAGGAAGCGCTGTCCGGCGCGTGCGATATCGTCGCCGAATGGGTGAGTGATGACGCAGAGACGCGCAAACTCGTGCGTGAAATGACCTGGGAACACGGCACGCTGCGTTCGGAAGCGCGCGATCCGGAAAATCTCGATGTGTATGAGATGTACAAAGATTATCGCGATCCGCTCAAGAAAGTCGTGCCGCACCGCACGCTGGCCATCAATCGCGGCGAGCGTGAAGGCTTTCTCAAAGTTGCGGTGGAAGCGCCGGTTCTAGAAATTCTCGCTGATATGGAAAAGCGATTTCTCACCAACCCCGCTTGTATTTTCACGGATCATAATCGCAGCGCCATTAAAGATTCTTACGATCGTTTGATTTCCCCTGCCATCGAGCGGGAGTTGCGCAATCAACTCTCTGAAGTGGCGGACGAGCATGCCATCACTATTTTTGCGACGAATCTTCGCAACCTGTTGATGCAGCCGCCAACGCAAGGCAACGTCATCATGGGCATCGATCCCGGTTTTCGCACCGGCTGCAAAGTTGCTGTGATCGACAAAACCGGCAAATATCTCGAAGGCGATACGATCTATCCGCACGAGCCGCAGAAACGCTGGGATTATGCCAAGCAGCAATTATTGGCGCATGTGCGCAAGCATAACGTCACGATCATCGCTATCGGCAATGGCACTGCCAGCCGTGAAACCGAACAGCTTGTTGCCGAGCTGATCAAGGAGGCGGCAGACGGCGAAAATCCTGTGGACTTGCGCTACACTATCGTGAACGAAGCCGGCGCCTCGGTTTATTCCGCCTCTGAGTTGGCGCGCCAGGAGTTTCCCGATCTGGAAGCGGCGCAACGCGGCAACGTTTCGATTGCGCGCCGTTTGCTTGATCCGCTGTCGGAATTGGTGAAGATCGATCCGAAATCCATCGGTGTTGGTTTGTACCAGCACGATGTCAATCAATCGCGTCTGGCGGAATCGCTCGATCGTGTGGTGGAATCGTGCGTGAACGCCGTCGGCGTGGATCTCAATACCGCCTCCTCGGCTTTGTTGCGCTATGTTGCCGGCGTCACACGTAGCGTCGCGGATAACATTGTGGCGTATCGCAATCAACAAGGCGGCTTCACCTCGCGGCAGGAACTGCTCGAGGTTAAAGGCATCGGGCCTAAAGCTTTCACACAATGCGCCGGGTTCATGCGCATTCCGAATGCCGACACGTTTTTCGATTCCACTGCCGTGCATCCCGAATCCTACTCTGCCGCCGAACGCTTTTTGACGATTCTGGAATTGACGCCGGAAATGGTGCGCACGCAGCGCCAACTTTTCAACGCCAAAATAAAAACATTGGGCCGGTCGCTGACGGAGATAGCGGCAGAATGCGGGGTGGGTTTGCCGACGCTGGAGGATATCATTGCGGCAATGGAAAAACCCGATCGCGATCCGCGCGACGAAGCGCCCAAGCCCATTTTTCGCCAGGATGTGTTGAAGATGGAAGATTTGAAGGAAGGCATGATTCTCAAAGGCACGGTGCGCAATGTCGTTGATTTTGGCGCGTTCGTCGACATTGGCGTGAAGCAGGATGGCCTGGTTCATCTTTCCGCGATGTCGCACAAATACATCAAAAGCCCGCTGGAGGTGGTGGCCGTGGGAGATGTTATTGATGTGCGCGTGCTGCGGGTGGATACGGAAAAGGGTCGCATCGGTTTGAGCATGCTGCTCGAGGGCGAACGGCGTCCACCGGAGAAGCCGAAGCCACCAGCGAAAGCAGCGGGCGAACACGATGGCCGCGAACGCCGTCACCAGCGCTCGGCGCACGGCCCGAAAGCGGAAACGAAAGATGGAAAAGCAGATTCGAGAGGACGCAAACCTCAGGGAGGACAGCGTCCGGCGCGAGAGCGCAAGCACGAGGCAAAAGAAACGCAGAATTTTGCCAATTCGCTGCAACAACTGGTGAATAAATACTCCAACAAATCGTGAGATTATGACGAAAACGGCTTGCATGAGCAGGCCGTTTTCGCTTTTACAAAAACAATCTTATAATATCATTGCCACGTATCCTGCTTTCTTATCCTTGGAAAGATGCACAAAAAGTTAAACCATTCTCCGAAAGAGTTATTGCGCTGATGCGCAGGAAAACCGTTGTCAGCATAATACTGACAAGTTCCACCTGCCACGCTCACAATACCGGGGGTTCCTCCATTAATGTGATCTCTGCCTTGCCACAAGCTGTTCGAAGATATGATCGAATTCGTCGATGCGATTTTTCCAGGTGAATTGATTCATCGCTTCCGCCAACTCCCGCCGTACATGATCGAGATTACGGTATTCCTGCAACAAATAACGAAGTTTCGCATCCATTTCCGCCGTGCTTTCATAGAGAAATTGCCGGTGAAATTTTTTCGGCAGAATTTCGGGATAACTCAAGCGATTCGGCAGCAGCGGCAGGACGTGGCAATACATGGCCTCGGTCACGGAGAATCCGAAATTTTCCTGAAT
>QEVD01000008.1 GCA_003576975.1 Candidatus Zhuqueibacterota bacterium
AGGGTAACGTAATCGCCAATTTCAGACTGGACTCGGGAAAAATGGGCGCTTTTTGCCCCTTGGGCGACACGAAAAGCGCTCAACCGGACAGCAGTGCTGTCAAAAAGATTTTAGGCAGGCTCATGGTTAGCGAATTCTTACTTTACCCTGATTTGTATGCCACATTTTTGCTTGAGGCCGCGCTCAGACAAATACGTTGCTTCGCGCCCGTACTCGCCAAGAATGAAGACGGGCAGGTGCGCCAGCCGCGCTGCCGGAAAGCTGTAGAGCCAGGTTTCCCAGTTGTGGGAGTGGACGATGTCCACGCGCTGTTTCACGAAGATGTTCGCCAACTTGCGCACCAATCTCCAGTCGCGCCCGGCTTTTCTCTGGATGACGGCAAACTCGACATCCGGCGCCAAATTATTTTTGAGCGGTTGATCAAATCCCCGAAAGGACACGAGCAGCGGGTGGAAAATATCACGATCGATATGGTTATCGACTTTGATCACTCCACCTTGCATGCCGCCAAACTGCAGGCGGCCGATGACCTGAAGAATTTTGATTCTGTCCATTGGGATTTGCTTGATCATATTAGTTCAGATTCACAACACGAGATTAGACGAAAAAGTTTCAGACGCATACTGGAGTGTGATTTGGAATTTTCTGAAATTGTTCGGTATACGAAGAACCAAAATGCTTGCATAAGCTATACGCAATTTGTTGAACTAAGTTATTCCAATCATGCTGTCGCGCGATACAGCGGCGAGCCTCTAATTTTTCTGGAGAATGCTCGGCAGGCTGAAGTGCATCGGACAACGCTTGTGACCATTCATCAACTGTTGAAGCGAGGGTGATAATATGAGCATAATCTTGAAGCGAACGAATCGGTGAGGCAACGACTGGTCGTCCCGTGGCAAGGTACTCGTGCAACTTCATGGGGTAAATGAATTTCGTGTAACCATTCACTTGGTAACACAGCAAACAGACATCCAGATGCTGTGTATATGCCGGAAGCCGATGGACCGGCTTGGATCCCAAAAAATATACATTCGGCATTGCAGCAAGTCTATGCGCTGTGCTAGTCTGTTCAAATAGGTTTTCCATCGGCCCCACGAATATGAAAGACCATTCTTGGTGCCGCATTACCAAGGTATGCAGTAGGGATAGGTCAAGCTGTTTTTTGATCACGCCAACGTAACCGATACGAGGATGCGGAATGTGCCGCGTTTCATCCAGCTCATCGACTGGAGTAGCATAAGCATCATAGTCAACCCCGTTCGGTATCAGCGTGGTGTGAGGATTGATACGTCCCTTCTTTTCCAGTAATGCCGGAGAATGAATGATCACTTGATCGACACGCGCAATCAGAGACTTTTCTTCCACTGCGAGCGGTTGCTCGATATCTGAAAATGTGTATTCATCGTCAATATGGTAACAACTCAGATCATAGCCATTGAATTCTAAAGCTGAGCTAAATTCGGGACGCCATAGGTACAGTATAAATTTATCACACTTTTTTTTGCGCAGAATGCGATAGGCCTGATTTAGACGCATCTGTGTTGCACAGTCGGCGATAAAACGTGGCCGATAGAAATGAGGAAGCCATTTCCCTGGATCATGGACCATGAAGCTATGGCTGGAAAAATCGTGATGAAAACGATTATTGTTCTGCAAGGAGTTCCGAAACCATAGTTCCCGCCACCCCTTTGCAGGGTTAACCCAAACGACATTAAAGTAGACTGACAGTCGCGAGAGGACATGTTGGCGAGATTGCCATATACTTGCCCATTCATCGGGAACGAGCCCTATAACACCTACAAGCGGGAATAACGGGAAATTAGAATTAGCTTGTTGCTCCGCAAGCCTATTCTTGCATAAGCGCATATATTTTCTCGGGGTAGCTTAAGCTGAGCTTTCAAACCTCGATTTCAACAAGTATAATAAAGGCCGTAAGGCTCTTTTAACAACATATTCCAAGTCTGTTTTCATCCTATGCCTGTTTTTTCCAAGCCATTCGATCATCAGTGTATAGCATTGCAATCGTTGACGCCAATTTAGAGGCGCACGTCTTATGGAAGACAGGTATTCTTTGAG
This sequence comes from Candidatus Zhuqueibacterota bacterium, assembly GCA_003576975.1. Taxonomy (GTDB): domain Bacteria; phylum Zhuqueibacterota; class Zhuqueibacteria; order Zhuqueibacterales; family Zhuqueibacteraceae; genus Coneutiohabitans. The sequence goes on from QEVD01000008.1 coordinate 2,077, forward strand.
CTGTCGAAAGTGTGGGAACACGATTTTTCCCGCGCCATTGGGGTGGAACCAGAGAGTTCTTTCTTGGCGAGAAATAAATACCTTGGTAGACTGACCGGGATGCTCTCTTCGAAAAAAAAGAAATTCCGGTATGCGATGGAATGGACCATAAAGAGAAATTTCAGCCAACAATACCCGATCACAATCAGCATACGGCCCTTCAAGAGGGGTTTTCTCCAAAACATTGGTTCGAATTAAACCTGCACTTGGTTCCATCATATGATCCATTCGAATCAGATCGCGAAAACGGCAATGATAACATGGTGAATTCAACTTCAGTTCCAATTCTTTCCTGGGAAGATAATCCCCGTTTTTATCAATATAGCGAGTCATTGCGTAACAAAGCACTATGGCCGGATTATTATCCAATATCTGCACACAACGCTCCAGATACTCCGGAGCATACACATCATCATGCGCGCTCCACATAAAGTATTTGGTCTTCTTGGACAACTCAAAAACAAGATTATAGTTGGGGCTGCCCCCGATATTTTTTTTATTTTGATGAAAAATTATGCGCTTATCTTTTGCCGCATATTCTCGACAAATCCATGCGGTATTGTCGGTGGAAGCATTATCTGAAATAATCAGGTCGAAATCTGCAAAAGTTTGCGCCAGGAGAGAGTTCAAAGCTTCTCGAATGTATTTTTCACCATTATAAACAGGCAAACCAATGCTTACTTTAGGCATATTGACCATCGCGATGCTCAGGGGGGCGTTTGACTGAAAGTGCCATAATGCGATTGGCCGTTCGTGACTATTTCCGGGTGCAAATTCGCAACACCGCGGATATCACGGTCAGAGTCTAAATACAACGTCGCTGCGGGAAAGAAGGTGTCATAGGTCCTTTGTATATCATAGCGATAAACGGCGGCGCCAAGGTAAAATGCGCCGGGGGCGAGATTCATTGACAGCTCAAATGTGCATTGCCATTTTTCGTTTGCTTTGAGTGAAAAGGTATGCCCGTTTAGCCTCTCGGTAGATGTATCGAAAATCCCGTAATAGTTCTCATCTTTGAGAAACAAAACGACTGCCAATTTGCTGCAAGTTTCTTTGGCCGTGACTTCGATGTCAATCCAGGCTTTTTGGCCGGATTTGATACGCATGGCGACGCCATTCTTATCACGCACCCTTACATTTGAAACAAAGACTTCCTTATCAAATCGATTGTTCTGCTCGTCAGCGGCTTGTTCCAGATAGTATCTAATGACTTCTTGCGCCACCCCCTCTTTGGTAACTTTTCCGCGCTCCAGGAGGATGCATCTATCACAGAGATCAGACACGACTCTCAAATTATGGGAGACAAATATAATGGTACAATCCTGATGCATTATGGAATACATTTTTTCAGTGCATTTTTTTTGAAAAGCGTAGTCACCCACGCTGAGAACTTCATCAACGACCAGGATGTCCGGATCGACGTGTGCCGCCACGGCAAAGCCCAACCGGGCATACATGCCAGAAGAATAACGCTTGACCGGCGTATCAATAAAATCTTCCAATCCGGAGAACGCGACAATTTCATCAAACTTGCGCTTAATTTGCTCCCTCTTCATTCCAAGAATCGTCCCATTTAAAAAAATATTCTCGCGCCCAGTAAGATCCGGATGAAAACCCGCCCCCACTTCAATTAATGCTGATAATCTCCCATTGACTGACATCGTTCCTTTCGTCGGTTTCATGATACCGCAAAGATGTTTCAGTATTGTACTTTTACCTGCACCATTATGGCCGATAATACCCAGCGCCTCTCCTTTCCGAACCTGAAAAGAAACGTCGTTTAGGACCCAAAATTCATTTGCGTTGAGCTCTTTGTCATTTCGCCTTTCAAAAATCCTTTGGATTATACCGGGGATTAAATCTCGCAAAGAATCATGATGTTCCCCTTTTCTGAATTTCTTATAGACGTTGTTCATCGCCAGAGCTATGGCAGACATATCTTAAATCCTATATCCGTTCCGCAAAAACAGGTTCGAGTTTTTTGAAATAAATAAAGCCGAAGATGGGCAAGAGAAAAGAGATCATGGCACTATAAAACAACCAATCCAATTGCGGCATGGCTTGTCTGACAATACAATCATTAAAACTCTCTAAGATGGGGGCAACTGGATTAATCAGTATGATCGAAGCCCAATCTCCGAACATTTCGGTTTCGTAGAATACCGGTGTAAAAAATATGGCATAAGTTATCACGACTTCCACGATATATTTCACATCACGAAAGAAAAGATTCGCGGCAGCCAGGAATATGCCCAACCCAATAACCAGGAAAACAAGTAAGGCGAGCAGTAATGGTATGAAAAACAGATAAATGCTAACCCCAACTTGAGCCACGATCAAGACCGTAACGAGCACAACCGAGGCAATAGAGAAATCAAACAACTGTGACAAAACAGCTGAAATCGGAAAGATCTCCTTGGGAAAATAGATCTTTGTCACCAGATTTATGTTAGAGGTTAAGCTGTTAGTGGCAAATCGCAGAGAGGCGACAAAGAACGACCATGGCAATGCCTTGACCGCAACAGTCGCGATTTGTGCCATACTCAACGGATTCCCGGAGAATTTAGCAAAAACATATTTCACCATTATTCCCGCCGAAACGATGAGCATCGGCATGAAAATCGCCCACATAAAACCCATTATGGACTGCTTGTACTTTATTCGAATATCACGCCAAGTAATCATATAAATAAGTTCTCGGTACGAGGCGAGCTCACGAAGTGGATCTAACATGGAAAATCAGGAAAGTTATCTTGAAATCAATCCAAAAGCATTCTAAACCGGTTGTTAAATTCCGGCTTTGTTATCATGCCTTGAAAAACGTGCGGTCAAATTGATCTTGCAAGGCGTCCCTATAACTCACCATCCTTTGTACGATCTGGCGTTCAAGTATTTTCTTATTCGATTCCAGTGATTTAAAGACGTCAATTAACGAGTCCACCTCAAATCGCTTTATATCCTGACAATATTCTAATTGGCCCATATTCTCCATAAGCGTTTTGACTTTCTTGTCATAAGAAATCGCCAGAACAGGCTTGTGCATGACATGGCTCAACAAAATGGCATGCAGCCTGGAAGCAACGATCAAATCGGTTGACGATATCTGGACAAGCAAATCACTAACCGTAAGAATCGATGGATCGATAATCTGCCCATTTAATTTTGTAGCCGCCATATTCTCAAGACATTCCTTGATATCGGTTACAACCAATCTATCCATAAAAATATCTGTAGCAAAAAACAAAGTTCTATATTGCTCTTGAACAAGCCAGTAAATAAAAGAAGACATCTTACTGACGTAGTTTCGATAGACAATATCGTCTTTTTCCGGCCACGAGCGTGGATCAAAGTATGCTATTGGGTTTATGCCGACAATCCGACTCTCGTTGCTTTTGATAAAAGGCCTGTGACTTTTATCGATTTCTAGATTATATGCGAGGTCCGGGAAGACGTGGCTTTCTCCCGTAAAACCAATATTTTCCACCAGTCTCTTCGAGTTTTCATCTCGAAAAGATCGAAAATCTGCCAGTGCAAGCACGCATTTGACAAAAAACTGGGTAACCGGAGATTTTAAAGAGCTCGCACCTACACTCAACACGTAAAGCTTAACACGAGCTATTTTTGCGAGAGCCGCCCACTTGAAAAGGGCGAAGGGATGTCGCCATGGCCCTCCCCAGTACTCATCCAATGCCCCGCCGCCAGATATGACCAAGACATTTAGATCTCTCAAAATCCAAAAAGAATTTACCAGAAAACGAATTTCTTCCCAAATTGACATAAGACCCAACAAGATTTTACGTAATCCCTTCAACAAAGGATAAACGAGATTAATCGTTTTTAACCAGTTGCGCATTCTTCGATATAAGCTTGGCGCCTTCTCTTTTTCAAGCCACGATTTTGTTTGCTTGGCGGACGAAACACTTCTGATATGCTTTCGATATATGGGAAATGCATCAATATGATGCCGCTGTCGTGTATCGATGGGGTTCAACGAGAATCCATATATGGTTGCCTGAGGCAACCGTTTCTTTATGGCCTGAATTATGGATTCCTGAATAGCTGCATCACCCAGGTTTCCGTATCCAAAAAATCCCCAAATGCCAATTTTTTTAGCGCCCGGCGCCATCTTCTAACCCTCAAGATGGATTAAAGACAAATTTTTCGGCAATAAAACGCTTCCGCAAGTATGCCTACTGCACCGGATTCATTGCCTCGAAGCCTTGACATTGCCTGGAAGGTCTCATTGGTAAACCAAGGTTTTTCCTTCTGGGATTGATAACATTCAAGAATAGAATCAATCTTGCGGCGGCAAGTGGATTCCGTCAGATGGGCAAAAAAGTTTGGCGAACCCAAATCTCCATCATACTTAGGAATCTCATATTCAAGAATGAGATGATTTCTGAACGTGTTCCATGTCAGCTCGCAAATGAGGCGATGATCCTGGTGCAGATCGTGGCGATAATGTGTGAAGATGAGATCTGGAGAGAATTCTCTTTTCAAATTCTCAAAATATTCCTTGACGCGCGCACCCTCGTACGGCAGAAAGCCGTCACGAAAATCTTCAATGACAATTTTCTTTTCGTTCACGCCCTGCAAGAACAGGTTGGCGCACGCCAGAGCTTCAAGTTTTCGTGCTGGCGTGGAAGTCAGGACTAACCAGTAAATTTCGATCTGGCGTCGGCTTTCGGTCAGCTTTAGAATCGTTCCACCGCAGCCGATTTCTATATCATCGCAATGAGCGCCGATGCACAGAATTTTCAAACCTCGTTCCGGTGAGGCTAATTCAAATTGCAGCATCTTCGACTATCGCCCCTGAATGAGAACCATTTTTTTCACGGCATTGAAACTGTTGATTCTTATTGTGCAGAAATAGAGCCCGCTCGCCAGATCCCCGGCAACAAAATTGACGCTGTAGTTTCCAGCGCTCTGAAATGCGTGCACTAGATTGCCGACTTCTTTTCCTTGAATGTCATGAATCTTCAGGCTCACAAAGCCTGACTCCGCCAGAGTGTAGAAAATGACGGTGTGAGGGTAGAAGGGATTGGGATGATTCTGCCTCAATTCGAACCCCATTGTCCCATCAAGGTCTATTTCCACCGTCTGTGAAAATGTATGGCTGCCGGTGGTGTCAATCTGCTTCAGGCGATAAGCATATTTGCCGTGCCGGACCGGGCGATCGATGAAGCTGTAGCTGCATGCTTGCGTGGTTGTGCCTTGCCCCTTCACGAATCCGATCTTGTCAAATCCCCTTCTATTTTGACTGCGCTGAACCTCAAACCCGTAGTTGTTCGTCTCAGAAATTGTTTGCCAGCTCAATGTGACGCCTGTCTCGCCGACGCGGGCGGAAAGTCCGGCAAGTTCGACGGGCACGGGCAGGTCTGTGCTCCCCGGCGCCGGCAGATTGAGTTCTGCATTGTCCAGAACAAGCACCCAATCTCCTGCAGATTGTGGCGTGAAATCGATGTTCCCGCTTGCAGGCAATTCTCCGTTTGTGCTCGCGTGGCCTGTTGCCGGATCGAACCACCATGCTTTGACCTTCGACCCAGAAATTTGACTCATGTCCACGGTGAACTGCCGCGGTTCGGGCAAGTACGCGATGGCTGTGTTGCCATCGCGCGTGCGAGCGGCAGCAAGATAGCTACCGGTACCTACATCTCCATACCCTCCAATCACAACTTCATGATCATAGTCCGGCACTAGATCATGCCATGCTCGCGACCGGAACAAGGCACCCAGATGAGTCATGCTGCGCGCGCCTTCTGACTCCAAGGCTTGTTGCCAGCCCTCCCCGAAGAACCAAATCGGATTGTTGCCGAAAAAATGTCCGATCGAACCTCCCAAGATTGACCAATAAGCCTGACTGCGTAAACATTTCGCACTGGCACCTTCATTCTCGTAGGTGCCCTCCACGTAAAAGAAGGGCATGATCCGGTTGCGCTGATAATCTGCAAGCGTCCTGTCTGGCGTTTGGGAACAATCCGAATATGTAGTGCTGATATCGAGCCACGCCTCATCATAACAATCCAAGGCGGATCGTTGGCGATCGCAATGCGCGGTGTTGAGATGGACGGTATCCATTTCTGCGATGCCTGCGACCATGGCGCGCAGCTCTTCGGTAGCTTGGCCCGCTTCCGAGTCGCCGCCATGCATCCAAATAAGATTGGGAATGTTCCGGTAGCGCTTGCCGACGTAGCGTCCGTAATCACGGCATTTTTCCGGACCGTTAGCGATCATTTCCTGGCACCAACCCTGATTGCCGCACATGTACCCGAGATACGCCGGTGTCAGAACGACCAACATTCCCGTCTCCGCGGCTTTGTTGATGACCCAATCCGCGTGAGCGAAATAATTCTCGTTCGGCGTGCTGAAGTCTCCAGGCGTTGTGAAGGGAAGTTCGCCGTATGCGTTTGCCGGTCCGCCAAAGTAATGCTCGATCAATTCCACGATCACGGCGTTGAAACCTTTTGTACGACGATTTTCCAAATACTCCTGGACTTCGACTTTAGTCAATTTTACTATTAAAGACCACGGCGTGTCCCCATTGATCAAAAAAGGATTATTGTTTTGATCGAGGAGATGTCTTTTGTCGGGGCTCATCTTCAACGGAAAAACCGGGTCTGCGGAATTCCGTTGTCCGGCGACAACTGTCGCAAAAACGAGCAGTCCAAACATCGCCCAGATGATTGATCTGAGAGACTTCAAAGCGAAAGTATTTGTAAACATGATGATTTGGCTTGTAGCGATTCAAATTGTTCTTTTGGCATGAATTGGCAACGGCTAACCCCGATCATCCATGAATTGCGTTTTAGGATTAACCCCAAATCCGAAGTGTAACCAATTTACGCGCCGCGCGAATTATCGGGGTTAATTGTATCGGCGGAACACCGGTTTTACGGGCCGCCCGGTGAGATATTTCTCGACGCCGTTTTCCAGCGCTTGTTTGTAGACGGCCAGGGATTCATGGATGGCCTCAACGGTTCTCGTGATGATTGCATCGGTATGAGAAAAGCTCACGACCAGCGAGGGCATGATGAATCCGCGCTTGATCATTTCCTGCAGGAACAAGGTGCGAAAAGCTTGGGAGTGATTTTTCTCTTGATCTTTCGCGGCGTACACAAGATTGCACGGCTTGCCGAGAATTGCAAAATGGTCGCGCAAATGGTGGGCGTCGATTGCAGCGTTGATTCCATCTGCGAGCTTGCAGCCTTGTTGGTTGAGGAAGTCGATGACGTTTTCCTTTTTGTAGACGTTTAACGTTTCTTGCGCAGCGGCAATGGCAATCGTTTCAGCGCCATGGGTTGTCGACAGCAAGAAGACACGCTCTCGTTCGTGACGGAGTCCGCCCAACTGCATGATTTCATTTTTGCCCACTAGCGCTGATAACGAGAAACCGTTGGCAATGGCTTTGCCGAACGCGGAGAGATCCGGTTCGATGCCGTAATATTTCTGCGCACCGCTCAGGTGCCAGCGAAAGCCCGTAATCATTTCATCTAGAATGAATACTGCACCGTATTTGTGGCACAAATTCTTTATTTCGTGGAGGAAATTGTTTCGTGGCTCTTCCGTGGTCGCGGGCTCCAAAATGACGCCTGCAATTTGATCCGGATTTGCAGTGAAAGCTTCCTTCAGACTTTCGAGGTCGTTGTAATAAAATTTGACAGTAAAATCTTTGATTGACGTGGGTATGCCGGCATCCATGGGGGTGGTACCAATAAACCAATCATCGGTGGAGAAGAAGGGATGGTCGGCGCAAATGGCAATTTTGTCCCGGTCCGTGTACGCGCGTGCCAGCTTCACCGCCGCAGTCGTTACATCCGAGCCGTTCTTTGCGAATTTCACCATCTCTGCGCCCTCGAACAACTCGAGCAGCTCTTCGGCATAAGCCACTTCGATGGCGGCGGGGCGCGTGAAATTGCTGCCCAGCAGCATCTGTCGATAAGCGGCTGCGACAACGGGTTCGTACGTATGGCCCAACGTGACTGCGCGAAGCCCCATGCCGTATTCGATAAACTCGTTCCCATCAACATCCCACACGCGGCAGCCCTTGCCGCGAGCAATGAAAGACGGCGCATTAAAGGGATATTGGTCATCGCCCTTGGCATAGGTGTGACTGCCGCCCGGAATAAGCCGGTGGGCTTTTTTCTGCAGTGCTTTAGATTGATCGAAGTTCATTGGACAGATTTCCGTTTCAGGCTGGTTGCTGCGCGTCGAAACGCGATCTGAAAATTTCGCCATCACCATTAGTTTTATCAAACGTCTTGAAGCGTGCTTCCACCGGCTGGGAGGTCTTCCAGACTTCCCAAGGCGTCTCGCCGTGAGCCATCATATCGTCTAGGTTTTGTTTGTCTTTGAATGTTTCCATGCTGGCCCAGAAGCCGTCGTACTTGTACGCAATCAGCTCTTCCTTCTCGATGAGTCTTGTGAAAGGCTCGTGCACAAGTTCTTCACCCGGCTTGATGTGCTTGAATATGTCTTTAGTAAAGATAAAGAACCCCCCGTTAATCCAAAGATCAGCCCGTACGACGCCTTGAATCTCGTTGACCAAGCCATTCTGTTTGCCCTTCATGCAAACAATATGAAAACTGTGATTGGGCCGCACCGCGAGGAAAGTGGCGGTTTTTCCATTCTCATAAAAATAGTCAATGAGTTTCGGCAGGTGAAAGTCCGTCAGGCCGTCGCCGTAGTTCGCCATAAACACTTCCTCGCCGGCCAGATATTTTTCCACCGCTTTCAGCCGCTCACCGATATTTGCCTTTAGGCCGGTATCGACAAAAGTGATTTTCCAATCGTGAATATCGCTATTAACCAGTTGCAAATCGCGGCCGCCGTTGGCCAGCGTAAAATCGTTCGAGAGATACTCGTTATAATTTAAGAAATAATTTTTGATGACATCCGCCTTGTAGCCAAGACAAAGGATGAACTCTTTATGGCCGTAATGAGCATAGTATTTCATCACATGCCAGATGATGGGCCGGTAGCCGATATTAACCATCGGCTTGGGAATCGCTTCCGAATACTCACGTAATCGCATGCCTAAACCACCACAAAACAGGACGACTTTCATTTTTTGTTTCTTCCCTGGTTTTGTTTATCAGTTCTCAGCAATTCCAACAAATCACATTTCCGCAGGGCCGCTGCCGCTCGGCGAATCGCCTCAAATGGTAAATTGGCGTGTTCAGCGATATCGAGCAAGGAATGTCCCCCATCCGATAAGTTCAACACCCACAGAATCGCAAGCTGCATGGTCTCCATATCTTGCTTCCCGCCGATAAGGCTGTATAAGCCACGTTTGCCCAATTGGGGCTCGCATTTAGGATTCTTGTTGAGATAAGTCTTGTTGTTTTCAAGCACTTTTAAGACCGACAGGTATTTGGAAAAAGAATCCGCGAGATATTCAGGCCGTACAAAATCCAAATTGTCTGCTGAGGTATGATATTGGGGAAACCGTCCATGCGGTGTTCGGGTCAGGGAGCCGACTGCCAGATTGAACCCTGGCGAGCAGTATTGCCTCTCGTCATAGCCATAAGGCGAAAATTCTAGAATTTCGTAGTCCTCGCCGAAGTGTTTTAAAACGTGCGCAACAGCCTTGTCGATCTCCGCCTCACCCCGCCTGCTCTTTTTGTACGTGCACCGGCCTGAATCACCGACACACGCGACCACTAAACCGTGCTTTATTCTGGCAACCCGATCTACATTCAGGCTCAGCCACGTAATCGCGCCAATTGTTCCTGGAATAAACAGAAAACGATAGGAGTATTTTGTTGAACAGGTACTCAAATATTTGGCGAGAAAGGTACTCAAGACGATACCGGAGAGATTGTCGTTGCAAAGCGAGGGGTGGCAGACATGGCACGAAATCAGTACTTCATCCGTTCTCTTGCCAGGAATGAAGTGTTCGCCATACGTCAAGTGTCCGTCTTCCAGGGATGAGTCGATCAGAACTTCGTATTCGCCATCTTGCAGTTGCATCAACTGATTGTGCGTCAAACAAAAGCCCCAGGTTTCTTTATAATAGGAAGTGCGATACGGAATCCAATCAGGGTGGTCGGGCAACGAAAAAAGATGATGCTTCAGCTTGGCCAAGGACATTTTCTGGTAAATGGGCACGCTGTAATTGACGATGTGCAGGTTGGATTCCTGGAAATCGACAACCTTTTCATTTCTTGAATTATTGACGTATGCCTCCCGAATATTCCATTCCTTTGGCACCGTCCAGTCGAAAACCTCAGTGCCGCTGGGAATCTCATGAATTTCCAGATCGATATGTCTTTTGAGAAGATTGAGCGTTTTCCTAACACCGTTGCCGGTGATACTGCGACAGACTGGGTACAATTCGCAGATCAGGCCATACATCTCCTGCCCCGTCTGGCTGATTTCAAGATTCTCTGTCAAATCGGTCAAGTTCATGGGTAAGTAATATCATTTAGTTGATCATTTCGTCTCGCAGCCGCACCAGATTAAAGTCTTCGAATTGTTGATCTTTTTGCGAAATGATACTCACGGGTTCCGGCCAGAAGATGGCAAAAAGCGGATCATCCCAACGAAGGCCACGAGCAGAGGATGGCGCATAAAATTCCGACATCTGATAAAACACTTCCGTGTTATCCTCGAGCGTTAAAAAGCCGTGTGCAAAATTTTCCGGAATGTAGAGCATTTTGCGATTTTCCGCCGCCAGCGTAACCGCGATCCAATGCTTGAACGTCGCCGAGTTCGGGCGAAGATCGATGATGACGTCATAGATCGCGCCTTGCGTGCAGCGCACCAGCTTGGCTTCGGCACGGGGCGGCGCCTGGAAATGCATGCCCCGCAGAGTACCCCTTTTCTTGTTGAAGGAAATATTGCATTGCGCCAATCGGGGATTCAAACCGTGCTCGGCAAACTCATTTTGGCACCATGAGCGCGCGAAGAATCCACGCTCGTCTTCATATCTTTCCGGCTCGACCATGTAGGCGCCGCTTAGTTTGGTTTCCGTAAAAATCATGCGTAGACCTTGACTTCCGGAATCGGCACGAAAAATTTGCCGCCCCATTCGCGAATGAAGGCCACCTGCTCCATGATCTCATCTTTGAAATTCCAGGGCAGGATGAAAACATAATCCGGCTTGGTTTCCCGAATCTTGTCCGGAGAATGAATCGGGATGTGCGTGCCCGGCAGAAACATGCCCTGCTTGTAAGGATTACGATCAACTGTATAGTCGACAAAATCGGTGCGAATACCACAATAGTTGAGCAGCGTATTGCCCTTGCCCGGCGCACCATATCCAGCGATGGATTTGCCCGACCGCTTGGCTGCAATGAGAAAATCGAGCAATTTGCGCTTGGTCTCTTTCACTTGCTCGGTGAACGACGCATACGTTTCCACACGTTGCAAGCCCGCCTCCAGTTCTTTTTGCTTGAGCGCAGCCGCGCGCGTGGACAAGCGCTTCGAAGCATCTTCTTCGTGGCAGGCATAAATTCGCAGCGACCCGCCGTGGGTCGTCAACTCCTCGACATCGAACAGGCGCAGGTCATGCGCCGCAAAGATCCTCTCGACCGCAATCCAGGAAAAGTAGGAGAAGTGCTCGTGATAGATGGTGTCGAATTGGTTTTCCTGCATCAGCTTCACGAGATGCGGGAATTCCATGGTGATCACACCGTGCGGCTTCAGCAGTATCTTCATGCCGCGCACGAATTCGTTGAGATTCGGTACCTGCGCAAGCACATTATTGCCGATAATCAAATCAGATTGCTGGTGCTCGACTGCCACCCCGCGCGCGGTTTTGTCATTGAAAAACTTCACCAGCGTCGGGATACCTTTGGTGATCGCGGCTTTGGCAACATTGGCAGCCGGCTCTATCCCTAATACTGGAATGCCCCTCTGCACGAAGTGCTGCAGCAAGTAGCCGTCGTTGCTGGCGATCTCCACGACGAAGCTTTGTGAAGACAGTCCGAGGCGATCGATGATCATGTCGGTGTATTGGCGCGCGTGTTCAACCCAGCTCGTAGCGTACGAGGAAAAATAAGCGTACTCGGTAAAAATCTCTTCCGGTGGAACGAATTCCTGCAATTGCACCAGGAAGCAGCGTTCGCAAACATAGACGTGCAGCGGGTAGAATGGCTCCATTTTATTGAGCTGCTCCGCCTTGAGGTAGCTTTCGCACAGGGGCGACATGCCGAGATCGAGGAAGGTGTGGGTGAGCGGTGATTCGCAGAAACGGCAAAGATCTTTTTTTGAGGGCATGGTGATCTGCAAATGACTTTTACGCGGTCACCTTAAAGCCAGTAACCACAAAGCACACGAAATACACGAAAATAATCATGAAATTCAGTTATGACGCCACCGCAGGCTTTCATCCAGTAAATGTTCATTCAGCAACATTTTGAGATGATCGATGCGTTTGTATTTTGGACCTTCGAATTCATCGAGCGTGATGCCAATTTGGCGATAAGCATCGTACAACTGCTTTGCACCCTGGCGCGCCGTCCATTGCGGCTGAAACTCCGGCAACGTGTGGTGAATTTTTCTGGCATCAACGCAATAGCAGCGTTTGTCCGGCCCGGCATCGCTGGCATATTCGATGGTGCAATTGGGAATTGTCTCCTTGACAATCTCGGCGATTTCACGAATGCGATAGTTTTCGCCCGGTCTGCCAACATTGAAAGCCTGGTTGTGAACCAGCTCGCGCGGCGCTTGCAGAACAGCAATAAAGGCGCGCGAAATATCTTCGATGTGAACGATGGGTCGCCAGGGTGTGCCATCGCTCTTGAGGAAAATTTTGCCCGTGGTATAAGCCCACGCCATCAAGTTATTGAGAACAATATCAAAGCGCATGCGCGGAGAGAAGCCATAAGCTGTGGCACTGCGCAAATAAACCGGCGAGAAGCGATCATCGGCCAGCTTCTGCAAATCCTGCTCAGCCCGCACCTTTGAAATGCCATAAGGCGTAACGGGATTCAGCTCCGCTTTCTCGTCGATGATGTTATCGCCGGCAGCGCCATAGTTGCTGCAGGATGATGAGAACAGAAACCGTTGCACGCCAGCTTCTTTGGCAACCCTGGCCAAATGTACTGTGCCGCGCCAATTGATATCATAGGTGATCTCGGGATTGAGATTGCCCAGCGGATCGTTGGAAAGCGCTGCCAGATGAATAACCGCATCGAATCCTTCCAGGTCAGCGGGCGCAACGTTGCGAATGTCCTTTTTCACATGGGGCGTGCTGTTGGGGTCTTCTCCAAACGTGCAGCGCGCATAGAAATCAACATCCAACCCGGTCACTTCATGACCGGCCTTGACCAGCATGGGCATCATCATTGTGCCGATATACCCGCGGCTTCCCGTGATCAAAACTTTCATGACTAAAGGGCTCCTGTGCGAAAATTTGATAAAGATTCACAATTGCTCTGAGACTTTTTTTGGGCGAGCACGACAATGGTTTGTCCTAGGCCGGCACGCTCCTTGATTGATTTGAAGCTACCTCTTGGAAGGAAGTACTCAATGAGCTTGTTGAGCTTGGCCGAGTTGACAATGCGAAGAATTCCATTGTGGCCGGCCGGTTCGATAGTGGTACACACAACAAGGTCGAAACTAGGCAGTAGAAGTTTCTTAACTTCCCTTGGATTAAGCCATCGTCTGATTTGGCCGGGGTCTTGGTGCATCACGTCATCGCGACGTTCGAATACAAACTTGTTTTGCGTGGTTAGAATCAGATATCCTGAAGCAGTAAGAAAAGAGGCGAGGCGGTCGATAAAAGCTTGTTGATCAGCGATGTGTGAGAGTGTTTCCAGGCAAACAATAACATCAAAATGATCGCAAGGGAGATCACTTTGCATCACATCGCCGGCAAGAAACTGGATATGTGGAGCGCGTTGTCTGGCTCGTGTGATTACACCAATAGCCAGATCAATACCGACAACCGTCCCGAACCTTGCCAGTTCTTCGGACAACCATCCGGTGCCACAACCGACTTCGAGAATCCGGGGATGGTCAAGGGCAAGTGACTCGAACATTGCCAGAGTCTTTTCAGCACGCGCCCTGGAAGCGAGATCAAATTTTCCGCTTTCTCGTACCTCGGCATTCCATCGATTCCAAAATTCCTGTTGTTTGTCTAGTTGTGGGGCTAGTGTGGGTGAAGAGGAGTTAATCATGATGCACTGTCAATTCTGCAATACTGACGAGCTTTGTTGAATAAGCGCATCCAACTGCTGCAGATTCTTTTCCCAATCAAATTTCTGTTTGATAAATTCGAACGCTCGTTTTCTCAGACCATCCCTGACACGGGGATTGAAAAGCACGTGTAAAACCTGGCGGGCATATTCCGCTTCTGTCTCCGCCACCAGGACTTCCCGGCTCGGCCACGCGCCAATGCCTTTCGCCGCGGTGGGGCTCGTCACCACTGGAACGCCGCACGCCATGGCTTCGAGAAGCTTGGTCTGCATGCCACGCGCAATGCGCATGGGCGCCACGAACACGTCAGCGCTTTGCATTCGGTCGCGCAGGTCTTCGACGTAGCCGCTGACGAAGATCGCTTTGTCGGGATCGTGCAGCCTGCGAATGTTCCGGGCCGGCCGCCGGCCCAAAATGTGAAATTGCGCGCCCGGCAGGATGGATTTGATTTTGGGAAAAACGTTTTCCGCAAACCACATGGCTGCGTCGATGTTCGGCAGATAATCCATGGTGCCGGTGAATACCAACGCCGGAGAATCGTTGGTGGCGATGGCATGTCCGTTTGGCAACGCATCGCCAAAATACTGATGCAAATCCACGCCGTTGCTCAACACCGAGGTTTTACCGTTGCCGTGGCCGTGGTCAAACAAATGCTTTTCGCCGAGGTTGATGAAAATGACATGATTGAACTTTTCGGCGATACGCTTCTCATAGCGGGCGAGGCGTTTGCCTTCCAAACGATACAGCCACGAGAGCGGCGGTTTGTTCCAGGTGGCGTATTGCTTGAATTTTTCCGAATCGAGATCGCAAAAATCGATGAGGCGGATCGGGATGTTGGTCTCCAAAACGTATTCGGCCATGTTGGAGGAATAAACAAAAAGCGCATCGAAGGCAATACTCTGCAAAAGGGCGTCGATTTGCTTGCGAAGTGTGTCCGCATAAAAATAGTGTACGGTCAGCGGCTTGTCGGAGAACAGCCCTCGCAGCATGTGCACGCGCTGCCGCTGCGGAGAAAACGGCGCAACGTGCAGGTTCGGTACCAACGATTTGAGTTTTCCCGTCGCCTGCAACTCGGGCTCTCCATCGGACCAACACACCACGTGGACCTCATGATGGTTTGCCAGATGCTTGAGGATATTGAAGGCGCGAATTTTTTCGCCCTTGTCCGGTGGATAGGGCAGCCGGTGCGCCAGAAATAGGATCTTCATTGTCAGGTTCTCATTCCCATCTTCCCACAAATGTCGCGTGCAGGTAGTATTGAATCGCCACGTACCCAAGAAAAATGCCGGCGAAATTCAGACCCAGAGCCACAACCGAGAATTCTCGGGCTGGCATGCGGGCTTGCAGCACTTCGAGACATACTGCAAACGCGACACAAAAAAGCACGCCCGCGCGCCCGGCTTTCCTGAATCCTACGCCGAATGAGACCAGGCTTATTGAAAAAAGCAGATAGAGAGAGGCGTATTCTGGAATGCGCAGTGTGTTATGAACAAAGGGAGCGAAGGTGAAAAGAACTTTGCCTACTGCGAAATTGTCTGTCGGCGTCAAGGCAAACATTGCCATGCCGAAGATATAACCCAAGGCAATAATCGGCAGTTTTTTGTCCAACCTGAATAACACGGCCATGATTGATTTGATGCTGATTTCAACCGAGGCCAAATCCATTTGGCGTCGAATCATGAATTGCCCTCTATGAAGTGGATTGTACGGTGTGTTGCAATCCTTCTCGAAACTGCACGCGGACCTCGTATCCGAGCAGATTTCTGGCCCGTTCTATTGCTGCTAGGGAGTCCCTTACATCGCCTAACTTGGCCTTCATGTAGCTTACCTCGATTTTCCTTTTGAAAATATCTTGCAAGCTTTGTAGCAATTCATTCAGACTGTGGCGTGTGCCGCACGCGATATTTATCGCCTTGCCGATAGCAGCCTCGGAGGTACACGCACTCAGATTGGCGCGAACGACATTTTCAACATAGGTGAAGTCTCGAGTCTGTTCACCATCGCCATAGACGACAGCGCAGTTGTTTTTTGAGAACGCCTCAATGAATCGTGGAATAACAGCAGCATATTGAGAGGCGGGATCCTGTCGTGGTCCAAAAACATTGAAATATCTTAGACAGACAACCGGTAAGTGATAAATATGGTAAAAGTTGAGGGCATAACATTCTGCTGCAAGTTTCGAAGTAGCATATGGCGAAAGTGGCAGTAACGGCATGTTTTCATGCTTCGGCAAAGTTGGCGTATCGCCGTAGACCGAGGACGATGAAGCAAGAACAAAACGTTTGACGCCTGCTGATTGGGCGAGTAAGAGCAAATTGAGCGTGCCGGAGACGTTGACCTCATTGGTCTCCGCAGGATTTTCGATCGAACGCGGTACCGATCCGAGTGCCGCTTGGTGCAGGACGTAATCAACGCCTGTCACGGCTTTGCTGACGATGTCGCGGTCGCGGATATCGCCTTCGATAAGCTCGATTTTTTTGTTTAGGAGTTGAAGATTTTCGCGTTTGCCGGTGCTGAAATTGTCAAGCACGCGAACATGAGCGCCTCGTTTCACCAACGTTTCAACAATATGGGAACCGATAAAACCAGCGCCGCCAGTAACGAGATATGTTTTCATGTGTTTCTAAGGGAAGGCCTTGACGAGTTTTGGTCCGAGTATTTTGGTTACTGCCAATGGCAAGTGTCGCCATGTCTCGATTGCCATTTTGAATTTCGGATTAGTGGGATTATTGCTGGGTATTGCCGCGCCATTCACCAAATAATATTGATAATGCAGTGGTGTCGGCTCAAAACCCATGTGGCGCTTGAAATTGTAAGCGCCTGTATCGCTTTTGCTTCGGCCAAAATCAAACCACGCGTAGCCGCGTGCACCGGCTTCTCGCATCAAATGCCAGTACATGTAATTATTGGGGGAGGGCGCTCTCTCTTCCGGCAGAGCTCCGCCATAATAAGGCAGAACGATATCGCGGTAATAAAATGAGAGTACACCGGCGACGGGTTTGTCCTGATGGTATATTAACAGGAGGTCGGCGTCATCCTGCAAAAAGTTCAGACAATTCTCGAACATGTAATAGGGGAACACCGGCGTTCCGAGATGGCGCACCGAGGCGGCATAGATATGATAAAATGCCTTCAAATCCTCAACACGCCTGCTTCGTTGACCGGTGAGGCCGCCGGCCTCTGATTTACGGACCAAACGGCGCGCTTCGCGGGGGAGAAGTTTGAAATTCGCCTCGGCAGATTTTTCGATGCGACGCAGGAACGTCACATATAGAGAATCGCGCGTTTGAAGCTGCTCGTTCGGTTTTGAATAGCGCTCGCGCAACTCGATATAATTGGCGCTGAGCTGGCGGGCATGTTCTTTTGCTGCTTCGAACAATGCAGATTCTGTCTCACGATCTTTGGCCAAAATGCCACCGTAAACTGCGAACGGTGTCGAGATCAAAGCATTTCCGGAAAACATCGTGTGGACGTGAAACAACGGCAATACCCCGCAAAGTGCCTCACCTCTTTCTGCCAGCAGATAATAAGGCTTATAGGGAAACGTTGCTCCAATTACTCTCTTCCAAGCGATCTTGTGGAAAATGGTGCCTTGGGAATCAGCATCGACAAAAGCGTCCCAACGCTTTTCATCTTCCGGCTGCAAAAGCTTCACCCTCATCATAGCCGTCATGTTCAAGATTGCAGGTTTGATTCGTGGGTTGATTCCAAGGTAAGGAGCGGTCGCTTGCCGGGTGGCTTATGGCTCGCGACGATTTCTCCCAAGGTCGAGAAGGGAAAGGTTCTCAGCAAGGTGCGGAGTTTGCCCGCGGTCGTTTCCAGGTTGGCGTAATGGCGAATCCGATCAAAGAAGGATACGGCAATACGCGGTTGCAGCGGATCGAGCTCCCAAGGATGCACATAGATAATCGCGGGTTGCTGCGCGCGATTGATGCGTGCGATGCCTTTCGAAATCACCCACAAAGGAAACAACCGCAGGTAACCGCCGCCCGCCACCGGAAAGTTTTTCCCGGCGATGGAGACCGTGGACAAGGGACATTCGGTGAGCGATCCTTTGCCGTTGAGGGATATTTCGAATATCTCCGTCGGGGAATCCGAGACGCCATAGAGATCGTGCTTGATGGGAAACAGGCTGGAATCGATCGAAATGCCATTGTCAAACAGCGTGTCAAAAACCCAAAGTTTTCTTGAGCTGATGGAATAGGAGGGAGCACGGTAACATTTCACTTCCGAGCCGACCACCCGCCGCAAAGCATACAGGGACTTTTGCAGGTCGTCGGTGAATTCTTCACGCGTCTGTTCATACACCAACTGATGGGCGTAGCTATGGCTGCCGATCTCATGTCCGTATTGCGCGATTGTATAGACCAGCTCTGGATGTCTTTCTGCAATCCACCCCAGAACAAAAAAGGTGGCCCGCACCTCGTGCTCGCGGAGCAACTTCAGGAGATAACAAACATTCTGCACCACCCGGCTTTCCAATCCGGGCCAGTCGCCGGGTTTGATTACGTTTCGAAAGCGGGAGACGTGAAACCACTCTTCGACGTCAATGGTCAGAGCGTTTCGCATTTGCGTTTTCAATCTGCCGGTAGTACTTGTAACCGTAATAACGATGATCGTAATAGTAGGGCAGAGCGCTGCGCAGGTTGTTCACCACCACTCCGAGAATCTTGTCGGAGTTGGTTTGCAGCATGTCGAGGGCTCTTTGAGTGACGCGCTTCTGCGATTTTCCAGCTTTCACCACGATCAAAATGCCGTCGACGAAATTACTCAGCAGTAGCGTATCGCTGACCGGAATGATTGGCGGCGCGTCGAAAATGATGATGCTGAATTTTTCGCGCATCTCATCGACGACACTTTGCAGGTGCGTGAGGGAGAAAAGCTCTGCGGGAGTTTGGTTGGGTTTGCCGGCGGTAATGATTTTCAGATGCGGCAGGGCAGAGGGTTTTATTGCGGCACTCAGATCAAGCTCCCGGGACAGCACCTCAGCGATCCCCTGCTGCAGGGGTAATTCGTAATGCCGATGGATTACAGGCCGCCTCAAATCACAATCCACCAGAACGGTTTCGGTGGATTGATAGAGCGCGCTGGTCACCGCTAAATAGGCGGCAACGGTGCTCTTGCCTTCGCTCATCATTGCGCTGGTGATCATGAAGATTTTTGTGCCGTGCTTTTGTTTCTCGGTGTGCAGGCGATTGAACAAACGCTTGAATTCATTCAATTCCGGTGTTTCGAGGTAATACCCAAGCGGCTTGGCTGATTTTTTGAATTTCGCAACGGAGGTTTTCATGAGTGGATTTCCACATTGCTCGAGAGTTTGCCGTTGCTCGAATCTTTATCCATGGACTGAAACGATTTATACCACTCGTTGAACGGCAGGGTCAGTTTGGGGATGATGCCCCAAACCTCATGTTCGAGGTAATGCTCGACATCCTTCACGTCACGAATGGTTTGGTCCAAATACTCGCGGCCATAAACGAGCGCGCCGCCGATTGCCAAACTGATAAGAAACGCCAACGTCACAAAATTTCGCTTGCTGCCGCCAACCGCATAGATCGGCACCTTGGGAGGTTCGACGACAGTATATTTGAATTCGGCATCGCGTGTTTGCAGCGACTCTTCGATGATCGCCCCGCGCGATTGACTGAAGAATAGGGAATAGATTCGTCGATTTTGTTCGAGCTCGTCCTCCAGGGTCCGCAATTTCAACTGTTCCGACGGTTCGGTGACGACATCACGCAAGTAGCTGTTCAATACCCCCTCGACTATTCTTGCTTTGGTCCGCAAAACATGAACATCGATTTGCCTGATAAGGTTATATTCGATGATATCTGCCTTAGTCCCCTCTGTCAGTGCGGTGGAACGTTGGGCCAAGAATTGCACGAGAAAGTTGCGGGCTTCCTGACGCATGGAATTGATTTCCTGATTAAGAGCCAGCTCCTCCTTGCTTTCCCAACTGTCGATGTTCGCCTTGTTTTGGAGGTTTTTCAATTTGTTTTCAATTTTGGCTGCTATTTCGGAAAACTGTTCTCCGGAGATCTGGACGATTCCCGAATTTCTCGGCAGACGATTGACAATCTCTTCCAGGCGCCTCTCCTTGTCGGCTATCGCCACTTCTATGGCATTTTTTCTCCTGCGCAGCTCGACAATGCCCCGGTCATCTAAGGTGACGCTTTTGGCGCGTTTGGCGGCCAGATGCTCCTGGTACTCCCGCAATTTTTGCTCGGATACCGCAATCTTTTCCTCATAGATTTGAATTTGGGCATCGCTTTCTTCTTTAAGAGCCTGCAGACTCTCTTGCGCCCCGCCGCGTGATTCTTCAATAAAAATGTCGGAAAGATTGCGAACAATATCATAAGCCAACTGCGGCGAGGTATCCCGCGCGAAAATCCGGAACAGACCTTGTTCACTCGCGAGTTTTACAATTTGTATCTTCTCACGCAATGCCTTCAGGATGACAGCTTCCAGCGCGTCTTCATACGAGGTCCATGGGGCTTGGGCCCGCAGCGATCTTGCTGCAGCGGTGTACTTGTTATCCCGGTTGGCCAGATCCAATCGCTGGGACAACTTGAGCAAAAACTCCGAACTGCGGAGCTTGCGGACGAGCGCATCATTTTCAGCGATGACGTTGTCGACGGAAGCGCCCGGCGTGATTTGGCGCATCGAGGAATTGAGAAATCGGCTGGGCGCCACCTTGATCATGGCGGAGGCTTCATAGATCGGGCGGATGTTTTTCAAGGCGTATATGACACTGGCACTCACCACCAAAGCTATCGGAATTGCCAGCCACCATTTTCGCCGCCACAGCACAAACAAAAACTGCTTCAAATCAATATCCGGCTTAACGATTGACAGCACCGTGCGGAATGGAATTTTCAAATTTTCGGAGACGTTTTGCATGGCATGATTTACTGTTATCGGAAGAGAGTAAATGCAGCGCCTGCTGCAACTGAAGCGACGACCAGACGAGCCACTTCTTCTAAGAAACCTGGCAGCCGACTTTTGGACGGAATATAGACGGCATCGCCCCCGTGAAGCAGAAGCGGCCTCGGTACGGATTGGCTCAAGTAGCTCTCCATGTTAATTGTCGCAAGCCCGGATTGTTGCTCTCTGAACAAAACCCGAACTTGCTTTAAGTTTGCCGTTTCAGTGGCGCCGCCGGCCCGGGCGATCACTTCGAGAACGTCCATCTGATGATCCATATTGACAGGCCCCGGATTGGCAACCTGGCCCAAAACGTAAATGACATTTTGCGCGAAGCCCAGTGTAGAAGAAATCGAATAAGGTGAGGTTCCGTCACGTTGGCCGAGGTTAATCGTGTCGCCCGGGTACACCGGCGGCAACAGTGAAAAGTCACCCCGCTCAAGTGCCAGACTCACATCAGCATTCAGGATACTGCCGGCCTGTTCGCCGCTGCCACGTACAATGGTGACATTATTCAATAATGCAGTCGGAAGAGGACCGCCGGCTTCGAGGATGACCTGCCACAAATTTGGTATTGTTTCAAAGCTGAATTTGCCGGGATTACCGACGGCTCCGGTTACATACACGGTTTTGCTCGCATACTCTGTCACCTTGATGGCAGCCTGAGTCACTGTCATGTCCAATAGCGAAATTTTGTTGATGATTATCTCGCGAAGTTTGCCAACCGTCATACCCTCCGCTGGTACTGTGCCGATTATCGGGAGCTCGATGTCGCCGGCAGAATTGACTTTGGCCTCACTGTTCAACTCCGGCTTTTGCCAAAATGCGACAGATAGAACATCTCCAACGCCAATGATATACTCCTGACCAGCCGGCTTTTCCTGAGCGACGCATAGCCGTGCAAGGTCAATCGCCAAACTGGCAGATATGGCCAAGCTCAGCACTAACAAGCGGGTGGGTTGCATCAATATTGTCTTCTGCATGGGGCGACTATGATTAAGGTGTAAATGAACCCTTTACCTCATTGCTGCCGGCAACGAGGCCAAATCTGTCGAACACAAATACTCTGTAGTAATACTCGATATTTGGCTTGACGCTGGCGTCATTGTGTTCTGTCACCGTTGCGGTGTTGATAACAAGCAACAGGGACGAAGTGTTGGTGGTATCCACTGGCGAAGCGGTGGCGCGATAGATCCGATAGCTGTGGAATTCAGAGTCAATGCTTTGCGACCAGGTCAAGCGCAGGCCGGTGGGCGTTTGCATGGGTTGTGCCAGCGTTACAGGCACCGGTGGGTCGTTCACCGGCGTTGTTCCCACGACGATATTGCTTCCCGTGCCGTTGCCGGACTGATTGAAGACGTAGAGGCGGTAGTGATATCTAGTCGACGGCGCCAAGCCGGTATCCGTGTAATCCAAAGTGGCGCTTGAAGTGAAGACCTGAACCAGCGTTGATGACAACGACACCGGGATACTGAGCGAACGCATGAGTTGGTAGGACTTGAAATCCGCATCGGTGGTCGGCTGCCATCTGAGGTGAAGCGACGAAACGCTCCCTTGCACCGTGGTGGGTTCTCGGAGAATCACCGCATTTGGCAGCAGGTTCAACGGCGTCGCGGCGACCGCTGCCGAGTGTTCGCCCTCCACGCCAAACTTATTCAAGGCGGCAATCTCATAAGAGTACGTTACACCATTTTTTACGCTCTCGTCCTGATAGAACTGGTTGCTGGTTGCTGCGATTCGCCGAAACACATTGGCGCTACCCGAGCTATCCTGCCGGTAGATGCGATACTCTTTCACACTGCCGGTATCCTCGAAGGTCCACGTTATCGCCAGCGAGCCATTTCCTGCTTCTATTCCAACTTCGGTTGGAGCAGGCAGAAAAAATGCCTTTTCCGGTGGAACTTTTGTGGGCTGGTAGTCTTCACATGCAAGCAACAACCAGACTGCTTGGGGGAGTACAAAGAACCGCACGATAGCTTTCGTTGCAGCCAGACCACGCCTCCCATGCGAACTTGTCGCTTTTGCGAGCTTCATTTCATCGTGATGCGTCATTTGATCGGAATTCGCACTTGCAGAGTTGCGCCGTCGGCTATTGGGTTTAGGCTTGGTATGACCGCCAGCGTTGCTCCCTTCTCATGAGGGTACGTTGGGAAAAAAATCAGATTCTCGAGCATACTGAAAAGCCATACGCCGCCAGCGAAATACAGACTTCGATTTCTCTTTTTTTTGTAGTGGTCAAGGTCCCGCAAGGATCTCTGCATGTCTGCGAATGCTATATTTTGCTCTGCGAAATTCGCCTCGGCATTCGTAAATCTGCCAAACGCGTCCTCATATTCTGACTGTGAGTCGCGGTAGCGGGACTGGTTTACTGCCGCGGCAACAAATGAAGTGGTAATAAGACTGGAATAAAACACACCCCACGCTTTTCTGTCGGTGTAAAAATGCCCCCATCCTGGCAGCAGCAAAGATCTATAAAATGCCCTCACAGGAGTCCTTCGCGTTAAGGAGATTTCGTAAATATGGCCATTCGATAAAGAAAATATATGATCCCTGGCCTTGCTCTCGTATCCGTCTTTTGTTGCCTTAATCCGATACTGGCCGGTCAATGAATACGGAAGAGTAAAGGGCGTCCGTCCAACAAACTCATACTCTCCCTGCAGGGTAATCATCACTCCTGCCGGAATGGAACTGACTACGACGCAGTCCGGCCTCGGCCCGTTACTCGATTGTGCCAAAGCCACATTCTGTCCACCTGCTAAAAGGAATATCGTAGCCATCATACCAAGGCACATTGTGGCGGGCCGCCTAGTGCATGGGTTCATAACTGATGCGATAATTGAGTTTTCCGTTTGCACGTCTCGAGTCCAGAAAGCGTTTTTGGTTTATCGGTTTTGCCGTGAGAATGTATCCGGCCGTATAAAATAACACTTTCATATGCATAAAAACGGAGCGCCGGGAAATGTAGAGCATGTCCAGCTTGGTTTTTTTTCGGACATCATCCAGGTTGCTGTCATAGCCCAGGCAAATTTGCGATATTCCGGTAATACCGGGTTTGACTGCCAGACGATTTTGATATTCTGGGTATGTTTCAACCAACGAGGTGATAATCTCCGGCCGCTCCGGCCGTGGACCAACCAGGCTCATTTCTCCCTTGAGCACATTCAGGAATTGTGGAATTTCATCAATATGTGCTTTGCGCAACCATTTGCCGACGCGCGTGATACGCGGATCGTTTTTCTGAGCCCACACCGGACCATTCGATTCAGCATCCCTGTGCATGGTGCGAAATTTCAAAATGTAAAAGGGGTTTCCGAAAGAATTCTGCCCTCGTTGCGTACCATTGTTTCGATCATGTCCGTCACCCGGCGTTTTTCCCCAACGCTGTCGTTTTCTGCGTCGGTCCGGCCCCGTTCTGATTTGTTTATAAATAACCGGGCCGGGAGAATCGATTTTGATGAGAATGGGAAGCACAACAAAAAGCGGTAGCGCACACAGCAATCCGACAATTGCCCCTAGCACATCGACAATTCTGAGCGCCGCCTCGCGTACCGCCTGTCGTGCCGCAGAAAGCGAGGGTATCCGCAAGAGCGCACGCGGCACAAAAACCAGGAAGCAGAAGTAGGACAATAAGAAAAAGGTACTGATGAAGTATTGGTTGATGATGGTACGCACGCGCTGCTTGGGAGCACCTGCATAAAGGGCGCGCAGCGATTCCTCGTACTCCGATACAAATTGATCAACATTCAGCGTTAAAGCGCAGCTTTGCGCTTCCAAAATCGCGTTCATTTAACCCTCACAGTAGATGAATCGAATTTTAGAATGGAAACCTGTACTTTTTTGGCAATGGCCAGAAAAGGCCATAGCTCCGCCACGTAAGCGCCACTCTATTCCTTTGGGTGCGCAGAAGTACTGACACAAATGATATTTATGGGTGGGGAATCAGCCACGCAAGTTGAGACACCTAACCCAAATATGTCCGATGAAACGGCGCTGTGACGAAAAATCTATAAACAAGTACCATCGATTCTTCAGTGTCAAATTTGATAGAGCTCGGCGCAACTAGGCCGCGGCTTGCAATGCCTGTAATCGCCGCAAGAGCCCCGAACCCACCTCGACGGCGACGCTGCGCCGCAGAAGATCAATGGAGACCACGACACGGCTCTTCCGACTGGCAGGATTGAGTACTCTGCCGATCAAGCCGGCGAAAGGGCCGCCGATGACTTCAACGACTTCGCCGGCGCTGAAGTACTCCGTTTCCTCGAAATCGTTTCGTGAGCCCAGCAGCAATCGCACACTATCAACCTGCTCGATTGGGATGACGGACAATTGCGGCCACGGCCTTCCCACGAATTTAACCACGCCATGCGTCTGCAGAATGCTCAAGTATGCGGCCGCATCGTGCGCCGGCATCTGCACCAGAACATAACCTGGGAGCCAATTCTTTCTGATCTTGCGCAGGCGTGTTCCCCATTGTGCGCGCGTTTCATACTCGGCCAAATATGAATTGATACCTTTGGTTGTCAACGCTCCATGAACAACACGTTCATGCCGGTGTTTGCAGTAAATGGCATGCCAGTTGGGAGAATCGGCGCGGGTATCGTGAAACAATCCGTCCATCAGAGATCTCCTTCCACGCTTTCGACCTCTGGAAAAATCTCTTCAACCTTCAGATTCAGAATTTGTGCCACCATGACTTTGAATTCGTCCGGTGGATCAATGCGTCCGCTTTCAATAATTGAAAGATAGGGTGCGCTACAATGGAGTCTGGTGGCAAGTTCATATTGCTTCATTCCGGCTTCCCATCGCCGCACTTTGAGCAAGTTCTTCATTCTCCCCTCATCCTTGTGTCGATTGACTGGAATAAATGATCTTTATCATGGGTGACCTTCTCGTGAAGCCGGCGATTCTGCTTTCCCGGTTTCGAAGTTCAGTGCGCCAGCAAGTCGAATGGTACACACTTGGTTTCGATTATGACAATCAAATAATATTTTCTTTAATTCTGATTGCAATGGGCATACCAACAAGACGTCCGCCCGTTAGTGGCACACACCAGCGAGATGGAGATTGAAGTATCTGTTTGATTTTTCTCGTGAGGTGGTCGGGAAGTACTGCTTCAAAAGTCAACGTTTTGTATGAGGCTTGCCCCAAAAACGAATCGAATTATGACGTCTTCGACATGATTATGACGCAAACAGCACAAACAAATGATTAGTTTTTCGTAAACCCCCACTTGCAGATGCCGAGCCTCTTCATCTTTTCATAGAAATTGCGGTAGCCCAACCTCGCTGCACCTGCCGCTTTTGTGATATTGCCATCGTGTTTTTTCAGCATACAGGTGATGTAATCACGCTCAAAACGATCAAGCAACTCGCCTTTCGCCTGGTGATACGGCATGCCTTCCCGGAAGAATTCGACAGCTTCGTTTGGCTGTGTGTCGGCATGCAAACAACTTGCAATTGTGCTCCGGGTCAAAACGCGGCTTTTCTCCAAAACCATGGAGCGTTCGATTACATTTTGCAACTCACGAATGTTGCCTGGCCAGGGTTGGGCCAGCAAAAGTTGCATGGCGTCGTTCTCAATGCCTTGAATGTCCCGGCGGCATCGTTGCGCATGTTCGTGCAGGAAATGCAGCGTCAGTGGCGGCACATCTTCCAAACGTTCACGCAGAGGAGGGGCTTGAATGAGTACGACATTTAAGCGGTAAAAAAGGTCCTCCCGAAATTGCCCGTCTCGTACAGCGCGACGAAGGTCTTTATTGGTTGCCGTAATGATTCGAACATCAACGGCCATGGCTTCATTGCCGCCGACGCGCTCGAATTCCTTTTCTTGCAATACACGCAGCAGTTTGACTTGCAGTTCCGGCGGCATATCTCCGATCTCATCGAGAAAAAGTGTGCCGCCATCCGCCTGCTCAAAGCGCCCGGCACGTGTGCGGAGTGCTCCCGTAAAAGCGCCTCGTTCGTGGCCAAACAACTCGCTTTCAATCAAGGATGTGGAAAGCGCGGCGCAGTTGAATCCGATCATGGGGCGATCTTTCCGGCGACTGCTGTGATGAATCGCCCTCGCAATCATTTCTTTGCCGGTACCGGTTTCTCCTTGAATGAGCACGGTTGAATCGGTTGCTGCCAGGTCGGCGATCAAGCTACAAACTTTTTTCATTGCCGCTGATCTTTGAACGATATCAAAAAAAATGGTATCTGTGATCCCGGTGTCAAGAGGCGAGGGGCACGAGGGCACCAATCCGGATTTCCCGTTTCCTCTTCGGGACACATGCATATCATGCTGCACAGCCAAGGGATCGTGAACGACAAAAACATCAGGCTTTGCGGTCATGGTGCTTGAGTCTAAAACGAGTTCTATTGGGGGAGAGATATAATTCTGCTCTACAGCATTTTTCAGTCGGCGGCTTCCACAGCCGGCAAGCTCCTGGGTTGCCCGCATGCCGCAAATTCAGATGAAAGGTCTATGCCTGCCACGTGAATAGTTGAAAAGCGCTATAGCAGTTCCTGGCGAAATAACCAGCGCGCTATTAAGTCTTAATTTGCTGCAATAGCTCAATCAATTTTTCAAATTCAGTCGACTTATCAAAAAAAAAGTCGGCGCCCTCTTCCTTGGCTTTCTTGCGGAACGGCTCTGCCGTGTAATCTGTGAGCATAATCACGATCGGAGAATCTCGCCATTTTTTGACCTCCGTCAGCACGTCAAACCCAGATCCTTCCTTCAGAACCACGTCCAGAATGACGACGTCCGGCCGCAGTTTCTTTATAAAATGCAAAGCTGCACATGAAGTCTCCGCCTCGCCGATGATTTCGAAGTGGGCAATTGCTGAAAGCAGCGGCTTCATATGCTTTCGCACGGGCGCCGAGTCATCGACAAGAAGAATTTTCATGAAATTTGCATCCACACACGCTACACAACTTCCCTTCGCGAGTCGCATGTGCAAGCGTAGTAATTTTTCCAATGTCCTGTAGCGAAAATAAGAAATTTTTATTCTGAATCTATAGTCCCAAGTATGAATTTTGTGTCACCTTTTTCTGGAAACAACATCGTACTTGAGATGAAGGGTTGTCGTCTTTTTGACGACAAAAGACGATTTTAGCAGTTCATGAGGATAAGAGAGTCTTGAAGACGCGGGTTTAAGGATTGCCATTTAAATAACTTACTCATTTTCTTTAAACCGCTAATCAACGCGAATGGTCGCTAATGCTTTTTAATTCGCGATGATTCGCGTCTATTGGGGAAGACGCAAAATTGAACTTCTAATCAACGAGATTGTTTTTTATGGCATAGTGAACGATCTCTACCGTGGAATGCAATTGGAGTTTTTGCAAAATGCGCTGGCGATAGGTTTTGACGGTGCTGGCGCTAAGCATTAGCTCCGCCTCAATCTCAGTCAAGGTTTTGCCAATACCGACCAGTTGTAGAACTTGCATTTCGCGATCGGACAGGTTTTCGTGAAGCGGCCGGGATGGGTCGTGTTGCACATAGCAAGCTAGTTGCTCGCCCAACGTGCATGAAATATATTTCCCGCCGTGATATACTTTCCGGATAGCCGCGACCAGTTCTTCACCGGCCGTGTCTTTGGTCAGATAACCCGAGGCGCCGGATTGCAGGGCGCGCACCGCAAAACGTTCTTCGGGATTCATGCTGAGAACCAAAACCTTAATGCCGGTTTCGCGCAACGGCAATTCCTTCAACAAATCCAGGCCGCTTTTGCCGGGCATGTTGATGTCGAGAACGATCACGTCGCATTCGCCGTCATGAAGGTAATCCAGGACGGTGGCCGCATTTTGGCATTCGGCCACCACCTGCATATCCGCTTCCTGGCCGATGATTTTCTTAAAACCCTCGCGGATGAGAAGATGATCGTCAACGATTAGGATTTGAATCATAATCATCAAAAGAGTCGGTTACGTTGCCACATCATCAATTATTTGCTGCAATAATCCTCAAACGATTCACGCTGCGGCGATCGGCACTTTGATTCTTACCGTCGTTCCCCGGCCGGGAGCGCCGGTGATGGTCACTTCACCGCCAAACACCAGTGCGCGCTCGCGCATGCCCAACAAACCGAATTTGCCGTGCGCATTGAGATCCTCTGCTGTAATGCCCTTGCCGTCGTCGGTAATTTCCACCCACAGGGCGCCATGATACTTTTCAATTGTAGCCGTCACTTTGCCGGCTTGAGCATGACGCGCAATATTGGTGAGACTCTCCTGAAAAATACGGAAGACGGCAATCGCATGCTCTTTGACAAGATACAGCTCTTCCTCCACCGTACTGCTGAATGCGCACGCCAGATTTGTGCGTTTATGAAATTCCTCGATTTGCCACTCCAGCGCTGGAATGAGGCCAAGCGTATCCAAAACTTCCGGGCGCAATTCTGTAATCAGGTTGCGAACTTTATTGATGGTGCCGGCAATCAGCCCATGCATGGTCTCAATGTCGTCCAAAACCGTTACGTCTTTAAATTTGCCTGTGGTGTTTTGGGCTTTACACTTCAACAGAGACATGTCCATCTTCAGCGACGTCAGAGCTTGGCCCAATTCGTCATGCAAATCTCTGGCAATGGCCAAACGTTCCTGCTCTCGCAAGGAGTGCAAGTGTGCGCTCAACGCGCGTAAACGCTCGCGCGACGTGTGCAGCTCGGTGAGCGCTTCCTTTCTCTCGGTTATATCAATAACTGCCAGGAAAACTCTTGACAGATTCTTTTCGCAACCGGGCTCGACACGCCAATGCGCCCAGAGATGTATTGTTTTCCCCCGTAATGTTTGCATGCTTGTTTCAAACTTATTGTCGCTTTTGCCCTCGGCAATTGCGAGGAGTTGGTCCTTAAATGCGTTCAGGGAGTCGGCATTCCAGATTTTGCGGGTATTAAAAATGAGTTGATCTTTGGAGTCAGCCTGATATAAGCGCCAGGTAGCCTGGTTGACGTTCAAGGTATTGATTTGAGCCAAGCATTGTTCCACCGCTTCCGGGTGTTCGTCAAGAAACACGCGCAGGTTGTCAATTCCCTTTTTCCGCCATTCCTCAAGACGGATTTTAACGGCGGACAAATCGATCTCCCAAAGCGGCGTGGGCGCTTCGTCGAAGAGAACATGATAGCGATTCTGGCTCTCTTTGATTGCGATTTCAGCTTGTTTGCGCGCGGTGATGTCTTCACAAACGATCAGAACCACCCAATTACCCTCGCGGTTTTTGACGGCGCGGGCCGATTCGCTGACCCATAAAATGCTGCCGTCTTTCCGAAGCTTGCGCAATTCCCAGGCATGCAGCAGTTGAGGCTTTTGCAAGCAGGCGGCAAGTTGGCGCTTCACCTCTTCTTTGTCTTTTTCGAGAAAAACGTTAAGGACGGGACGGCCAATCAGCTCTTCCGCTGAGTAACCCAACTCCTCGCAGCCGGATTGATTGACGGAAAGTACGACACCCTTGGCGTCGACCGTAAAGTACATGATCGGACTATAGTCGTACAGCACCCGGTAACGTTCTTCGCTTTGATGCAATGCTGCGGTGCGCTCGAGCACGCGCTGTTCGAGGCGCTCGTTGATCTGGTGCAATTTGGCTTCGCTCTCGCGCAATTGCGTGGTGCGCGCCGCGACCTGATTCTCCAACTCTCGATGTGTGATTTCCAAATGATGCAGCCGCCAGCGCAGGCCGCCATAAAATACTACTGCCATTAACAGTGTGCCAAGCGCGATGAACCAGGCGGTCTGATAAAAATACGGTTTGATTGCAATCGTCAAGCGCGCGCCTTCTTCGTTCCACTCGCCGCTGCTGTTGCTGCCGCGCACGCGCAAAACGTAAACGCCCGGTTTGAGATTGGTGTAGGTGGCGCGCTGCCTGCGGTCGGGCCGGCTCCAGTCCTCATCAAAGTTTTCCAGTTTGTAAGAATACAGGTTTTTCTCCGGCGCGGAATAATCCAGCGCGGCAAACTCAATCGCCATAACATTGTCTTTGGGAGAAAGTGTGACGGTGTCTGTCAGGCTGATCGTTTTCTGCAAGGGCGAGCCTGGCGCGCCCGGCTTGACGCTCTGATACCGGATGTAAAAATCCGTGAACACAACCGGTGGGAGGTAAGCATTATCCTTGATGCTGTCCGGATGAAAGATATTAAAGCCTTTGATGCCGCCGAAGAACATTTCTCCCTGCGCATTTTTGGAGTAAGCGCCGGTGTTGAACTCATTGCTTTGCAGGCCGTCGCCGACATCATAGTTTCGGAACCTGATGATGTCTCTGCTCTCCCGTGCGAGAATGGCCTGGGACAGGCCTTTGTTGGTGCTCATCCACAAATTGCCGGCGTTGTCCGAAAGGATGCCGTAAACCACATTGTTGGACAAGCCCTGCTCTTCCAAATAATGTGAAAAGTTTTCAGCGGCGAGATCCAAACGATTCAAGCCGCCGCCATTGGTGCCGAGCCAGAGAAACCGCTCCGGCTCCAGAGGATCCGGGAGCAACGTTTTTACCTCGTTATTCGTCAAGCTGGCGCGATTCTTCGATTCGTTTCGGAAGATTTTAAGCGCGCCGCTCTGCGGATGAAAGCGCAACAACCCCACGTTCGTCGCCAACCAGAACATTCCCTTCTGATCTTGCACGATTCGGCGGACATCCAGCCAGTCGTCTGTGAGGTTGGCTGGAATGGTGAAGGAATAATGAGTTATTTTTTCGGTTTTGCGATTCCAGCAATACAGGGCGATTTGCGGGATTGCCAACGCCTTGGGACCATTCGGCAGCGCATTGACAACACCAAACCACATATCGCCATGATTGTCTTCATAGATGGCGTTGAGCTTTAATTTAGGCGCTTCCGGCGACGGGAAAATTTTTTCGATCCGGCGCGATCGCGCGTTATAGCGGGATACGCCAGCATTGTTGGTGATCCACAAGTAGCCCGCATGATCTTCAAACAGTGCACTGACTTGTTCCGAAGCAAAATTGAGCGGATGGCGCAGGACGCTGCCGGTTTTGCGATTGAGTTGGTGCCAGTCATGGCTGGTAAAAATCCACGTCACGCCGCGGCGATCTTCCAGCAGGGCATAGATGCTGAGATCCGTGTCCGAATCCAGCGCGAGCTTGCGGGAGGTATAGCAATGAAATGACATGGCCAGTGGATCCCAGCGATTTAGGCCAAAGCCAAAAGTACCGACCCATATCGCGCCGCTCTGTTCACCAAAAATTGAACAAACGCCATCATGGCTCAGGCTCGCAGGATCTTCAGAGTCGTGCCGAATCAGCTCATAAGACGCCTTCTTCGGATCAAACAGTAACAATCCCTGATAAGTCGCAAGCCATAAGATGCCGCGACGATCCTCGCAAATATCTGAAATCGCCTCGGGCAACGCCGGCGTCAAAAGTTTCACCGGATAAGGATGGTTTTCGAAAACTCCCGGTGATCCCCTCGCCGGCATTATCCGCGCCAAGCCTTTCGTCGTACCAATCCAAATCGAACTGTCGCGGCTTTCGTAGAGAGAATGACAGTCATTATCAAGCAGACTTGTGGCCTTCTTTATATCGTGCAGATAGCGCGTGAATGTCACCGGCTGCTCATTCGCTGCACTCAAATGTGGAGGATCGAGGCGACACAGCCCCTGATCCGTTCCGATCCACAAAACGCCGGTTTGATCGACGAGGAGATCCCAAATTCGATTTGAACTTATGCTTGTGGTATCATCGGGATGATGTTGATATCTGACAACGTCGTAATCCGGTTGCTGCTTTTGATTGGAGCGTTGCGCGCGCATGGCCGGCGGCAGTTCACCGCGG
This sequence comes from Candidatus Zhuqueibacterota bacterium, assembly GCA_003576975.1. Taxonomy (GTDB): domain Bacteria; phylum Zhuqueibacterota; class Zhuqueibacteria; order Zhuqueibacterales; family Zhuqueibacteraceae; genus Coneutiohabitans. Next base: position 34,942 of record QEVD01000008.1, read on the forward strand.
GTCTCATATAACACCAATTTGTTCAAGCCACCGCTGACAGTGCCGATCCACAGCACGGTCACGCCTTCCGCCGCATTCGGTTGCGCCGGGGCTTCGCATATGGTGGAGATGTGATTGCCGCTTAGCCCGTGGGGATTGGCAGGATCGTGCAGGAAGCGCCGGAATTTTTCCGTTGCCGGGTCAAAGCAATTGAGGCCGGTACTGGTTCCTATCCACAACCGGCCCCGGCGATCTTCGCAGATGGTTGTGATATAGTCGTTGGATAAAGACGTCGAGTCGAAAGGCTCATTTCGGAAAATGGTGAAGCGATAACCGTCGTAGCGATTCAAGCCGGCTTTGGTGCCGAACCACATGAAGCCTTTGCGGTCTTGATAAATGGCATTCACCATGCCCTGGGAAAGCCCGTCATTGATTGTGATATGTTGGAATGAAAAGGTGGGTGCGCGGGGTGTTCCTCTGCTTTGTGCAGCAGCTATAACCGTCGGAACACTGCAAAACGAGTAGAAATCAAACAGAAGAAATGCGCAAAGCGTGCTTCTAATGCGGTACTTATGAGACATTTGCCACACTCCCCACCGCGAAAAGCGAGCGAGCTTTTCACGCAAGGCGCCAAGTTGAAGTTCTTGTATCGTGAAGGCCTCAAGGTACAACGCAAATTCGGGGCATCATCTAGCGCAAATAGTTGCCTTCACTTGTCTTTCTTTAGTTGCACAGAATTGCCTGTGCTGCTTGCATTTTCTTTTCGTTTCACCTCAATCGTGCGTGCGGCTCATAGATATTGTTTTTGAGCTGGACAAATCTGTTCAAACAACAAAGCACGAGGCGGCACGTCTGACACTGAGAAAATTCTCGGAAGGTGAGTCAAATTATGTCGCGCAAATCAGAAACAGACAAAACGCTAATAAGGCCTACAAAATATATACCAGGCGTGAATATACCATAACTTACAAAATAATCAAAGCGAAGATTTAAATTTTCTTAAAATTTAGGGTGTGTCGATGCTTGTGCCTTCTGAGCGGTTTTATGCCCGACCTGCGTCAAATCGCGATCTTTTGACCGTGATTGGCTTATTTAACCCACGAGATCCCGAAAGTTGTAAAAACCCATCATGTGATGCATGAAATCGCAGTACCTATGTATATCGCGAGTTCAAAATCTGGATCGCCCCGCGCTGCGATCTATTACCAGAAAAGTGTTATCACGACAATTTGTGTTTGCGCTTTGTATGTTGCTTTACGAAGAATTATTTTGCATCTTCTTGCGTGCCTAATCACGATCCAAAAGCTGGCTGCAAACGAAAATTACCCCTCACAGTACTCTCTTATCTTTCTTGCCTTTGTTCCGGTGCGCCTTTATCAAGGCTTGGGCGCCGGTTCCGTGCTGGATCGGCCGTGTTTGGAGACGGCCGTTTGCCTTCAGAAAAAAGTTACAGTTTTCCCCAACTTCTGTTCTTTAAAACTGTATTTATGATTGAATCCGCTTCGCCTCGTCAACAAAATCAATCTTGAGGAGAACTTCCCCATGGCCCAAAAAATCTATGCCCTTCTGGTCGGCATCAACGACTATGCGCCGGAAGTCGGCAGGCTCGCCGGCTGTCTGAATGATGTCGATCATTTCAACGAATATTTAACCGGCAATTTCAACAAAAGCGAGTTGGCGATCGAAGTGTTGAAGGATCGCGATGCCACACGCGGCAACATCATCAAACAATTCCGCAAGCATCTGGGCAAAGCCAAAGCCGGCGACGTGGCCGTGTTTCAATACTGCGGCCACGGCGCGCGCTGGAAATCCGCCGCCGCGTTCAAGGAATTTTATCCCGACGGCAAGGATGAGGGCTTGGTGTGCTATGACAGCCGCGGCCCCGGCGGTTATGATCTGGCGGATGCCCATGTGGCCGTTCTCCTGGATTGCTGCCACTCCGGTTCCGGCACACGGAACGTCAATGCATTTAGAGGATTGAAAGCCCGCCTTACTCACGAGGTGAGCAAGGAAAGGCCGCTGGAGAGCTATGTTGACGGCTATTATGCGGAGCGGCAAAAGAAGAAAGAACGGTTGGCGATCCCGGCCAGCAAACATATTTTATTGGCAGCTTGTGAGCGCACGCAGCTCGCCCAGGAAACCCCGAACTCCAGTGGAGTGTTCACCGACACGTTGATCGAAGTGTTGAGCAAATCCAGCGGCGGCAATATTAGTTACGCGGATTTATTCGTGCGCTGCCGGGCCGCGGTGCGCACGCGCGCTGAAGACCAAAGCCCCCAATTCGAACCCTACGAAAATTTTGATGCGTATGCCGGCTTCCTGGGCCGGGCCGCTGCGGGCGCGGCGCATCGCCATCGGGTTTATTTCGAGGCTGATACCCAGGCATGGAAAATCGACGCGGGCGCGGTGGCGCCGGTTCCCGGAATTCCCACGGATTCAACCCAAGTTGTAAAGGTCGCGCTTTACCGCGGCGATGATGCTGCAAGTTTTGCGGGAAATGCCGCCATTGTCAAAGTCGGACCTCAGACTAGTATTTTGGAACCCGGTTTTCAGATCGACCCCGAGGTGCAGTATCAAGCCGAAATAACCAACATGCCGGCAGCGCCGATGTTCGTCTACCTGGAAGGTGAGGCCAAAGGCACGGAAGTGTTGAAAAAAGCATTGACTCCTGAAGTGGGCGCGACGCTGGGAGTGGAGTTGACTGACATCCCCGAAGGCACGCGCTATGCGCTTGCCGCCGAGGGCGGGAAATTCGTGCTGAAACAGCGCGAAACGAATGTGAAGATTCTAGGCGTCAAAGATTATTCCGAACAATCGGCTAAAACCATTTTCTATGAGGGCCTCAAGCCGGTGGTGCAGTGGGAACGGATTCTCGCGCTGCAGAATCACCATTCTGAAATGAACAAAGATGAAATCGATTTTGTTTTCACCGAAACCCCGGAGAATGGCAAACCGCATCAGTACGAACAGGATGAGATGACGCTGGATTACGTGAAATCCGGCAAGGAGTGGAAGAAAATTCGCGGCAAGATTCAAATACGCAACCGCACGAGACAGCCCCTGCACTTTCTCGTGCTCTATTTTTCGTCGAAGTATGGCATCTTCAAGATCAAAAACGATCCGGTGCCGCAGGGCGAGGAGTATGTCACCGTGTGGGGCGATCAGCCAGATCATTACTTCGACCTGGATGACACGATGATCGAGGGCCAGGAATATAAAGTCAAGGAAGAAATCAACAACCTCAAACTGATCGTCAGCACCGAAAAGATCGACGATTTCTTGCTGGCGCAGAAAAATGTGAAAAATTTTGGGGAAGATCTGCCTGCCACGCGCGGCATGGGCGGCGTTGGCGAGGAAGATCAGGCAAAGATGTATCAAGACGAGTGGTTTGCCAAAAAACTTTGCATCAAAGTCGTCCGCCAGCTCGATCAGGTGGGCGCAAAGGATACCGCGCTGGCCAAAGGCAAGATCGTCGTCAAGAGTCATCCTTCCGTCAAAGCCAATCTCAGCCTGAACGCGGCCACGACCGGGACGCGCGGCGCGGGCCAGGGTTTTGATTTCTACAAAGCGTTTGAGCACCACGGGTTGCAGATGCTCAATTTTAGCGCTGGCACGCGCGGCGACAGCGAGAACATTCTGGAGTTGACCGATATTCAAAATGCCGAAGCGTTGGCACAAAATCCGCTGGAAATCGAGGTGAATGTTCCGCTCAACGCCGACGAGGGCATTCTGCCGTTCGTGTTCGACGGCCAGCACGTCATGCTCGGCGGCGATGCTTACAAAGACGAACAAGGCAACACCCACATCAGCATCGATCACATTCTCGAAACGCCGGACAACCGCCGCAGCGTGGGCAAAGCGCTGAAGCTCTACTTTTTCAAAACCTATCTCAAGCAGGATAACGTCAATCAATTGTGCTGGGTGGAGTTTAAAGATGGCGGTGGGATTGTTCGGCACAAGAGCATGATTGCAGAAAAAGTGAATGCCGCGCAGAACATTGTCGTGCTGATTCACGGCATCATCGGCGACTCTGAGAACATCGCCAAGGGCCTGCATGCTGCCGGACTCGACAAAAAATTCGATCTGGTGTTGACTTACGACTACGAGAATCTCAGCACTCCGATTGCCGAGACCGCGCTCGATCTCAAGAAAAAGCTCGAAGCAGCCGGATTCGGCGCGAGTGACAACAAGAAGCTCACGCTTCTGGCACATTCGATGGGTGGTTTGGTCTCGCGCTGGTTTATCGAACGCGAAGGTGGCAACAGCATGGTCGATCATCTCGTCATGTGCGGCACGCCCAACAATGGCTCGCCCTTCGGCAAGATTGATTCGGCGCGCAAGATTCTGAACGTGCTCACCGGCGTGGCCATGAATTACATTCCGGCGTTGATTCCGTTCAACGGCGCGATTCTGTTTGCCTTGAATCGCTCGAAAAAAATCACGCCGACGTTGGAGCAGATGAATCCCGCTTCGGAGTTCATGACCGCGCTCAACAGCAGCGGCGATCCCGGCGTGCGCTACACCATTCTCGCCGGCGACGTCGAAACCTATCAAGAGCCTTCGGATCAGTTTTTTGCCAAAATGCTGGCCAAGGCGGGCAAGGGTTTCGTGTTGAGCGCATTGTTCGGCAGCGGCTCGCATGACATCGCGGTTGGCGTCGAGAGTATTCTCGGCATCGACGGCTCACGCAATCCCATGCCCAAACGCGAGAACGTCGCCTGCCATCATTTGAATTATTTCATTTCCGATGCCGGTCAAAAAGCGCTGGCAGGGGTGGAGTGGTGACAAATCTGTAGTCTATGATTGCAATCGTGGGTTACGATTGCATGAAATTATGATCAAATAAAATCCAAACCCTCATCCTTACTGGGTTGTTCAAACCACAACAAAAGGGAATTAACATGGTCACTGATGATTCATTGAAACAAATCATGCCCAAGCTGCCGGATGCCAAACGCGCGGCATTTCTGCCCGCACTGCAACGCGCGCTGAACGAGTTTGGCGTGAATACGCCCAAGCGGGAGGCCGCGTTTCTGGCGCAAATCGCACACGAGTCTGCGGAATTAAACATTTTCGTCGAGAATCTCAATTACGGCGCCAAGGGCTTGATGGCCACCTGGCCCAAGCGCTTCGATGCCGCAAAAGCGCAGCAGTATGAGCGGAACCCGCAAAAGATCGCGAGCTATGTTTATGCCAACCGCATCGGCAACGGCGATGAAGCGAGCGGCGACGGCTGGCGCTTTCGCGGCCGCGGCCCGATTCAAATTACCGGACGCGAGAACTATCAGAAATACGGCAGCCGGCTTAACGTCGATCTCATCAACGATCCCGACAAAGCCGCGACGCCGGAAGTGGGATTTCGCATCGCCGGTTTGTATTGGCGCGAGAACGGCCTGAACGAGCTTGCTGACGGCGGGATGTTCGAAACCATCACCAAGCGGATCAATGGCGGATTGAAGGGCCTGGAGGATCGCGTGAAATACTACACCCGCGCCAAACAAGTGCTGGGTGTGCCGGTAACCCGCAGCATGGGGATTCCGGAGTCTGAACGCAATATTCAATTGCCGCCGCTGTTCACGCGCGGAGTTGAAGCTCTTGAGGAGGAGATGCCGGTCGAGCAAAGCAAGCCGCGCACACGTGGAGCAGCGCTCGCACCCGCCGAGCCGGCAAAGAAGAGAACTGCCGTGAGAACAGCCGGCCCGAAGAAGGCCGCAAAGAAGAAGGTCCCCAAAAAGAAAGCTGGGAAGAAGAAGGTTGATAAAAAGAAAGTCAGCAAGAAGAAAGCCGGGAAAAAGAAGGTCAGTAAGAAAAACAGCAGCAAAACCCGGAAACCGGCAAAAGCAACGAATAAGCGCAAATCTGCGTCACGCCGCAAATAATCAATGCCTGCGACTTCATCTGACAAACCTGTCATTTTCCTCGCCTTCGCGCAAGATCGCGTCGAAGGCGGGGCGTATTTGCGCAATCTGCCCGCCGAGCTGGACGGTATCCGCAAGGCGTTACAAAAAGCGCGGCAGGCCGGGCTGTGTGAAGTGGTCGAGCGATCCAACACCACTGGCAGAGAATACCGTGGATTTGCTTCACGAAAATAACGGATTATTCCCGAATTCTGATGCGGTGTACTTCAATCAAAAAGAGTTTGCCGCGATAGTGTTGCATGTCGGGATGGGAAGAGAGGTAGGTTTGCAAGCGCGTCACGAACTGTGGTATGATTTCAGGATGGTCATGAACTTGAAGCGCAATAATCCCTTTGTATAGCGCCGGCGGATAAGTCACAATATCGGCAAAATCACCATTGAGTGAAACCAGAATGCAATCCAATTCTTGTGCCTTGGCGATCACAACCGGGTCGGCCGAGCCGGGATCAATATAATCTCTCAGGCGCAAAACTTCGCAGCCGGCATCGCGAAGCCCGGCTATGATATACTTGGAAATGCAGTGGTCGGCAAAAATCTTTAGCATTACGCTGCCAGGGTGTATTCTGAAAGTTCGCGCGCATAATCGAGGCAGGCGGCGATATGTTCGTGAGTGAGATCGGGAAATTCCTGAATGATTTCGTCATGAGTTTTCCCGATGGCCAGATAACCAAGAATGAGGCTGACAGGAATTCTGGTATCACGAATACGGGGTTTGCCTCGCAGGACCTCGGGAGTGCTCACAATATGGTTGCGCCAGGTATTCATCATGTTGCGCTCCTCGTTAAAACTGCTCTCTTTTGTCACGCTGATTGATTTGCCGCTGAAGATAAGAATTTTATACCCAAAATCAACATGATTGATTGATAATCACGCTTCATCTCGGCTGTAGTTTTCATCACCGGTCTGTAATAATTTCACCCATGGCGCAAAATATTAATCACCAGTTCACCAAACCCGTCATCTTCCTCGCCTTTGCGCAAGATCGCGTCGAAGGCGGCGCGTATTTGCGCAATCTGCCTATCGAACAGGACGGTATCCGCAAGGCGTTGCAAAAAGCGCGGCAGGCCGGGCTATGTGAAGTGGTCGAGCGATCAAACACAACTGTTGAAAACATTCTCGATGTGTTTCAGGAATATCAGGATCGCATCGCCGTTTTTCATTACGGCGGCCATGCCGACAGCTACGAGCTTTTGCTGGAGTCGTTGAGCGGCGAACACGCGACGGCGCACAGCGAAGGCCTGGTTTCATTTCTTGCCAGGCAAAAAGGTCTGCAACTCATTTTCTTGAACGGCTGCTGCTCGCAGCAGCAAGCGCTGGATTTGATCGAAGCGGGATTGCCGGCCGTGGTCGGCACTTCGCAAAAGATCGACGACGGCGTTGCCACCAAGTTGTCGGTGCGTTTCTATCAAGGCTTGGCCGCCGGGCTTGGGATTGATCGCGCGTGGGTTGAGGCGATTGATCAAGTCAAAATCGAAAAGGGCGCCGGCAATGTTCGCGGCATGCATGGGCAGGGCCTGGAGGAGGCCTCCGATCGTTTTCCGTGGGAAATTTATTACCGCCAGGGCGCGGAACAGATCAAAGAATGGAATCTGCCCGAGGCCGTGGGCAATCCTCTTTTTGGTTTGCCGGAGATTCCGAAAATCCATGATCTGCCGGAATCGCCGTTTCTGTTTTTGCGGCGCTATGAACGGCCGCATGCGGAAATCTTTTTTGGACGTTCTTATTATGTCCGCGCGTTGTGCAATCGCGTCAACGATCCTCATGCTGACCCCCTCATCCTGCTTTACGGCCAATCGGGCGTGGGCAAATCTTCCTTGTTGGAAGCGGGACTCTATCCGCGTTTGGAAACGGATTACACCGTGATCTACGCGCGGCGCCATGCACAAAAGGGATTGAGTCACACGCTGGGCGCAGCGCTGCAGCGCGAGCTGGCGAAGATTCCCAAAGATCAGCTTGCGCCGGCAACGGAGTCAACCGGGCTTGCGTTGCCGCAGGAAAATGGTGAAACGCAAACGCCATCAACCGAAGCTGCTGAAGCCCAGCCCGGCCAGGTTGTCGAAAAAATCATTCAGCAACTTGAAGCCACGGCCGCAACCTCGCCGGCGCCGGTAAAGCAGGAAATCGAGGAGTTCATTGCGCGTTTGCGGGTCTTCACAACGGACGCGCAGGCGCAAAAGACTTTGATGACGCCATTATCCGAAGAAGCCGGACAGGATACCGCGGTGCTGATTGACGAGGATATTCTGACCTTCCTGGAAAAGTGGCTGGTGATCGAGGCGCACACCAACAAGCCGCTGCTCGTGATTCTCGATCAAATGGAAGAACATTTTACCCGGCCCAATCCGAATCTTCCCGACGAATTGGATGATTTTATGCTGGCGCTGCGCATCATTTTCAGCTCGCCGGCGCTCCGTCCCAAAGGCAAAGTGATTTTGAGTTACCGCAAAGAGTATCATGCCGAAATCGAGGCGCGCTTTCGCACGTTTTTGCTGCCGCGCTCCACCGTGTTTCTGGAAACGCTCACTCGCAAGGATATTCTCGATATCTTTCGCGGCGTGACGCAAACACCGGCGTTGCAGAAGCGCTACCATCTCACCGTCGATGAGGAGCTGCCGGTCATGATTGCCGACGATCTCTTGGAAGATAAGGACTCGCCGGTGGCGCCTGTGCTGCAAATCGTGCTGACCAAGTTGTGGAATGCCGCCGGCAAGGAGAATGCTGAAGCGCCGCATTTTGCCGCGGCGCAGTATCAGCAGCTCAAAAAAGACGGCATCGCCATGGGGGAGTTTTTCGAGCAGCAGATGAAGGAATTGCGCAACTGGCAGCAGGAGACCGTCGATTCCGGCTTGGCGTTGGACTTTCTCTATTTTCACACCTCCAGCCACGGCGCTGCCGATAACCGCACGCTGGAGGCGTTGCGCCGGACCTATGAGCATCGCCAGGAAACCATTAATGCGTTGGTCGCCAAGTGCAAAGAGCTTTATTTGTTGACGGACTCGCAACAAAGCCAGGAGTCCACCAGCTTGACGCACGATACGCTGGCTTCTGAAGTCATCAAGCAATACAACACTTCCGACAAACCCGGGCAGCGCGCCTCACGCATCTTGGGCAGCAAGATGCGGGAATTCCGCGAGAACGATGACAGCATTTGGCTCGACGAAATGGATCTGCAAATCGTCGAGCAGGGTTTGCCCGGCATGCGTGAGCTATCGCCCAACGAGAAGAAGCTGCTCGACCTCAGCCGCCGCCGCCGCGAAGAGCTTGAGCGTGAGCGCCGGCGTAATCGGCAGATTCGCAGAATTCTGGTGGCCGCCATTGCCCTCTTCGCCGGCTTTGCGGTGTGGCAGTGGCGTGAAAGCGTGATGCAAAAAAAACGCGCCGAGTTTCAAGCCGCGGTTGCGCAAAGCAATTTGCTCGCTAAAGAAGCCGACGAGATGTTTCAAAACGACCGCACGCCAGCGCTGCGTCTGGCCGAAGCCGCTTATCAATTGAATCCCACCACTTCCGCAGAAAAGGCTTTGTTGAAGATATTTTATCAAACCCGCTTCGAGCAGCGGCAATTTTACGCGAGCCGCTTGCCGCACGGCAGCGAAGTGACCACAGCGGTTTTCTCACCTGACGGCAGCAAAATCCTGACGACTTGCCTTGATGATACGGCCCGGCTTTGGTTGAAGAACGGCGCGTTGCTGGTGAACTTTCCGCACGAGTATGAGGTCAACTCCGCCATCTTTTCACCGGATGGCAATGAAATCCTCACGGCCTCAGATGATGCCACGGCGCGTTTATGGTTGGTGAACGGCGACAGCGTGAGAACTTATCAGCACACCAACAATGTGAACACCATCCGCTTTTCACGCGAGGGCACACAAATACTCACAGCTTGTGATGATGATTCGGTTCGGCTCTGGTCCAAGTCCGGTAATTTGATTGCAGCCTTTCGGCACCAGGGCGCAGTGCTTTCAGCGGATTTCTCCAACGATGAAGCCTGGATTCTTTCGGCGTCGAGCGATAACACCGCCCGGCGCTGGTCAATCAACGACGGCACCGCTATAACGTTTCAGCATCGAGGTCCGGTTTACATGGCCGTGAGTTCTTCCGACGACGCATTCGTTCTCACGGTTTCGGATGATGATACCGCGAGGTTGTGGTCGGCAAACGGCAACCTCCAGAAAAAATTTCCACACGATGGGGCGGTTAAATCTGCCCTGTTTCTATCGGATAAGGATGAGATTCTCACCGCCTCCGACGATGGCACTGCGAGAATATGGTCAACAAATGGAGATTTGCGAAAGACACTCGATCATCGCGCCCCGGTGTTCTCGGCGATGAGTTCGCAAGACGGCAGCCGCATTGTCACCGCCTCGCGCGACAGCACTGCCAAGCTTTGGTCGAAGGAAGGTGAATTGCTCATGACGCTGCAACACGGCGGTGCTGTCAACGCAGCAGCATTTTTTGAGGATGAACCCTACATTCTCACGGCCTCGCACGATCACACCGCGCGCTTGTGGCCTGCCGATGAAACTGATTTGATCACGTTGCAACACGAAGGAGAAGTCAACACCGCGGTTTTCTCATCATCAGGAGATTTTCTTCTGACCGCTTCGGGTGATTTCAGTGCACGCCTGTGGTCGGCTGAAGGAGTATTGCAGGCGACTCTCTCACATGACGGCGAAGTTCTCACCGCGATTTTTTCGCCAGATGGAGGTTCGATTCTCACCGCCTCGCGCGACAAAACTGCGCGCCTGTGGTCGTTGCAAGGAAGCATGTTGGCATCGTTTCAGCACGACAGCACGGTTTATGCCGCCGTGTTCTCGCCGGACGGCAATCAAATTCTCACCGCCTCGTTGGAGGGCAAAGCACGATTGTGGTTGATTGATCGCGGATTATTGACGACTTTCCCGCATCGTGGCCCGGTTTATTCCGTCGCTTTCTCTCCCGCCCCGGCGGGACGTCAAATTCTAACCGCCTCGGATGATTCCACTGCGCGGCTGTGGTCGTTGGAAGGCAAAGAGATCACAACCTTTCAGCATGAGGGAGAGGTTTGGGCCGCGCAATTCTCGCCTGATGGGCGCCGGGTTTTGACCGCTTCCGAAGATAACACGGCGCGGCTGTGGTCCCTCGATGGCAAACTTTTGGCGGCGTTGCCACATGAAGGCCGCGTTTGGAAAATTGCATTTTCTCCTAGCGGCAATCAAATTCTCGCCGCTTCGTGGGACAACACTGCCCGGCTGTGGTCAACCGAAGGCAAATTGATCGCGACTTACCCGCACGAAGGGTGGCTGTATTCCGCGCGTTTTTCATCAGATGGCCGTCATATTCTTACAGCTTCGGATGATGTTACCGCCAGGTTGTGGTCAATCACCGGCGACACGCTGATGACGTTTCTACAGGAAGGCCCGGTCTACTTTGCCGTTTTCTCGAACGACGGCCGGCAAATCATTACCGCTTCCGCAGATACTCAGGCTCGGCTGTGGCAAACCCCGGCGGGGATCGCCACGTGGCTCAAAACGGCGGAGGTTTATCGGTTGCCCGAACTTGAAAGACAGAAGTATGAAATTGAATGAAAAATTTGTTCACAGAAGCCGCAACTGGCTCCAAATTGTCTTGGCTAGTTGTCTGTTACCTTGAAAAGTTTGTCCGTCACCACTGTCATCCCGCCCCAGCGGGATCTTGTGAAGATTTGAGCGCGGCGCCGGGTATCTCACAGGATTCTTTCTGAATGACGCTCGGAATCACTTGTGCAAATCAAGGCAATAAATCAATAGGTAAAGGCGAAAACGCCGAAGGCGTTCAACACCAAAGCCGAGGGTAGCGCGCAGCGCACCCTCGGAAATGATATCGACAATCAAGAACCCTGACAGGGTTCGACAAGAGTTATCAAACAGAGACAATCATTTACGGAGGTAAGCCATGAAATCATTTATATCTGTAACAGTCACACGAATGTTTGGGCTGGCGATCTGGTGTGCGATCATGTTTTGCAACAGCACCGCCGAGGCGCAATTCAAGCGCGAGCATCTCTACAAGCTGCGCGACGGCAACCGCTTCGAGGGCATCAAAACCAAAAAATGGAAACCGGTATCGGGAACAGTGGCGTTGACTTCTCTCGTACTCAGCGAAGGCCAGTCTGCGCCGGCCAATGCCTCGGGAGACAACGTCTCTGTCCACTTTTTTTCAACCGCAACCAGCGACATCAAACTTTCCATTTTCAATCTGGAAAAAGAATATTTCATGGAGCCGAGAAATCCGTCCTTCAACAAGGATTGGAACGCCTTTTCTTGGCCCGCAAAAATTTTAAGTGAAATCAATTTGCCGGCCGGCCAGCTCGACGGCATCGCCTCGGCGCGCAAAGGCACGCAGGATATTTACTTCCCCATTTGCTTTCACAAACCCGATGCCGCGAGCAAAAAACTGGTTGCCAAAGCCAAGCTGGTTCCCGACAAGAACATGACGGTGACGGTATCGCTCTTTTCCGCTGATCCCAACAAACCGGACAAGGTTTGGGAAGATCAGAAACTCACCTCCGACGCGCCGTTTGCGGTGGAATGGCCGGTTGCCGCGAATCAGAAAACCCTCCTTCTGAAAGTGAAAGAGCACGGCGGCCGGGAGTTTAGTTATAATATTCATCTGTTCTGATCGATTGAGTGGAACCCCACACGAGGGGGTTATGCACGATTGTTTGATTCGAAACCCGAGGTGCAGACACCCTGGGCTGCGGTGTGAAACGCCTTCGGCATATGGCCGGTGCTGCAGCGAAATAATGGCTCACGTAGATTATCATGTTGATCAACGTAATGCCGCCATCGGGATTTGGCAAACTTTCTTCTTGCTCCAATACGCCGAAGGCGTTCAACATCAAAGCCGATGGTTGCGCACCACGCAACCATCGGAAAAGATGAAAACGAAGACGAACCCTGAAAGGGTTCGACAGGAGGGGAGACTATGCCGCAATCGCTCGTCCAGGTTTATTTACATATCGTGTTTTCCACCAAGCAGCGCCGTCCTTATTTGAATGATCCGGCCTTGCGGGAAAAATTATACGGTTATATGGCCGGCATTTGCAAAAATCTCCAATGTCCGGCGCTGAAAATAGGTGGAATTGAAGATCATACACATCTTTTGACGCGCCACTCGAAGACACAGGCGATATCGGATTTCATGCGCGAGTTGAAACGTTCCTCCTCGGCGTGGCTCAAAACGCAAAGCCGGGAGTTGTCATCTTTCCATTGGCAGGATGGCTATGGGGCATTTTCAATCAGCCCATCGCATGTGGAGGAGGTTGAGGCTTATATCATCAATCAGAAAAAACACCATCAAAAAGAGTCGTTTCAAGATGAATTCCGGCGGCTATGCAAAAAAATATGGCGTCGAAATCGATGAACGATATGTTTGGGATTGATCGAGTTTGTGTCGAACCCCGGTTGGGGTTCGACATGGTTGTATGATTCGAAACCCAGGGTGCAGGCACCCTGGGCTGCGGTGTGAAACGCCTTCGGCGTAACGTGCTGCGCTCGTTGAGAAATATTGGGTCACGCCGTTTTTATGTTGACCAAGGCGAAGCGCCATCGGAGTTTGGTATACTTTCTCCTTACCCGAAAACGCCGAAGGCGTTCAACACCAAAGTCGATGGTTGCGCACCACGCAACCATCGGATTCAAGATAGACATTGATGAACCCTGAAGGGTTCGACAAGAGCTCACAAACGAGGAGAAAGGCCATGCCCTCAAAAACTATTCTACTAACGGCTCTCTTTTTTATAATGCTTCGATCTGCGAGCGTTGCCCAAGACAAAACTGCAGCGGAAATTTTGCCCAAAATCAAAGACAGCTTTGCGCTGTTGAGCGACGGCCAGAATTCTTCCCACGGACTCTACGTCGCGGGGGCGCGCAGCAAGCAATTCATTTACATGCTGGCGCTCAATCAGCTTGCCGTCGGACTCGAAGTCAAGGTTCGATTCACTGCGCTGGACGGCAAAACAAAAGAGCTCGACGCCGAACGCTTGCAATCGGACGATAATATGGGCGTCGCGCTTTATCGCATCAAAACGTCAACGAAAGATTTAATCCCCATCACCAAACATCCCGATCTGCGCAAAGCGCAAAACACGCCGTTATGGACATTGGGAAACGCCCAGTCGCTTCAGGATTTGCAGCGCGCCAGCCTTGTTGCTTTGCAGGATGACGACAAAGCCTTCACCGTCTCCGGCCTTGCTGCCGAAACGTTTGCAGGCATGCCGGTATTTGACGGCGAAGGCAAAGTCCTCGGCATGATCGCGCGCCAGAATGCCGACGGCACACATCATGCGATTGCCATTGCCGAGCTGCTGCAATTCGCCGCGCGCACGTTTGCCGCAGAGAAATTGGATCTCTATCCCACCTGGGACGAGGTTTTCCCCTCGCAATACGCCGTCGAAAAAGTCCGCGCCAGCTCCGCTACGCTCGAAACCGGTAAGCCGGGCGTGGGTTTTTTCATTGCCCGCGACAAACAAAACGCCGGATATTTCTTGACCGCGAATCACGTCGTGGAAGGCGAGAGCGAATTCAGCATCGAAATTCCCGGCTATGAACAAAGCGACGTCATTGGCAAGACCATGCCGGGCAGCGAGGATGCCGCGCTGGATTTGGCCATCGTAATGGTTGAAGAGAATTGCCCGCCGGTCAAACCGGTGTTCTTTTGGAGCACGAAAGATTTTCAAAAGCTCAAAAAAGGGTTTGTGGATTCGACTGAAGCCATTGCCAACGTCGGTCGCTCGCAGCAGGTGGGTGATTATTTTCAATCCAAAACCGGCTACATTCGCGGCGAGAATTTGGAAGGCCAGTTCATTCAAACCGATCTCTCGCTGGAAAGCGGCGACAGCGGCGGCCCGTTGTTCAACAAGAACGGCGAAGTCGTGGGCATCAATCTCAAAACCGAACTGCAAGCGGGCAGCTTCTCCACCGCCAACAACGTCGAAACCATTTTGAAATATCTCGACGACAAGCTGGGCAAAATCGAATTCAAAGAAAAATGGCAGTTTCTCGAAGTGCCGTCGTATTGGTCGAAAAATAAAAATTGGATTCTGCCGGTGGGCGCGACCACGCTCACGGCCTCAGGTTTCGTTCTCTATAACGTGCTAAAGCCGCCGGAGGCGCTGGCCGAAGTGCCGGGTGTGCCTGTCGGGCAGTGAGGCGAGGCGGTATTCTTGCAAACCTTAACCAAAAAGATCGCCAGCGGATTGAAACAACCCAATTCATTAAGGATTGTCGATTAAATAACTTGCCCAAATCTCAAACCGCGAATGCACGCCAATAAACGCGAATTTTAAAACTAGCGAATATTCGCGTTTATTAGCGGTTCCCCAAATGAGTAAGTTATTTAAATGGCGTTCCTAAACCGCTTTTGCATCTGCTTTGTTGTTCCCGAAATCTCGGAACGAGTTCAATCTGTTTGAAGCCGTTCGGTTTTTCGCTAAAACTCCATTTGCAATGGACTGATACGGAGTGAATTGAAATGAAAACGAAATCTCTTGCCATTTCCTTGAAAACTCTCCTGGCCATGCTGCTCGGATTGTTTCTGCAACCCGCATTCAGCCAGTTCGACACGCCGCCCGGCGTTTGGCAAACCAACGGCCCGCAGTTCCATGCCGAGGTTACCGGGATCGTCGCGGATTTACAGGATAGCCTTTTATTGCATCTTGGCACGCGCGGGCCAGGCGCAAACATTGCCACGGGTTTGTTCCGTTCGACGGATGGCGGCGTTTCCTGGATTTTGGCTGATGAGCAACAACTCAACGATGTCAATGTTATGACGTTGTTCGAAGTAAATGATATTCTTTTTGTCTCTGTTGTCAATTTCGACCATTCTGATGACTCCGGACTCTATTATTCCTGGGACAAAGGCGAAAGTTGGGAACGTGCAGAAGGCGGCATGGCCGATAAAACCGCGCTGGCAATCGCGAGCAACGGCGAGGCCCTCTTTGCCGGCGGTTTGAAGCTGGCGTTCAATGAAGATGTTATTGAAGACGCGTTTGGCCTGTTTACCAGCACGGACGGCGGCAGAAGCTGGCAAGCTATTCCCGCAATGGACGGTAGAATTGTCACCAGTCTGGCTGTTTCTGCTTCGAAAATTTATGCCGGCACTGGCGGCACGTTGCCAAATCGCGGCGCTTTCCTGGCCAATGAGCCGCAAGATCACGGCGTTTTCATCAGCGAAGATGGCGGGGAAAATTGGACGTACTCTTTACCGGGCAACCGAATCGAATCAATGCTTTTTTATCGTGACACGATTATTGCCGGAACGCAAGTGAACGGTCTGTTTTATACCTCTGATCAAAATATCGCATGGACCAACGCTATCCGAACTGACGGCGTGCCGTTGAATCTGGGGAGTGTCCGAAACCTCACGACGATTTTCCCTGATTCTCTTTTGGCAATGTCGCTGCATGATGGCGACCAAAGAGATGAGGTTTACACCTCTGTCAATGGGGACGCCTGGCAGTTCTTAAACCAAACGGAATCCCCCATAACCAAACTCATTTCGGATTTGCATCGCGACACGCCATTTTTATTTGTCGGCACGGAAAACGAGGGCGTTATTCGAGTCGTGGGTATCGATAACGGCTTGGAAAATTCCATTTGGGTGCCGGCGGAACCGCCGATCGCAGGCACACATATCACGGCACTGGCTGCGAATTCCGGCGGCAATGATACTTATGCCGGCACACTGGTCAACGGCCTGTACCGCGCCCCCACCGGCGCACCGGTTTGGTTTCCCACCTCGCCTCAGCCGACGCACATCGCCACCGGAGGAGTGAATGTTTCAAATGAGAGGATGTTGCTCGCTTATGGCGCCGGCGCGGGGGTTTATCGCAGTTTAGACGGCGGGCAATCCTGGGCGCCTGCGGTCACGCCATTTACCGCGCCGATTTCGAGCTTGATTTATCACTTCGCGCAAGATTGGTTTTTACTCGGTGCGGAGTATTCTGACAGCCAGGGCCGGGCGATTGGCGTCTGGCGCAGCCGCGATGGTTTGCAGTGGGAACAAACCGGGGTTGATAGTGTGCTGGTTTATCAACTGCTCGAGTCTCAAGATGAAGAAACCATCTATGCCGCGACCAACAATGGCATCTACAGAACCATTGACGGCAGCGGCGGCGATTGGGAGAGGGTTTTGGAAATCAATTCCGGCGAGGTGTTGACAATGATGGAAGTCGATGACACCGGATTTTGGGCAGG
Source organism: Candidatus Zhuqueibacterota bacterium (assembly GCA_003576975.1). GTDB lineage: Bacteria > Zhuqueibacterota > Zhuqueibacteria > Zhuqueibacterales > Zhuqueibacteraceae > Coneutiohabitans. The sequence continues at coordinate 52,052 of QEVD01000008.1, forward strand.
CGTGCGATTTGACGGTGCAGGACTTTACTTCAGCTCGGATGGAGATGATTGGAATCTTGTCGAAGGCGAGCTGGCCGGGAAAACCGTCACAGCGCTGGCATACTTTGGTGAGGACGTTTACGTTGGTACGGATGGAGAAGGCATTTATTTCAGCGCGGACGGTTTGACCAATTGGCAAAAGGCCAACGTGCCGTTTCGCGATGAGCAAGGTTCGCGCATCTCGCAGTTTCAAGTTATTGGCGATGATGCCTTGCTGCTCGCTGGCTCCGGCGGCTTGCCCGGCATCACTTCAGACGATCAGGGTTTGTTTTATTCAGACAATGGCGCAGATTGGTTTGCGATCGACGAAGAAAGCGTTGATCATGTTCGTATGGACGATAAAGATATTTGGAAAATCATCGCGCTCGACAGCGTGGCTTACGTTGCGACCGACGGCCATGGCGTTTTCCGAAGTGAGAAGTTCGATCTTTCACAATGGTTCCCGTTGAACACCGGCTTGACGGATTTGAACACGAGAAACATCATACACATGCCCGGGACGAAACAACTCGTTCTTTCAACCTTCGAGGGCGTGTTCACGCAAAAACTCGACGTCATCAATCCGAAGCTGGACTATTTCGACGTCGGCGGCGGCAGGCGTTTCGAGAATCCCGACTATACCAATTCACGCGATGTCCGTTTTTTCATCTTTGCCTTTGACCCACTTGAAGACGGCTTTGACAGAGCTCCCGATTTCATGCGCGTTTCTGAAACTCCGGATTTTAGCGACACCACTTGGATAGCGTACAATGATAATATCGATTTCACGGAGCCGAACTTTATCATCAAGTCCGCAGGCGAAGGCCTCAAAACCATTTATGCCCAAGTGCGCGATCATTCCTGGAATTTGTCGGAAATACTTTCGTGGGATATCATTCTCGATCAAACCAAGCCGCAGTTTGACTCGCACACTCCGCCCTCGGGCGCGAGAGTGGGGCAGCCGGTAACCGTCTCATTCTCCGTAACCGAACCGAATATCGAGAGCATCACATTTCGGCTGCGCCGGCCAGGCCAGCAGTGGGATCCGAGACGATCATTCACTTTTTTCGATGATACTGACGGTGATTGGGATGTCGAAATTCCGGGTGAGTTCATTAGCAATGGCGGGTTCGACTATCGCATTATCGTGGCAGATCGCGCCGGCAATGTCGATTCGCTGCGCAGCAACACGCTGGACTTTGTTTCTTTGCCGGTCAATTTGAACGAAGCCGAGTTGGGCAATTCCAACAGTCTGCCTGCCGGAACCGGCGCTGGTTCCTACCGCATGGTGTCTGCGCCAATGAACTTGCAGAATTCACCGCCAGCCAAAGATCTTTTTAAAGATCTCGGCGATTATGGCCGCCGCGGCAATTGGCGTTTTTATGCCTATCAAGGCAACGATCAATGGCAGGAAGGTGAAAACATTCCGCTGCAAACCGGCGCCGGTTATTTCATGATCCGCCGCGACGGCGGTCCGCTGACCAACAAGATGGCCGGCGCAACCACGCCAACCTCCGACGGTATCACCGGCAAAATCCCGGGCTGGCATCTGCGCGCCAACGACTGGACGCTCATCGGCAATCCCTACAACACGCGGTTGTCATTAGGCCAGTTGTTGCTGAGAAACAGCGGCATGCGTCTGGACTCTTCTGACGTTGCCGGGCAAATTTGGCTCTATGACGGCAGTTGGAAAAACCCGCAGACGACTCCCGACCTGGCGTTGGAAGCCTGGGGCGGTTTGTTTGTGCGCGCGGCGCATGCAGACACGATTATTTTTGCAAATGCCGCGGATCCTTTTCGACCGGTGGGAAAAATTTCTCTGCCGCCGGATGATTTGGTTGAGCCGCCAGTTTCTGCGGGTGTGCGTCTGGTGGCCTCTGGCAAAAATGCTTCCGATGAGAACATAAAAATATCACTGCTGGAATTTGTTGGTGCCGAGCAACTTGATAAAGCGCGCCCACAGAAGGGGAAATCCCACAGAAAAGAAAATGCGCGCATGCAATTCAGCAGGCATGTCGATTATTTGGGCGAAAACCGCCTGACGCAAAGTTCATCCAGCAACAGCTCGCCCGGAGAAACGATTGCGGTTGAAAAGTCCGGCAGCTTTTTAAACAATCTCGCTGAAAACGAATGGCTGGTGCAAATCATCGCGACGAGCCAGGAGATTTCGGATGAGGTGAATTATTTCGGTGTAAGAAACGAGGCGAAAGAGGTTTTGGACAAACACGATTGGTATGAGCCGCCTTTCATGCTCCAAGGCGTGAGCCTCACTTTTCCGCATGCGGATTGGGAAGCGCCGGTTGAATTGGCGGCGGATGTACGCCCAATTGCCGGTGAAGGCCATCGCTGGGAAATCGCGATCAAAGGCGAACCGACGCATGCCGTGCAGCTCAACTTTGCGAACTTGGAAAATGCGCCGGAGGGCCAGCATATTTTGCTGCTCGATGAAACCACAAAGATCATACACGATCTGCGCAAAGAATCTGCGCTTGCCGTTCGCATTCCCGACGCTGGAGTAAAAAATCTCGTCATCCTCGCCGGCAATGATTTCTTTATCAACAAGCATACTGCGGGCATGCTCGGCGTGCCCACGGCTTTCGCCCTGCATCAGAATTACCCCAATCCCTTCAACCCGAGCACGACGATTCGCTACCAACTGCCGTTTGCCGGACAAGTGACGTTGAAGATTTTTGATATGATGGGACGCGAAGTCATGGTTTTGGAGGAGAACAAATCTCGCGAGCCGGGATATTATGAACTGGTGGCGGACATGAAAGCCCTGGGTTCGGGAGTGTATTTCTATCGTCTCAATATTTCCGGCGAGCAGAAGTTTCAGGCGACGAAAAAGATGTTGTATGTCAAGTGATTTTGAACCTCAGCAATCACGATGAAAACTTTCATCTCTATAAAGTTGTTTCCTGCCGCCACGATGCTGCTGGTGATTTTGAGTGTGAATGGCTACGCGCAATCTCCGGGCCTTTGGGAAACCAATGGCCCGAGGGCCGCATTGCCGGTTCGCATCAATAGCTTTGCGCGCCTGCAAACAGCGGCCAGCGACACCATATTTGCCGCCTCCAGCGAAGGCGTGCTGTTCAGCCAAGACGCCGGACTGACCTGGCAAAAGTTGCTGAGTATCGGTAACCGCATTGCGCTGTTGTTCAATGTACAAGATACGCTTTATGCGCTGCGCGACGGCTTGCCTTACAAAAGCATTGACGCCGGCGCTACCTGGCCTTCCCTCAGTTTTGCCGGATTAGGCGCGGTTAAAGATAATCTGTTTTCTCATGCCAACGGCACGCTTTTGGTCGTGACGCAGCAAAACAGCATTTATTTCAGCAGGAATGGCGGGCGAAATTGGCAACAGGCGATTCTCCCGGGCAACGGCATGGTGATAAATTCGTTCATGGCCGGAGATTCGCTATTTTTTGCCGGCACGGATGCCCACGGCTTGCTCATGAGCTCTGACAGCGGCGCGACCTGGGAAACGGTTAATTCTCCATTAAATGAAGGGCGTGTGCGCACGGTTTTCTTTCATGACGGCCAGCTTTACGTCGAAAAAATTTTGCAAAGCCTCGAGCTTTTCTACGGACAAGAGGGCGCGCGCGACTGGAGAACATTTGGCGAGGCTTTCAGAATCTACGGTGTGACTTTCATGAAATTCATCGCCGGGCGGTTTTATGTCGGCAACAATTTCAGCATCTGGCATAGCAGCGATGCCGCCGGCGCGTGGCAAATGGGAACCGGCGCGATCGTGAATCAATTCGCGCGTTCACTGATTTCCACCGGCAATGCGCTTTACGCCGGCACGAATTTGAGCGGCGTTTACACGAGCACGGACGGCGGCGCGCTTTGGCAAAAAGCTGAAACGCCGTTTAGAGCCGCGACCAGCCTGGATTTTTTGCAACAAGAAGATTTCAGTCTCATTGGCACGGAGTCCGCGATTTTTCGCAGCCGCGACAGCGGCGAAACCTGGGCGCGGCGCAGCTTCTTCGATCCCGACTTCACGTTCAATGCGCCGAAATTGTTTGTTGGTCAAGATGTGCTGGCCGCCTTCGGGCAGGATGGCCTGTTCCTGAGTTATGACGCGGGCAGCAATTGGCTGCAGATTCAATCGCCGGTTTTCGATAACAACGTTGTGCGCGATTTCATTTCGATCGAAGGCGCATTCGTTGCAGCCACGTTGCGGGGCATTTTTTACAGTTTCGATTTGGGCGCAACCTGGACTGAACCGGTTTTCAACACGGAAATCACCAGCGGCGGCAAGGAAGCGTTCACGTTGCTCACCGCTGGAAATGCCGTTTATGCCGGTTTAAGGGCCGGAATTTTCCGCAGCGTTAACGGCGGGCTGGCCTGGAGGTTTGATGGTGAAAGCACGGCCGCAGAATCCTTTCTGGCCGCCGGCAATCGTCTTTTTGCGCGCGGCGGTGGAAGCATTTTTCGCCGTGTGCCCGGTGAATTGCGCTGGCAACGTTTACAGATTTCCGGCAATCCGCAGATTGCCGCGCTGCTTTATCATAATGGCGTTTTGTATGCCGGCGCGAGAAATTCCGGCATTTACATGAGTGAAGATGACGGCGGGAACTGGCAGGCGGCGCAACTGCCGCCGAACCTCATTGAAATCGAGAGCCTGTTTGCCGCAGATTCGACGAATCTCTTCGCTGGCGCCATTGCATCCAGTACTACTTTCCCGATTTTAATCAGCCGAGACAGGGGCAGAAACTGGGAGTACGCCCAAGCGCCATTAAACCTTGGGCGGTTGGCAAAAATCGAAGCTTCGGGACAGGCCTGGTATGCCGTTGCCGGAGGCAGTATTCATCGCAGCTTGAATCGTGGGCAAACGTGGACGCCGTTGCAAACCGGCTTGGAAAATGCGCTGGCAACAGTGCAATTCGAACGCCTCGCCACGCTCGATCGCCTGCTGGCCTTCACCGCAAAAGGCTATTTTCTTCAAAGGGAAGATCTCGATCCTCCTCAGCCGAAGATTTTTTCTATTCAATCTGTCGACAATGGCCGCTTCACCAAATCCCATCAGATAGATTTAATTATCACGGCTGAGGGCGCTGATTTCATGCGGCTTTCTGAAGATGCAAGTTTCGCCAATGCCCCATGGGTCGATTTCAATTCGGAATACGAATTTCCGCTTTCGGCTGGCGACGGCGAGAAAATGATCTATGCACAATTCCGCGATTTCTCCTGGAATTTATCGGATACCATCAGCGCCAGCATCACGCTTGACACGCAAACGCCTCGCTTTGCCGAACATCTCTCGCCGCAAAATGCCAGGCCTGGAAATGAAATCACCGTTACACAACAAATCCTCGATGACAATCCGCAGAGCGCGGAGTTGTTCTTCCGGCGCGCCGGGGAAACGTGGAATCCCAACATTCGCCGGGTTCTGTTTGATGGAGATGCCGCCGCCATCGCCGATGTTTGGGTCAATAACCGAGGCCTCGATTATCAGATCTCGGCATCGGATTTAGCGGGAAATGAATCGACTTTGCAAAACGGCGCGCTCGACTTTTATTCGTTACCAGTCAATATCGCTGCAACCGAGCTGGGCAACTCGCGCAGCCTGCCGGGTGGCACCGGCGGCGCGGCGTATCGCATCGTTTCAATTCCGCTGGATTTGCAGGATTCTCCGCAAGCCAAAAATGTTTTTGAAAATTTGGGCAAATACGGCCGCCGCGGCAACTGGCGCTTCTATGCGTATTCCGGCAATAGCCAATGGGAGGAAGGGGAGAATATTCAAATGCAAACCGGCGCGGGTTATTTCATGATTCGCCGCAGTGGCGGCAGCTTGACGAATGCCATCTCGGCTGCGACGACAAAAACTACAGACGGCGTGCTCGGCAATATTTCCGGCTGGCAATTGCGCGGAGGTGATTGGACGCTGATCGGCAATCCCTACAACACGCGAATCGAGTTGAGCCAGTTGAAATTGAAACGCGAAGGAACTTTGTTGAGCAATCATGGCGCAGAAGTGCAGGTTTGGAACTATGATGGTCAGTGGCGAAATCCGATTATCGAGCCTGAACTTGCACTGGAAGCATGGGGCGGTTTGTTTATTCGCGCCAGCGAAGCCGACACAATTGTTTTTGCCAATGATAAAGAGCCTTATGCGCGAAACGCTGCCAAAACCGGCATTGCTGCAACAGAACTCGCTGAAGGCGAATGGTCGATTCAAATCACCGCAGCCAGCGGTGAATTTAGCGATGTCGTCAACTATTTCGGCGTGAGAAAAGAGGCGAAAGACGATTTGGATAATTTTGACTGGCACGAACCGCCTTTCCTGCCGGATGGCATCGGACTCAGTTTCCCGCATCCGGGGTGGAACTCGCCTGCCGAGTTGACCGCCGATTTTCGCGGAAATGAAAGCGACGGCCAGCGCTGGGAAATTTCCGTCAAGGGCGAACCGTCTCACGCCGTGCAACTCGGTTTCGCGAATATCGAATCCGCGCCGAATGCTTTGCAAATTCTGCTCGTCGATGAAATCACCAAAATCGTGCATGATCTCCGCAAAGAAGCAACGGTTGCCGTTCGCATCCCTGAAGCCGGCGTTAAATCACTCGCAATCCTCGTCGGCGATGATTTCTTTATCAACAAAAACACCGCGGGCATGCTGGCTGTGCCGACAACGTTTGCGCTGCATCAAAACTACCCCAATCCCTTCAATCCCAGCACCACGATTCGTTACCAAATGCCGGTTGCGGGACGAGTGACTTTGAAGATTTTCGATATGCTGGGACGGGAAGTTTTGGTTTTGGAAGAAAACAAATCTCGCGAGCCAGGATACTATGAAGCTGTCGCAGACATGAATGCGTTGGGTTCCGGGGTTTATTTTTATCAAATTGCCGTTGCCGGCGAGCAAAAGTTTTTGGCAACGAAAAAGATGCTATACGTCAAATAGTACTGTCAATTTTGCCGTCGCGATAAACTTCAGAGAAGAACACATGAACGTGAGAGCTTTGCTGGCCCGCATGAAAGCGCTGGCACTCGTGAGTTTCTCTTTCATCTTTGGAAACGCTTTGTCTCAAGACGCAGCGCCGGGCAAATGGATTTCCTTTCCCGGCGACATTTCGCCAAAGACAAACGTCATGGCGGGGCGCTCTGTATCGCAGGACCTTTGGGCCGGCACCAATGCTGGAATCTTTCGAACCACTGATTATGGACTGACCTGGTCCCAAGTCGAACGCCCGATCGCCGGCAAAGAAGTGATCAGCATGCTTTGGATAGACAATCTAACAGTGTATGTTGGGACTGCGCAAGACGGCCTTTTTCGAAGTGACAATGGCGGCGCCACTTGGACGCAAGCATTGGAAGCTAGGGCAGTACGAGCCTTGTTATGGCTGGAACGCGATCAAACACTCTACGCCGGTTTGGCATACGCCGGCCTTTCAGATGAACTGGGAGTATGGAAGAGTACGGATTTTGGAAAAACGTGGGAACCGAGCGGCCTCAGTAATCAAGAAATCAGCGAATTTCATGAAATCGACGGCAGATTAATTGCCATCGGCGCTTACCTCTTCTACAGCGACAACGGCGGGTCAAATTGGGCTCAAGTCGATCCGCCAAATACATTAACCCCATCAAAACCTGCACTTCTCTCTGTCGACAGCTTGCTTTATGCCGCCACTTTTTTTGCCGGCGTGTGGCGAAGCGGAGATCGCGGCGAAACGTGGGTGCAGGCCAATCCCCCAATGGATACGCAGTGGATTAGTACACTCATATATAACGCGACCAATCACTCCCTCTTTGCCGGCACCTACGACAATGGTGTCTGGCGGAGTATGGATTCGGGGCAAAATTGGGAGCAGGCAGCGTCTCCGCTGGATAGTGGCTACGTGCAGTCCTTGATTGCTTTGGATGATGGAACGATGCTTGCCGGAACGGCGGACAATGGCGTGTGGCGCAGCACAGACGGGGGAACTAAGTGGAACCGGACCGACCCGCCGATGAATGTGCATATTTTCCTTCAGCGCCTCGGGAGAGTCTATGCTGTCACCGAAGATGAAGGAATATTTCGCAGCTCGGATCAAGGTCAAACGTGGTATGGTTCGGGAAACTCCTTTTATTTGCGGCCCAACGCGGTCGGTGTTTACGTTGAAAAAGACTTCAATTTTATCCTGGCCTACGGTGAACGGGGTATTTTTCGGAGCGAAGACGGGGGGCAGAGCTGGGCCAGCGCCGATACGCTGCAAAATAGACCCGTGCGAAGACTAGTCGAGATGGATAACGCCTTTTATGCAGCAAAAGATCTCGCGAGCATATTGGATGAAGATGCCCGCATCTACAAAAGCATGGATCGTGGTATCACATGGACACCGACTGGGCGGTTGCCGGGTGATGGTTTGTTGAGAGTGAATCAAGTGACGAGCTTGCACGCCTCGGCAGGAAGGCTTTATGCCGGGTCAAATCTCGGCTTATTCTATAGCGGCGATAACGGCGCAAGCTGGTCAGCGGCCAACAGTCCCATGAATTTTGGCGCTGTCTTAAATATCATCTCACTGCCGGACGGAAGACTGATTGCAGACAACAACTACGAAAAGGGAATCTTTTATAGCGATGATCTCGGTCAAAACTGGACCAGAGCAAATCCGCCAATGGACAATCAAAGCGTGACCGTCTTGCTGGCAGCGGATGCAACAACAGTGTACGCGGGTACGGGCGGCAATGGATTTTTTTACAGCACGGATCGTGGCGCGAACTGGGCGCCAGCGCCAGCGCCGATGAATGATAAAAATATCTCGACATTGTCGATCCTGGAGGGTGGCGTCATTTACGCTGGCACGCAGGGAAACGGCGTTTGGCGAAGCACCGATGGGGGAACTCGCTGGGAAGGTGCAAACCCGCCCATGGCGGACAAAACGGTTTTATCGCTTTTCCGATGGGCAACAGAAGAAGACACCGCATTGTTTGCCGCAACCGGCGCAGGCCAGGGAGTTTTTAGAAGCTTGGACGGCGGCAGGAATTGGACGGCGCTCAATACCGGATTTAATCTTGTCAATGACGTGAGAGCTTTCAAAGACATCCCGCTGATAAAGCGGCTTTATGCTGCCACAGATGCCGGCGTTTATTTCCAGCAAGTTGATTTTGCTCCGCCGCAGGCCGTCGCCCTGCAGATTGGAACCTCCGAAGGGCGGAAGCTGGAATTCACCAGGGTGCCGGAAGTCACGTTGCTTCTTGATGCCGAAGATCAGGACGATCCTCCGTATCCCGATTCCATGATTGTTTTCGAAGAAGGCAAATTTTCTGAGGCAAAATGGGAGCCATTTCAAAGCTTGTTTGCATTCACGGTCTCGAACACTGACGGGCCCAAAATTATCCATGCGCAGGTCAAGGATCTATCCTGGAATCTATCCGCAACGGTAAAGGATACGATAACACTGGATACCACGCCCCCGCGATTCCTGGCACACACGGTTACACCAGTGACTCCGGCTGCTGGCCAGAGTATTCGCATCACCCAAGAAGTGGACGATCGGAACCCGGATAGGATCGAGTTGTTATACTGGCTCTCTGGCCAAGCAAGGATGAGTCGCGCCGCTTTTCTCGGCAATGCGATTGATATTGATGGCGCTTTTGTGGCTAATCGCGGTTTCGACTATCGTATTGTCGCCACCGACAAGGCCGGTAATGATTCGACTCTGCAAAACGGCGTGCTTGATTTTTTCTCCTTGCCAGTTGCGATCTCTGCAAGCGAACTGGGCAACTCGCGCAGCCTGCCGAGCGGCGCCGGCGGCGCAGCTTATCGCATCGTTTCGATTCCGCTGGATTTGCCCAATTCGCCTAAAGCAAAAGATGTTTTCAGAGATTTGGGCAATTACGGCCGCCGCGGCAATTGGCGCTTCCATGCGTATTCCGGCAATAGCCAATGGGAGGAAGGGGAGAATATTCAAATGCAAACCGGCGCGGGTTATTTCATGATTCGCCGCGACGGCGGCAGTTTGACGAATGCCATCGCGGCTGCGACGACAAAAACTACGGACGGTGTGCTCGGCAATATTTCCGGCTGGAAATTGCGCGGCGGCGACTGGACGCTCATTGGCAATCCCTACAATACACGCCTCGAGTTGAGCCAGTTGAAATTGAAGCGCAAAGGAACTTTGTTGAGCAATCACGGCACAGAAGTACAGGTTTGGAATTACGATGGCCAGTGGCGAAATCCGATTATCGAGCCTGAACTTGCTCTGGAAGCCTGGGGCGGTTTGTTTATTCGCACGAGTGAAGCCGACACTATTGTTTTCGCCGATGCCAAAGAACCTTACGCGCGCAATGTTGCAAAAGCCGGCATTGCTGCAACAGAACTCGCTGAAGGCGAATGGTCGATACAAATCACCGCAGCCAGCGGCGAATTCAGCGATGCCGTCAACTACTTTGGTGTGAGAAAAGAGGCGAAAGACGGTTTGGATAATTTTGATTGGCACGAGCCGCCTTTCCTGCCGGATGGCATCGGGCTCAGTTTCCCGCATCCGGAATGGAACGAGCCGACGGAATTGACCGCCGACTTTCGTGGGATTGAAAGCGACGGCCAGCGCTGGGAGATTTCTGTTAACGGCGAAGCAGCGCATGCCGTGCAACTCAGCTTCGCACATATCGCAACCCTACCGGAAGATTTTCGCATTTTGCTGGTTGATGAAACCACCAAAATCATGCACGATCTCCGCAAAGAACCTACCATTGCGGTTCGCATTCCCGAGTCCGGCGTCAAATCACTCGCGATCCTCGCCGGCAGTGATTTCTTTATCAACAAGAATACCGCAGGCATGCTGGCTGTGCCGACAACGTTTGCGCTGCATCAGAATTATCCCAATCCCTTTAATCCCAGCACAACGATTCGTTACCAAATGCCGGTTGCGGGACGAGTGACGTTGAAAATTTTTGATATGATGGGACGGGAAGTTTTGGTTTTGGAAGAGAACAAATCCCGCGAGCCGGGATACTATGAAGCTGTTGCAGACATGAATGCGTTGGGTTCCGGGGTTTATTTTTATCAAATTGCCGTTGCCGGCGAGCAAAAGTTTCAGGCGACAAAGAAGATGATATTTGTCAAATAAGGTCATTTGGCACTGACCGGTCACTCCAACGCAAAACCTCTATTCAGAAAATTTTTGTAGAAGTGACCGGTCAGTTGACCTGAATGGAAGCAAAACGTGAGCAATAAAGCGTAATTCGTGAGGCGTGAGGCGAAACCCGATGCCCCAAATAAACGATCATCAAACCAACAAACCCGTCATCTTCCTCGCCTTTGCGCAAGACCGCGTCGCGGACGGCGCGTATTTGCGCAATCTGCCCATCGAGCTGGACGGCATCCGCAAGGCGCTGCAGAAAGCAAAACAGGCCGGGCTGTGTGAAATTGTCGAGCGCTCGAACACGACGGTCGAAAACATTCTTGACGTGTTTCAAGAGTATCAGGATCGCATCGCCATTTTTCATTACGGCGGCCATGCGGACAGCTTCGAGCTGCTGCTCGAATCGCTGGCCGGCGCGCATGCCGCGGCGCATCGTGAAGGCTTGGTTTCGTTCTTGGCGAGACAACTCGGGTTAAAGCTGGTCTTCCTGAACGGCTGCAGCACGCAGCAGCATGCCCTGGATTTGAAGGAAGCCGGCATTCCCGCGGTGATCGGCACTTCAAAGACCATCGGCGATGCCGTGGCCGCAGACCTGGCGGTGCGCTTTTACAAAGGACTGGCCGCGGGCCACACGATTGAGCGCGCCTGGGCCGAGGCCGTGGATCAGGTGAAAATAGAAAAAGGCACGGACTGGCGGGCGCTGCACTGGCAAGGCAAAACCGAAACGCCCGACCGGTTTCCGTGGGAAATCTCTTACCGCGAGGGCGCGGAAAAAGTAAAAGACTGGAATTTGCCGGAAGCAGCGGAAAATCCATTGTTCGGCCTTCCAGAGATTCCGCCAGAATATTTCCGCAAGCTCCCTGAACAGCCCTTCATCGGACTGGAGTACTTCAGGCAGCAACATGCCGCCATCTTTTTTGGTCGCGGCACCGAGATTCGAAAATTATACAACTACGTCATCGGCATTCATCCAATCATTCTCTTTTATGGCGAATCGGGTGTGGGCAAATCTTCGCTGCTTGATGCCGGACTCCTGCCGCGCCTCGAGCACGGCTACACGGTGCAATACGCTCGCCGCGATCCCGCCAGAGGACTGACCGGGACGTTGCAGCAGGCTCTGCAAGCCGACGGCGCCACCACCGAGGAACGCGCCGCACTGCTGGAGACTTGGCTCAACATCGAAGCCAAAACCAACCGTCCGCTGATCGTTATTCTTGACCAAGCAGAAGAGACCTTCACCCAGCCGCTGAAAAACCACACCGAATCTGGTCGCGAGCTGGAAATCTTTCTCGCAGCGCTCAAGGGCGTTTTTGATCAACCCGGACAGCGCCCACGCGGTAAGCTCATTCTGAGTTACCGCAAGGAATACCATCCGGAAATCAGAGACGCATTTCAAAAACTCTCGCTGCCCTATGCAGGAATGTTTCTCCGGCAGCACGAGCGCAAGGGCAACATCGAGGCGGTGGAGGGATTGACCCGCTCCGCGCACACGCGGGAGAAATATCATCTCGAAATTGCAGAGTGCGAACGGGGAGACTTGGCAGAGATCATTGCCAGTGATCTGCTGGTTGACCAGAAATCCGCGCTCGCGCCTGTGCTGCAGATGATTTTGACCAAGCTCTGGGTTGCCGCCGTGCAGGAAGACTCCCACGCGCCGCGCTTCACTCTGCCGCTCTACCAGCAGCTCAAGAGCGCCGGCATTGCCATGGATGAATTTCTCCAGCAGCAGATGGCGCAGTTGTGGCAGTGGAATGAGGAGGTGGTGGCCTCCGGCCTCGCTCTCGATCTGCTTCATGCCCATACGACATCTCTTGGCACGGCCGGCACTTGTAGCCTGACTGAATTGCAGCAGTCATACAGCCACCGCCAAGATGTTCTCGAAGCGCTGCTGGTCAAATGCAAAGGCCTTTATCTGCTTACCGATGGCCAGGAGAAGCAGAACGGCTTTACCCGTTTGGCGCACGACATTCTGGCGCCCGTAATCCGCAAGAAGTATTTGACTTCTACCAAGCCCGGCCAACGGGCCGCACGGGTGCTGAGCAGCAAGCTCTCCATCTATGGCGCAGGTACAGCCCTGCTGGATGATGCGGATCTGAAAACGGTGGAAGATGGCCGCTCTGGCATGCAGCAGCTCACCGCAAAGGAGGAAAGCCTGATCGCCCGCAGCCGAGAAGAGCAAGCGAGCCGCGAAAGACAATTCATGTACTTCAATGACAGAGTCACAGACCGGCTCAAAAAACTTGGATATTATGACAAGTACAAAAATCCCGATGGCAAGGGTATTAAGCATCAGTATGAAACCGTGAAGCGGTATGGCGAAAAACTGGTCGTTGATCATGCCACTGGCCTAACCTGGCAACGGTCAGGCTCAGAAAACGCCATGAATCACGCTGATGCCGAGAGTTACATTTTGGATTTGAATAGCCGAAACTTTGCCGGCCACAATGATTGGCGCTTGCCGACTTTGGAAGAAGCTATGGCGCTGATGGAGCCAATGGTAAGAATGAGAATGATACCGAAAGTGATTAGATACTTTTTTGCTTTTTTCAGTCATTTGCCGGGTGTTTTGTACATCGATTCGGTATTCAATAGTGGTCAACTTTGGATTTGGACATCAAGCACCCCCCCTGCGGGCTTGGCGTGGGCGGTCGATTTCTACAATGGCTATTGCAGTAACGACGACGCCGACTACAGTTTCGCCCGTGCCGTGTGCTCCGGACAATCATCGGGCATTTGATCATTTGTTTGGGTGGAACGAGACTGCCAATATCTTGGAACCTCTCAAATCCGCACGAGACTCTTACAGAGCGAGCGCCAGCGAGAGGGCGTGAAAATTATTAGAAAACTGATCTCTTTGAAAATGAACAAACGCCAGCAATAACAGATGACACAATCAAGCAATCATCATCCGAACAAACCCGTCATCTTCCTCGCTTTTGCACAAGACCGCGTCGAGGGCGGCGCGTATTTGCGCAACCTGCCGCTGGAGCAGGACGGCATCCGCAAAGCCTTGCAGAAAGCGCGGCAGGCCGGGCTGTGTGAAATCGTCGAGCGCTCGAATACGACGGTGGAAAACATTCTTGACGTGTTTCAAGAGTATCAGGATCGCATTGCGATTTTTCATTATGGCGGCCATGCGGACAGCTACGAGCTTTTGCTCGAATCACTGAGCGGCGAGCACGCCATCGCGCGCAGCGAAGGTTTGGTTTCGTTTCTCGCCCGGCAAAAAGGGCTGCAACTGGTTTTCTTGAACGGCTGCAGCTCGCGGCAACAGGCGCTGGATTTGACCGAAGCAGGTGTGCCGGCGGTGATCGGCACCTCGCAGAAAATCAACGATGCAGTGGCAACCAATCTCTCCGGGCGATTTTACCGGGGATTGGCTGCCGGCCTCGCGATCGAGCGCGCCTGGGCAGAGGCGATCGATCAGATCAAAATCGAGACAGACACGGCGAATTTCCGCGGGATGCACGGGGAAGGCATTGTGGAAGAAGAGGCCGAGAGCCGCTTGCCGTGGGAGATTTACTATCGTGAAGGCGCAGAAATTGTCAAGAATTGGAACCTGCCGGCGGCTGCCAATCAGCCGCTGTTTGGTTTGCCGCTGCCGGAAAGTTATTATCGCCGGCTGCCGCCAGCGCCCTTCATCTGGCTAAAAGATTTCAAGCAAGAAGAGGCGGCGATTTTTTTTGGACGTGGCGCAGAGATTCGAAAGCTGCATACGCACATCACTGCCGGCAGTCAACCGATTCTTCTCTTCTCCGGCAAAGCCGGTGTGGGCAAATCCTCCTTGCTGCAAGCCGGGCTGATGCCGCGTCTGGAAAATGATTACACGATCAAATACGTGCGCTGCCTTCCCGGCAAAAGTTTGGCTGACACACTAACGCAAGCTCTGCAGGACATTGGCGATGAATATCCCGTCCCGGCGGGACCGCCGCTGCAATCCAGCGGGCAAGATGATCTTCGTCTCAAGCTCGCGGAATTGCAGAAGGCTTTGGGTGAAAATTCGGGATTCGTCCGGCAGGTGTTGGAGAATGAGTTACAAAAACTCTCCGTGCGAACCGCTGAAACAGTGACGATTGCCGAGTATTGGCTTCGAATTGAACAGAAAACCAATCGGCCGCTGTTGCTTGTGCTTGATGAGGTGGATAACAATCTGACGCATCCTGAGCGAGGCGAGGCCGTTCCCGCTGAGGTACTGCCAGGCTTTTTGAATATCGTGCAGCAGATTTTTGCACAAACAGAAAAGCACCCCAAGGGAAAACTCCTGCTCAGTTGCCGCGAGGAATCTCACGGCCTGCTGCGCGAAACTCTGCAAGTTCAGTCGCTGCCCTTTGCAGAAATGTTTCTTGCGCCGCTGAGTTGGGAAGGAATCGTCGAAGCCGTGGAAGGCGTTACCCGGCATCCTGCCACGCAATCGCTGTTTCATTTGGAAATCGATAGAAACAAAAGCGGCAATCTGCCCGAGATCATTGCCGGCGATCTTTTGGAAAGCGAGGAATCGCCACTGGCGCCGATGCTGCAAATTGCGTTGACCGGGTTATGGCGGGCCGCGATCAAGGAAAACGCCAAAGCGCCGCGCTTGAGCGTGCGGCAGTATCAAGAACTTAAGCAAGCCGGCGGCCTGGTTGGCGAGTTTTTCAAACAACAGATCGAGCAGCTTAATATTTGGCAGAGCAGTGTGGTGGGATCCGGGTTGGTGTTGGATTTGCTTTACCGGCATACCACACCCTCCGGCAATGCGGAGAGTCTCAGCACCGAGCAACTGCAAAAAATTTATCATGGCCGGCAGCATTTGCTTGATCAACTTCTGGACAAATGCCGCGATCTTTATCTGCTCACGGATGTTCCGCCGCACGGCACCGGTTTGGCGCATGCGCTGCTCGCGCCGATCGTGATCAAAGAATACAGCAATTCCGTCAAACCCGGGCAGCAAGCCGCGCGCATTTTAAACAGCAGAATCGAGGAATTTCGCGCCAATGCAAAAGACATTTGGCTGAATGACGCTGATCTGGAAATGGTTGAAAAGGGCAGGGAAGGGATGCGGCAATTTGATGCCGATGAAGAACGCCTGCTGCAAATCAGCCGCGAGCGCAAGGCGCAACGCGAGCGCGAACGCAAGCGCAATCGCGTCATCCGCAATGTTTTGGCGGTGTGCATCTTTTTATTTGCGGTGCTGGCAGGCTGGCAATGGCAGGTGTCGGAGCGCAATTACAAGCGTTCGAAAGCGAATCAACTGGCGTTTGTTGCGAAAGATCTCTTCAAGACGGATAATACCAAAGCGCTGCGCGTTGCCGAGGCGGCTTATGCGATTTTGGGCGCGAATTCCCCTGCCGCCGTCACTCGCACGTTGAGCGAGATATTTCATTCGCAAGAACTCTGGCCGTTTTATGAGGCAAGCTATTCCCACGACAAGCATGTCACCTCCGCGGCCATCGCTCCGGATGGCCGGCGCATTCTC
>QEVD01000362.1 GCA_003576975.1 Candidatus Zhuqueibacterota bacterium
TTTTTAATCCTTCGAATCTGATTCAGATGCAACAAATCATGCCCGGCAACCAGTTGCGAAGTTCTACGCACACTTTCCGGACCGCGTTCGCTATGTATACCGACGCGATTCATTTGGCTTTCGTTCAACGAGTGCAGCAGCTTGAGATTCACCCGGCGCAACACGCGCAGTTGCTCAAGCGTGTCTGTTAGACTGCATTCGCTGTAATTTAGTTTTGTGGCCCAGGCATCTTGATCATAGCCTTGAATGTCGGGCGTGTCGTGAGCAAGAATCATGCGCAGCCGCATGCTCGTGACCAACTCAGAATCAGCGAGATGTTGCAGCACTTGCAGAATCGACCATTTGCCGGGCTTCTCGGGCTGGCGCAGGGCGGCGTCCGCAAGGCCGGCAATCTCCGCTTCCAACAACACAAGCTGTTGCGCTTGCACCTCCAGAGGATCGCGTGTGCCCAACAAATCCATCAAGGCCTTAACGTAAGCGGCGGCGTTTTCTTTGGCCTGGCTGGCGGGATTGCTGAAGGACATAATCGCACTCACAAAACTATTGAGTTATTGTTCACTTCATCGTAACATCGCACGGGTCTCGCAATGAGAGTATTTCTTCGTTGTCAATATAAAACATGATTGGCAAAATCACAAACGCTGCCGTCTGGAATTTCAACACAGTTATTTTTGTTTGTCTATTAAAAAGCACAGATGTGGCTTTTGGTGATCACCCATTTACACAAATTCTAATGAAAAAAACAATTTTGCTTTCACTGCAAGTTGGCATGCCCAAGCTGCTCGGCAAGCCGGGCACAACCGATCCGAGTGAACGTTTGTGGTCAACGGGCATTTTCAAAGAGCCGGTGATCGGGCCAATTTGGCTGGGACGAACGAATCTCACGGGCGATGGCCAGGCTGATCTCACTGTACACGGCGGGCCGGACAAAACCGTGTTGGCCTACTCGGCAGAACATTACCCCGCGTGGCGCGCCGAGCTGAAACGAAATGATTTCACTTTTGGCGCGTTTGGAGAGAATTTCACCATTACGGGATTGAATGAAGATGAGGTGTGTGTCGGCGACATTTACGAAATCGGGGAAAGCCGCGTGCAAGTTTCGCAACCCAGGCGGCCATGCTGGAAACTTGCCCGCAAATGGAGCTTACCGCAGTTGCCCGCGCGGGTCGTGGCGACGGGCAGATCAGGCTGGTATCTGCGCGTTATGCAGGAGGGACATGTTGCCGTTAATCAACCGGTGAGGCTAGTGGCACGCGAGTTTCCACAATGGTCGATTCATCGCGTAAGTGGGATCATCAACAACATAGAAGAGAATAGGGAGGAGGCGGCGCGTTTGGCGCAATGCGAGGCCTTGGCGGAAGATTTGCGCCATCGTCTTGCTGAACGCATTGGGCTTTTCACGGATTTTGTATAACTCAGCATTGTTCGAATTAGAGTCGGGCGCCTGCGAGCTTGATCCACGTTCCCGCATTCTCCGCCGACATTTTTTGATAAATGTGATGCGCCGCGGCCACGTCTTCAATGCCGAGCCCCAGCGACTTGAATAGCGTGATGTCCTTTGCTGAGGCACGCCCGCGCACGCGCTCAAGCAGCACTTCTCCTAACTCACTGGCAATATGATCTTCTTGCAGCGTCCCTGCTTTTTGAGGAATGATGAAATCGCCGGCCTCGTTCAGCAAAGATTCCCGGCTATCCGTAAATAAGCGCGATTTTAACATTGCGGCGGCGTCAAGCTCGCGCGTTGTGGGCGTGCAGGCGCCAACGGCATTGAGGTGCACGCCTGGTTTGAGCCATTCTCCCAGCAAAACCGGCTCTTTCGAAGAGGTGGTGGTGCAGATAATGTCTGCGTCCTGCGCTGCTGCTTGCGCTGTGTGCCTCGCTTCAACGTTAAAATTGTAATATTGCGCAGCGCGTTTAGCAAAGTGTTGCGCATGTTCGAGTGATCTGCTCCACACCTGGACATGAGAAATCGGTCGCACGCACGCCATGGCCGCGAGATGGGACCACGCCTGCACGCCCGAGCCGAAAATCGCCAATGTGTTTGCCTCCGGCCGCGCAAGAACTTGTGTCGCCACGCCGCTCACCGCGGCGGTGCGAATCGCAGTAATCTCGGCGGCATCGATGATTGCCAGCAGTTGGCCGTGTTCCGCTTCAAACAATAAGACGGCTCCGCGATGCGAATCATAGGGCGTGCCGTGATTGTGGGGAAAAATCGACAAAACTTTCAATCCCATAACTTTTAAGCTGCCAGAGTACGCCGGCATCATCGCGAGTGCGCCGATTCGCTCGGGCAGCCACATGATCGGGCGCAGCGGCTGAAGCGCATGCCCCGCAGCCAAAGATTTCAACGCCTCTGCCATGACGGTCACACACTCAGACATCGGCAGCCACTGCTTGACTTCGTCTTGATTGACGAGAAGAGTTTTCATCGCTCACGCCGCTTTTGCGTTGCGCGACGGCTGGGCCGTCGCATGTTTTGCTGTTTTAAAATTTGCGAACCACGGCTGGGCCGTGGTTGAGCGCGCCTCAGTCCGGCAGCCGCGTCGATTGCCACGCCGCCATTTGCCAATGCTCGCCTTGCTTCACATAAACGCTCGTGAATCGCGCTTGAAATCGAAGTCTTTTTTCTCCGGCTTTCACTTGCATCGTCACCAAACCCGTGTTTACAGCGGCGGCGCCATAGTTACGCAGTTGTGATTGTTCATAGTCGATTGCCTCGTATGTCAATCTGCCCGAGATGAGAGAGGCGATCAATTGCGCCTTCGTGTCAACCCGGCCATTGGTGTGCGTGTACGTCAGGTCATCGGCAAGAACTCGCGCCAGCGTGGAGGAATCGGCGTGAATCATTGCCTGCACCCGATCAACTTTACTTGTGGATGATGGCGCTGTTTGAGCCAAAGCAAATGAACAACAGGAGAGAATCAATAAAACAGGAGGGAAGATTCTTTTCATGTAATTGCACTCGATTATCAAATACCGCAGTTACGCCCTGGCTAACCTCGGATGACAGCCAGGACCTACACATCAAAAATCACCTGCGCCTCCCAACCGCCGGCGACTTGACGCACATACAATCCGTGATAGGTCACGGCCTTGATTTCCGTTTTGATGTCATGGCGCGACAGATCGATTTTTTCACCGTGGACGGTCGCAGAGATTTGCGCCGGCGAGAACGACTTAATTACAAATCGTGAAAAGATTTCCAGGCCGTTGATGCAATAGAAATTCAACTCGGAGAGCCAGGCCACGAGCAGCGCTTCAACGTCGCCGGCCTCAGCGGTCACATTGCGGGTAAATTGGGGATGAATATGTTCGAGATCGGTAATGGCATCAAAAAGCGCGCGTGCCGCGACTACGAACAATTCGTCGAGTGTCGGCGCATAAAGCCGATAACCGACGTCAGCGGTGTGATCGATCGGCTCGAATGTGGGTTGCAATGCAGACATGAGGTAACGATTTTACCGCGGCGGCGCCGTGCGGCCACGGCAATGCGGCTGCCTTATTTCACAAACAACTCCACCTGCTCCAACTGCCGCAGCACGGACCGGCGCATCTCCGCCGGCGCAGGCGTTTTATAGAGCACCTTGCCCTCGCGCATGATTTGAACGAAAAGCGGCTCGAACAACTCACCGTCGTGCTCCAGTGCGGTCGCTTGCACCACGCGCTCGCCGGTTTTGCGATTGCGCCACAAATGTTTGCCGCCGGATTTCTTGCCGCGTTTTGCAATCGGTTTCCCATCAATCTCGACAATATCCATCGAGAAATCCATCACCGGGGCATTGGAAATGGCCGTGCCCACGCCGTAAGCATCGGCAATGACGTTATATTGCAAAATTTTTTCTTCATCGATGCCGCCGGAGAGAAAAATCTTGACGTGCTTGAAACCGCGCAGATCAAGCTCCCAGCGAATCTCTTTGGCCAGGCTGGCAAAATCGCCGCGACGATTGCTGGGGGTGTCGAGGCGGACATAGGCGAGTTTGTCGCCCAGCGCCTCGGCCACCCGCAGCGCTTCGAATTTTTCATCGGCAAACGTATCGATCAAAATCGCGCGCATCACTTCCGGTTCGATGTATTTGTCGAATGCCTCTGCCGCCGCAACGGTGTCGCCGATCAATAAAATAAACGCATGCGGCATGGTGCCGGAGGGCCGTTCATTCAAGAGTTTCGCCGCCGCAACGGAAGCGACGCCGTCGCAGCCGCCGATAAAGGCATTGCGCTCGATCATGGGCGCGATGGCCGGGTGCATGCGGCGCGCGCCGAAGCTGATCACCGGGCGATTCCCCGCTGCTTTTTTGCAGCGCGCCGCGCGCGTTGCCACACCCGTGGCCTGGCTAAGCAAGCCGAGCAGCGCGGTTTCGTAAGGCCCAAAATCGAGATATTTGCCTTTGATGGTAAGCACAGGCTCATCCTCAAAAAACAACGAACCTTCCGGCAGGCCGTCAATCGTCACGGGGAGATCTTTGAGGATGGTCATGGCTTCCTCCAGCCCGGCAAATACGCCCCAGTTGTTCGGTTGTGGAAATTTTTTGAGAATGAACTCGACCGCGACATGGGTGTCTTTGTGCAACTCGGTGAGAATGTGTTTTGTGCGCTCGAAATAAACATCCGTAACTTTGCCGGATAAAATATCTTCAGCGGAGGCGAGGTGGAACATAGGCGCGTCCCAATTTGATCATCATGCAAAACAGCAGTTTTTTGGTGGGAAAATATAGATAAAATTCAATTGGTAAACAATCTAAAACCAATACCGTTCACTTAGGATTGCTATTTAAATAACTTACTCATTTTCTTTGAACCGCTAATCAACGCGAATGGTCGCTAATGCTTTTTAATTCGCGATGATTCGCGTCTTTTCGCGGTTGAAGATTGGGAAAGTTATTTAATCGTCGATCCTTAACATTTCGTTCATAGTCCCGGCCCCTTCTGGGCCGATGCTAACGCAAAAATTTCAATCTTCCTGCAGTGCCCCACAAGGGGGCAGGACTACTAAGTGAACGGTATTGAATCTAAAACACCGGAAAAATCTGCGCGCATCAGGCGTTGCCCAACAGGGTTAACGATTTCTCGGAAACCGGGGCTTTAAACGGCCTTTTCGATTTGTTAAACCGCCAATGAATGCGAATAAACGCCAATCTCTCATTCGCGGCTGCGCTTGCTTCATTGCGGGCATCGCACGCGCAGCTTGAGCACGTCGCCGCGCTGTTCCCTGATATCGAGCATAAAATTTTGCGTTTTGGCAGGAAGCCGCATCAGGCGATTGAGGGGCACGGGCTTGCGCCGGGGCAACGCATCGCGCGTTGTATCCCTCTTGGAGATTTGCAGTCGGAAAATATCGCGTTCCGGACTGTCTTCTCCGGCGTGGCCATCGGCTTCAATCAAATCGCTGTAACGGCCATTGATTTTCCAAATCAACAGCCCGCCGGCCTCGCCCACGCGGCGGCCGGGCAAGCCGCGATCATATCCGCGATGATACCGGCGATGTTCAAAGAGCAACGTTATCGCTTGTTGCGGGTCGCGCCAGAGATAATAATTGCGGCGATCATCGCCATAAACGAGATCGACCTCGCGATTGCACGGCATCTCATGCACGGTGAGCCAGCCAAGCTGCGCGCGAAACCAGGGATCGATCGGCGCCGGGCAATTGCCGAAACCGGCTTCGACGCTGTTCTTGTGGCCGTTGCCCATCAGGTCCCACAAATGAACGTCGTGATGATGTTCGCCCAGCATGTGATTCAGCTCATGGCAAAACGGCCCGATGTGCGAGAGGCGTGCGTGGCGCGCTTCATCATAATCGTTGGCGCCGCCGGTAAACGTCCAACGCTCGGAGGAAAAGAAATATTCGGGCAGAGACTTGGCGTCACACACGCCGAAAAGCTTGGCGCCCTTGCCGCGACGATTGCCGGCATAAATAATTACCAAACGGCGTTGCGGTGTGATGCGCACATCATACCCGCGCGCTGCGGCGTGCTGTTTGGCGTGCCGGTAAAGCTTATTCCAATTCTGCGCGCCGAAATAGGAGGTTTTTGGCGCGCCCAGCGGAATCCATTGCGGCATGCCCTCCGGCGTGGAATCATTGAGGATTTGCACCAACGGAAAATATTTTCCATTTGACATGTTCTCAAAATAATCGACGAGGCTGCCAAACACGGGCTCGCCCTCAGGCGAACGAACGCCGGTGCGTTCGGTGATGTAATAATCGCGCGACGCCATCATGTTGTAATAATCGCGCCAGTGGTAGACGCGATCAAACGGAATACGCACGCCGGCGGAATCATACCAGGCGTGCGTCACCTCGTCGAATTCGACCAGAATCACGGCTAAGGTATCAGGCGCGACGGGCAGCACAGGTAGGTTTCCCATCTCGGCCATCACCACCGGCTTCTGCGCCCGGGCGTCGGCAACCGCCAGAATGAGAAGAACGTGCAGCAAGAATATCCGCAAGGCAACAGTCATCACGCAATTCCCGGCCAACTGTTGATCGGATCGGTTGAACGCACAACGTGCATGCCGGATTCGGCAAATTTACGGAAAGCAGCGTCCGCTTCCTCGGTGTAGTCGATCACCCCCGGCACAACGACGGGCGAGGCGCAGTCTTCCAGCAAGTAAACTTTTTGCGCCAACTCGCGATTGGAGATGACCATTTCATTCAGAAGATCGGCAATCGTCCACGCCACGCAATGGCTTTTGGCCTGGCCCGCAATGATCACCGCGTCATACTCCAATAATTTTGCGATCAAGCGCGTGTTTTTGTGGGCAATCGGCTTGCCCATCGCACCGGTCAGCACCTCGGGGCGCAACACGGAGTAATTTTCGGTGAGGGGATTATTGCCCTTCACCTGAAAATCCGGCTGGCTCAAGCGCGCGATGCTGTGAAAGAAAATGGCTTCCTCCACCGCCGAAACCAGCGCATGGCCGATGCCGCCGAGCATGGCATGATAAGGCCAAATGGTCAAATCATATTTGCCGCCGGCTTGCAGCGCGGCGGTATAATGCTGCAAATGCTTTTGCGCCTCGCTGGTTTCAAGCTGCAAGTTTTCCGCCACCGCCGGGTTAAACTTCCATTTGCCCTGGCGAATGTCCTCCGCCGTAATCAGCGTGTAAGGCGTGGGATGCTCGCCTTTTTCATTCACCAAAAAAATCGCATGAAAAATTTGCATCGCCTGATGCGTGTCCATCGTCGGGCAAATGTGCGTGAGGCGATGAAGATTGCGATAAATGAATTCACAAAAACGGCGATTGTCATCCACCGCGCCCGTGCCCGAGCGTCCCCCGACATACAACTCGAAGCCGGGAATGCAAAAGGTGTTTTGCACATCGACCGGCAGCAGGCAGATGCGGAAGCGATCATACGCAGCAGGCGCGATGCCATGTTGTTTTGCCCAGCTCTCAGCCTGTTGCGCACGCTCATGATAAGGCACGCGCCAAACTTCGCCGACCTTGCCGGCGTCGAAATGAGGTGGCAGCGGAAGTTCGAATGGAGTCACAGTTACTTTCCCAATCCAAAAAAGTTTTGCACAACGTAACCGGCGATTTGCGGATTTTCTTGCAGCCGGCGCACGGAATAAGCATACCATTGCCTGCCGAACGGCACATACACGCGCAAACGATGGCCGGAATTGACGATGAAATCGCGCAGCTCTTCATCGACGCCCAGCAGCATTTGAAATTCATATACGGTTTTCGGCAGTTTCAACTCATCCACCAGGCGCACACCGTCCCACACCAGACGTTCGTCATGCGTGGCAATGCCAACGTAGGCGCCGCGCCGCAGCAATTCATTGAGCAAAAAGGTAAAATTCTTGTTGATCAGCTCACGATTTTTAAAGGCGATGTTGCGCGGCTCGACGTAGATGCCTTTGCACAGCCGTATGTTGGTGGGCGCGCCATTGGACAGCAACTGGCGGATATCCAAAATCGCGCGGCGCATGTAAGCCTGAATCACCGTGCCGACATTGCTGTACTCCTTGCGCAGCATCTCGTACATACGCAAGGTGTCCGT
>QEVD01000363.1 GCA_003576975.1 Candidatus Zhuqueibacterota bacterium
CCTATTACAATCCGCATATTCAACGCCCCGCATTGTTTCCGCCTTCCGATGGCTATCTGCCGCCGGAAGATCCGCTCGCCGGCGTGGCACGGCAAATTGAAGTGACGGCTAAACTCAAACAATATCGCCCGGATTTGATTTTTGTAGGTTCAGGATACACCTATTTGCAAGAATGGCTGCCGCATGTGGCGCAAAATGTGATTCGTACCGGCCAGGCGGATTTTGTGGGTTTGGGAAGAATGGTGCTGTCCTATCCCGAGATGCCTGCTGATATTTTGCGCGGCAAAATGCTGCAGCGCAAACGCATTTGCCGCACGTTTAGCGATTGCACCACCGCGCCGCGCAATGGTTTGATCTCGGGTTGTTATCCGTTGGATGAGTATTACAAGAGCAAGCCGGAGGCGGAAGAATTGACGAGATTGAAGGGCAAGGCATAACGATTACGCTTATCTTTTCCTCCCAGAAGACCTATCCCGGCTGTTATTACCGCAGCCATTCCTCCAAATTCTCCATCACAAACACATCATCATTCAAATGCGGATAGGCGGCATGTACGCGATCGATCTCCGCGAGCTGGCCGGGAGACAAATCTTCATTGGGATTCAGCGTCCAGCGGCCTTCCAGCAAACCCTGCCGCCGCAGCACTTCATGAATGCCGGCAATGCAACCGGCAAAGTTGTTTTGGGGATCAAAAAACGCGGCGTTGCAATCTGTGATTTGGATTGCCTGCGTTAGCAGTTCGGAAGGAATGGCCTGTTGCTTTTTCACCAGGGTATGAATTTCTTCCAGCAACTCTACTGCCTTTTTTGTCCACACCGCCCAGTGCCCCAGCAGCCCTCCCACAACGCGCAAAGGAACGCAGCTTTGTTCTAGCCCAAAGCGAAACGCGCTCAATAAATCCAACACAATATTGTCATCGTTACCCGTGTAAAGCGCAATCTCCCGGCCCCGGCCTGAGGCTGCAACCGCCCGCAAAACATCAATTGTGTAGTAGCGATTGAACGGCGCCATTTTGATTGCTACAAGATTTTCGATTTCGGCGGCTTCCCTCCAAAAATCAAAACTGAGCACGCGCCCGCCCACCGCCGGCTGCAGGTAGAATCCCATAATCGGAATGATTTCCGCAATGGCGCGCAAATGAGAAAGCATCTCAGTCGTGCCGGCTTCACGCAAGGCACCCAGACTAACCAAGCCGACATGATAACCAAGATTAATGGCAATTGTCGCTTCACGCACCGCTTGCGCGGTTGGCCCGGCAATGCCCGCAATTCGAATAAGGATTTTGCCGGTCGCCGCAACGATGCCATCGAGTGTTTCCGCTGCGAGACTGAGTACCGGTTCATACAACCCAAATTTGGGTTCGCGAATTTCGAACTGCGTCGTGTGCACGCCAACGGCAACGCCGCCTGCGCCCGCGGTGCAATAGTAGCGCGTCAGCGCGCGCTGGCGCTTTTCGTCGAATTTGCGCTGCGCATTCAACGCCAACGGGTGCGCGGGGATCACAACACCGCGGTGCAGCAGCGCGAGAAATTCAGGTGGTGGTAATGGAAAAGTTGCCATATTCTGTGTCTAAAGATTGCCTTGGGTGAGCGTGGTGAACTGAGATGGAGTATTGGAGTTTAATCTGCAATCCATCAATCCACTACTCGTCAGAACTTTCCTGTGCGCGTTTCGAAGTGGGTGGGCTTGGCGAGTGTTGGGCCGGAGATTTTCATCCAATGCGCGACCCATTGAATCATTTGTTCCAATGCGACTGCCGGATAGCCCAGCAATTCAAAGCAGCGACCGGCATCACTTAACAAAGCCGTTTCAGATTCTTCACCCGCAAACACCGGTGATTTGCCGAACAATGCGCCAAAACGTTCGGCCAGGCGGCGAATGGAAACGGTTTCCGGGCCGGTGAGGTTGAGCACCAACGGCGGTGTTTGCGTCAAGCCAAAACAGCGCAGGGCCATGGCATTGGCATCGCCCTGCCAGATGACATTGGCATGCCCCATGCTCAGATCGATGGTCTGGCCATGAAAGACTTTTTGCGCAACATCGAGCAGCACGCCATAGCGCAAATCAATGGCATAATTCAAACGCAGAATGACGCCCGGTGTTTGTTGCGCGTGGCAAAAGTATTCGAAGATACGCTCGCGCGCCAATGCCGATTGCGCATATTCGCCAATCGGGCCGGTGGCGCCCGACTCTTTGCTGCCGCCGAATTTGACTGGAGTGAGCGGATAAACATTG
Source organism: Candidatus Zhuqueibacterota bacterium (assembly GCA_003576975.1). Classification (GTDB taxonomy): domain Bacteria; phylum Zhuqueibacterota; class Zhuqueibacteria; order Zhuqueibacterales; family Zhuqueibacteraceae; genus Coneutiohabitans. The sequence continues at coordinate 2,236 of QEVD01000363.1, forward strand.
CCGGTCGAGAATAAAACGATGCGGGAGTTTCTAAATTTTTGTGTAACAATTGCAGGAATGTAGGCATTGATGGCCCAAGTTTCAGCCTCGCGCCCGGTGCTGCCGAATTTCATGCCGATCATGTACATGATATTTTCGACGTCGGGTAATTGTTGAATGTCGCGCGGATTGAGCAAGTCGCAGGCAATCGTCTCTATGCCTGACTTGTGCAGCTCTTCTCGGGCCGCTGCATTCGAGAAGCGCGCCACGCCTATGACTCGCTTCTTCGCGCCGGCTTGTGTGATGGCTCTTTTTGCAAGCCGCGCGAGAGTCGGGCCCATTTTTCCGCTCACGCCGAGTATGAGAATGTCGCCGGGTGTTTGCACAAGAGTTTCGATTAAAGCCGGCGAAGGCGTGGTCATCACGTCTTCGAGCTGGTCAACATTTTTAATGAAGTCGATAACAGGCATTCAAAACTCCGGAATGACAGATGGTGTATAGGTGTATAAATCATGTTGACATTGCAGCAATGCAGCGAGGCTTATTCTCGCTCCAGCACACCAGCGCATGCCGTTGCTCGCCAGGTTTGATCAAGAAAGGGTGTCGTCACCGGGTGCAGTTTTTTTAGCAAGAGTTCCGTCTCCGCCAGCGTGCCCACGCCGCTAACGGTATCGAGCGCGCGCAGGTTTTGCCAGCCCAGGCAGTTGCCGAATTGCAGAGTTTCTTCCAGAGATTTCGCATGCAGCAACGCCGTCAAAAATCCCGCGACGGCGCAATCGCCCGAGCCGGCAGCGGATTGAATATTTTCGTCGGCAAATGCGGCGCTCCACAATTCACGATTGGCCCATTTTTGATGCGCAGGCGCAGACAGTATCGGAATGCGGCGGAGACGTTCTGCCCCGGCGGTTCTTGCATAAATACCACGCGCTCCGGCCTTCAACATCACCGTGCCGCAACCGAGCGCCAGCAAACCCTCGGCAATTTGGCGATATAATGCGATCGGCGCCGAATCGACAATGCCGTTGCCGTGCCGGCGAAATTCATCCCACTGTTCACGATCCCACAACAACAGCATCTCTTCAATGCTCGGCATGAAAAAATCGACATGCGGCATGACATTGTGCAACCAGCCCTGCCAGTTCATGCGCCCGGCTTCGCTGTTGGGGTCGGGCAAGGCCATATCGAGCGAGGTCACAACTCCGAGTTGCTTGACACGTTTTAGAAGTTGCGCCAGCTCTGCGCCCTCCTCAACAAAAAGCGAGCGCATCAAGGGAGGGTAACCGAGGTGGAAGATGCGAGCGCCGGCGATCATTTCCCAATGTAACATGGCGCTGGTGAAATGATCATTGCAGCCGGGATGGTGCAGAAACATGCGGTCGATGCCGGGCGGTGCGAGCACGACGGAATAGGAACTGCCGTGCTCCGCATCGCGTGTAATTCCGTCAATGTTTCCCCAGGCCTTCATTTTGTCGATGATGATTTGCCCAAATGCGTCATCGCCGACTTTGGTCATGAACGCAACGCGGCCACCCAATTTGCTCAGCGCAATGCCCGTGTTCGATACCGAGCCGCCTGTGCTCATAACAACTTTGCTGACATGCACGAGTTTGCCGGGTTGAAATAATTTGTGGAAATCGTGCTTGCCGCCTGTTTCAAAAGGGGGAATAATATCAAGGCAAATGTGGCCGGCAGCAATGACGTCAAACGCAGACATGTATGTTCCTTCGCAAAGATGTGAAAGGAGTGTGGGCTTCCCAGTCGCCACGGCATCGCGGACAGGAATGTCCGCCCTCCCTTACTTCGGCCCGAAGATCAACACGCCGATGGTGCCCACATCCCACCACGATTGATTCTGATTGAATCCCGCCCAGATGTGTTGATTCTTGCGATAATTCAAACCGTCATTGTCGTTGATCGCCACATCGAAACCGATTTTGCTGCCGGGCTCGGCTTTCACGTTTTTCAAACTGGCGAGCGGATAACGGCAAATCATATTGTAGCCTTTATCCGTGCGCGTGAAATACGTTTCTGCGTTGGGAACCAAATTCGGTTTGGGCAATAGCGGCCCGCCGGCGCCGCCGCCTTGCCATTGCTTGGCACCGAAATCCGTGGTGCGATATTCCGCCAGGGAAAGATGGCGATAACAACCGGGCGTGGGCGGATCGTGCCCCTGCTCGGAATTCGTTCTGGTGTCCAAAATGACTTCCATACAATCCGTATCCCACGGATAACTCATCACCGGAAAATCCCAATGTGAAATCAACACGTCGTCCGTGACTTCCGCGCCGACATAGAGATAATCCTGATCATACATGGCATATATTTTTGCCGACAAATCCTCAACCCCGTTCCACGGTTGATTGCCCATGAGCAAACGGCAAATTTGATTGGTTTTGTCGATAGTCATGGGATTTGCGCGATTCCAATTTTCCCAACTGCCGTCGAATGACGGCGGCGTTGCGGCGAAATGCGCCACACCAGCGTAGAGATCGCGCACAATTTCGGCTTGGAAATTTCCGCTCGTCAAGCGCAGGCGCACGGGATAGAGTTGTTCTTTGGCATTGTATCCCGTGTGCTTGAACGGGACCGGCAGCTTGAGAGTTGTTTGCGCTTCCAATTTGATCGCGCCGGCAGGAGGTGAGATGATTTGCCAGGCGGGATCTGCCGTAAGCTGCGGCGCGACTTCCAATTCTTGCTCGGTGTGATTGGTCAACGTGATCAACAGCGTATCTTTCGCAGCGTTGGGCAGCATCAAATCTGCCGTCACCGGCGCCTTGATGCGCAGGGTGTGCTGCAATTCTTCCTTCCCAAAACTGACCAGCGCGGTATAAGCAACGGCCGGCGCATTGTTCGGAACAGTAATCGGCACTTCGAACGTTTCCTCGCGGCCCGCAGGAATGGTTTTCGTTTCCGACAGCACGCCGTGCAGCCAGCCGACCAGACGGCGATGCGGCGTTGGAAACGTTTGCCGTTGAATTGGGCCTTTGTTCCACGCCAGCAAATTCACAATGCCGCCCCACCAATC
>QEVD01000364.1 GCA_003576975.1 Candidatus Zhuqueibacterota bacterium
TTGCGCCATGACTTTTTTCCTGGAATCAACGGCGGGAATCGCCGAGGCGCCGGGCAATGTCAGACCCAAAGCTTCAACCATCGTCGCCATGGTCGAGGCGGTTCCCATGGTATTGCAATGGCCGCTGCTGCGCGCCGCGCAGATTTCCGCTTCCAACAAATCATCTGCGGAGAATCCTTCGGTCGTTTGCTTCGTTTTGATCATCCAGTTGAATGAGCCGGAGCCGATGCATTCTCCTCGAAAGCGGCCATTGAGCATCGGCCCGCCGGGCACGACGATCGTGGGCAAATCCACACTGCACGCGCCCATCAACGTTGACGGCGTGGTCTTGTCGCAGCCCGTCAACAGCACGACACCATCGAGCGGGTTGGCGCGGATCGATTCTTCCACGTCCATGCTGACAAGATTGCGGAACAACATGGTGGTGGGCCGCATGATGGTTTCGCCCATCGAGGTCACGGGGAATTCGAGCGGAAATCCGCCGGCTTCCAACACGCCTTTTTTGACGATCTCGGCAAAGTCACGCAAGTGGCCGTTACACGGCGTCAGCTCGGACCAGGTGTTGCAGATGCCGATGACCGGCCGGCCGCGGAAATAATCGTCCGGATAACCTTGATTGCGCAGCCAGGAACGATGGACGAAGCCCATCTTATCATTGCCGCCGAACCATTCCTGGCTGCGTAGTTTTTTTTCTTCTTTCATACAGTCGCTCAGTCTTTAATAAAAAATAATGGCAGAAAAAGGTATGGCAGAAAAATCTAATTCAGCAAATCGTTCGCGGCATTGACCAAAAAAATGTAACTCGCGCACAATCCGATCACGTACTCATTTTCACCCCACAAAAACGGCCAGTCTTCCTTGTTCTCGGGAAAATCCGGCGGCAGAATGAGAACGCCCGGAACGACGCCGCCGGCAATGAATGAATAATCCGCGCGATTCATGCCGTAGGCGACCATCTTCGAATCCGTGCCAACGCCGGATACGAAAGAAAGATTGGAACCGGGATGGCAGCCGTAAATGTAGTTCAAACCTCTGAGCGCATATTCGCGATCGATGATCTCCGGAAAGGCTTGGTGCAAAAGATAATTCGTGATGGCAAAACCAACGACCCAGCCGCTTCCTGCCCAACCGCCGGTGGAGATGGGAACGCCGAAGGGATTTTGCTCAGAAAACTTGTCGAGTTCACTTTTGTACGTCCTAACCAGAGTCTCCAATTTTTTTGAGTAGGCGGCATCCATAAAAGGCATGGCGCGTACGGCAAGCGCGGCGGTGCGACTGAAATGTTTTTCAATGTGCGGCCACAACGCATTTATCCTTTTTGCATACTTTGTCTCTTTGGTGCAAATCAACAATTCAACCGCCGCTTTTAACTCTTCATCTTCTAATGGACCGCCGGTCGTGTTGCCGTGTTGGAACAAGTTCGGAGCATGGCTGTGTTCTTCATTCCAAACTTTTTTCGCGGTGGCGAGACATTCATCTGCCAGCGCATCGTTGTATCCGCGCAAGGCGCGGCTGGCCGCTGCCAATGCCGCAGCCGAGCCATAATTCAATGAAGATGATTTGCTGGTAAATGCCCATCTATCGTCAAATGTGTCGCTGAACGAACCATTGGATGAAACGCTGTCCAACTTGGCATTGTAAATGAGATTATCGGTTTTTGTCACCGCATCGCCGAGATGGGTGTATTGTGAGAGATGCGCTTCAACAATGCCGGGAATGGCATGGCCGACGGCCTTGTGTTGCGCGATGAGTTGGAGGGTGCCGTGCTCGATTTGCTGCAGCAAGTCGGGCTTGCCATCGGGGTGATGAATATCCACATAACGGTTTTTCTGATCGATAGTCGTTTCGTCTCGCTCCGGACGAAAGCGTTCCCACGTTTGCACCATGCTCAAAACCGTGGCGTATTGGGTTTGCGTGCGAATATCGAAATCGCCGGCATCGTACCAGCCGCCGACATTAAGCCCCGGAATGTGTTCTCCGGGCTGAAAAGGCGAGTCCGTCGTCGGGCCTTGCGCATACAAATCAAAATGCTCGTGCTTGACCGGCGCCTGCAACGCATCGTCAAGGTGCGAGGCGCCATGCCAGACGCGATAGGCTTCATTGACGAACATGTGATCCATTTGCACCGGAAAAAAGACATCAAGCGTTGGGTGCCAGGCCTCAGCGTAAACCTCCGCCGCGATTCTGAATGATTTTGTGCGTTGCTCGCCGTATTCAATAACGTACAAACCGTTTTCGTTTACCGAGGTGAAATCGAATGTCGAATAGTTGTAGCGCAGATACTTGCCCCAGTTTTTGATCTCGCCTTTGTATTTCTCAACCAGCGCGCCACTCTCTGTCACCTGCAGCACGCGAGCTGTTTGCATCGGACTATCATTTTTGTCAAACTCGATCACCGCGATTTTTTTCTGCTGAGGATGATACCCCACCTGCGAATGCGCGATCATCGGCGGCCGCGTCCAATCGAGAATCGTGTTGGCGGTGAGCAACCATTCGATAACTTTTCCGGATTTACCCGGCGGAATGAGACTGCGCACGACATACCACCCGTTCTGCGCCTGGTTGCGGCCATCGAACAACAGAAGCTCGCCGTCGCTGGTTTTGATCGTAACGTGTCGAGCCGGATCTTCGGGCGCAAGGACAAGAGTCTTGCCGGCCGCAATTGGCTTTGGCTCAACCACACCGTCTTTGTCCACTGTCATTGGCCCGCCGGGATAAAGCGGAAAAATGCCGCTGCGGCCATCCATCAAATAGCCTTTCTTAAAATATGCTGAGGGCAGAAATTCGAGATTGAATCCGGCGCGGCCCGCGAGTTCCTGCGGGAGCGGCTTTTCAAGATTGACACTCAGAAGCATGCCGCCCTCGTATGCTTCGGCTTTGATCATGTAAGAAAAATTGTAGGCCGGGTATTTCAGATATGCTGCAATGCTGTTCTTCTCCTTGTTCACTTTGCGCTCGACAAATTCCGGAATGGCATCCCATTGTTCCGGCGTCGGGTTCAAGCGCACGTCGCCATTGGTTGCGGTTCGCACCTCGTGATGAATGAGCTCGACGCCGCTCATTTTGGAATCGCTGAACAGGCCATTGTACCAATTGCTGAAAACCAGCACATTGAGGCCGCGGGTTTCGAAGTAATCGAGGTCATTCAGCTTGAGATTGGCATTATTCACTTGCGCCTGGCTGAATCCAACAAATGAAATGTTGAAGATAATGAGTAGAATCAATCTTCGCATGATTGCGCTTATCATTTTGTGAGTTGCAAAACCTCGGCGTCAGCAAGTACGTTGCTATTCTAATTTCGTCGTCGTGCTGCCCCGGTGGACATTGTTTCCACCTAAATTCAAGGGTCTTTGACAGCGGCCCACAAGAGGCCGGGACTACAAATTATTGCAGCAGAATCATTTTGCGTGTCTTGGAATAATTGCCGGCCGAAATTTTGCAAAAATACACTCCGGAAGTCATGCCCTGCCCATCCCAAGTCGCTTGATGCATGCCGGCCGGCATCTGTTGATCCACCAGCGTCGCCACTTCTCGTCCAAGGAGATTATAAATTTTCAAACTCACATGAGTCGCCTTCGGCAATGAATAAGTTATCGTGGTTGCTGGATTGAAGGGGTTCGGGAAATTTTGGTGTAAGCTGAATTCGCCAGCAATCTCCTCGTGCTCCGCAACGTTGACGATGGTTGTATTTACCTTGGCTATGCTAATACCATCATACCAAGTGCGCGCCGTGCCGCCGACCATCGTGCTCGCGGTGCCGGTTTGAATCGCATAATCATCCACAAACACAGCGATTGATTCATTTGCCGAAATCGTGACGCGCCCGATGTAAGCTTGGTATAAAAAAGTATTACCGCCGCCTCTCAGAACGACTGGACTTTCATGAGCGCCCGCCTCGACTTGCTGGCTGGCCATTTGTCGGAACACCTGCATGTTTTCTGCTGAAAGTCCCGCCTTGATCCGCCAGTCTTCCGTTGGATTTGCCCAGAAGTTGACCCACACCTCATAAGTTCCGGCCTCAGTTGCTGCAATTTGTGTTTTGAGGACGGAGGCATTCTCACCGTCACCAGTCTCGGATGAAGTCAGAACAGAGCCGCCATTTCCGAGGCCGGTGCGCGCGTGCCACTGGTTGTCATCAGCGCCTTGATTACCATCCGGGCCGGTGGTGGCGAGCGGCGAGCCGTCCGCAAAAGAAGTGTTCGCAGCGGCGGCATCCACATAATGCATGTGCTCCACGGTTTCAGTCTTGCGTTCGATAATGCCGACAACCGCCGCCTCGAAATTCTGCGCGGAAAGATAAGTTCCCCGCCACCACAACAGCGCCGTGTTGTTTTCATCCCAAGCCGGAACAATTGGACGAAAATTGTCGCGCACCGACTTTTGCGTGATGGCTGTCCATGTCCAGGTGGCGCCGTGATCGGCAGTGACGCCTTTGAAGATTTCGCGAACGCCGAGAACCGCATCATCGCGCGGATCGAAAGGCGTTGAAATGAAAATGACATTGGGATCGTTTGGATGCAGCGCGCCCAATCCGACATAATCTTGCTCACTCGAATACATTTTCTTGCCCGCTTTGCCCAAATAGGTTGAATTCCACTTTGCGCCATCAAAGCGAGCATAAAAAAACGCATGATCAGGATCATTCGAGGGACTAGTGGGATTATCATTCACCCGCGCTTTGAAAATTGCGGCAATCGTGCCGTCATCGTACGTCACCAGATCAATCGTCCAGCATCGTGACATTAGATCGCCATTGACTCTGGTGTTGGCCAGAAACACCGGCGTGAAGTCTGCGGGTTTGGGCGCGTTTTTATCTGTAATATCGCTGTCCAGCAGCGTGCCATCGGATTTGAAGGATTGGCCGTGCTTCGTGTAGCCGTGATAGATGCTCGTATTATAATCGCGGGGGTGATGCTCGGTCGCGACGAAATCAATGCGGTCGCTGCCATTGCTCCAGAATTTGAAATAGCCGTTCACGTAGCCAATGCTCACATCCGGCTCGGTCAACAGACCGCCATAAGACCAGTTTTGGCCAGAATCGGTGGAAACCATAAGATTGGGACTGCGCGCGTACGTGCGGGCGATGTTGTAAAGTTTATCCTCAGCCGCCAGGTAAAAAAGATTGGAGTAGGTGGTGCGAAAATCAGTACCACCCGGGATATTGTTCCAATTAAAGGCGTGCTCAATTCCCCAGCGGTCGGTGTAAAAAAAACGCCAATAGGA
>QEVD01000365.1 GCA_003576975.1 Candidatus Zhuqueibacterota bacterium
GCCGGTTTGCAAACCTTGCAGCTTGTTTTCCTCGCCGCCCATGGCCGTCAACAGAATAATCGGAATGTGACTGGTTCTTTCGTCATTCTTTAGAGCGTGACACAACTCGTAGCCGTCCAGCTCGGGCATCATGACATCGCAGATAATCAGATCGGGAATGGCGGCGGCGGCTTTTTCAAAACCATCACGCCCATTCACGGCCTCGGCGACGGCGTAATCCGGCTCCAGGTATTGCCGAATAAAAGTCCGGACATCTTGGTTGTCTTCCACAATCAAGATGACGTCCTGCGCCTCGCTTTCACGCTCACTCTCGGTGTCGGCAGCATGATCGTTCTCCGGCAAAACACCTGCAGAAATCTTCTCCGGCACGCGCCGCGGTAATCTGTTCTCGCCAGGCTCATCATCTTCAACAATTTGATTTGCCGCCAAATGGTCCTTGCCCAGCGGCAGCGTCACAATGAATTCCGTGCCCCGGCCCTCCTCACTGTTCATGTCGATTTGCCCGAAATGCAATTCCACAATCTCCTTGGCCAGCGCCAGGCCTATGCCAGTGCCCGGTTGCGAGTTCCTCGGCAAATTCTCGGCGCGATAAAAGCGGTTGAAAATGTACGGCTGCTGATCCGCCGGAATGCCAATGCCGGTGTCCTTGATGCTGATGCGCACACATTCCACATTGGGCGGCAGCTTTTTGAGCAGCGATATCTGCGACTGCGTCACCGTCACGGTGATTTTTCCGCCCGCGTCGGGAGGGATGAATTTGATGGCGTTCGAGATCAGGTTGTAAAAGACCTGTTCCATTTTCTCGATATCATAGTAAACCTCGAGATTCGTGTAGCTCGAGCGAAAATCCAGCGTAATCCGCCGCTTTTCAGCCAGCGATTCGAAAACAAAAACGATTCCCTTTAAGAATGGAATCAGATTGTTGCGGCTCGCCTTTAGTTCCATCCTGCCGGCCTCGAGTTTGGAAAGATCGAGAATCTGGTTGATCAGCCGCAACAAGCGCCGGCCATGCTCGAAGGCCATGGCAAGCTGTTTTTTCACGACGAGGTCGGAAATTTTGGCAACGGCATTTTCGAGAGGGCCGAGAATCAACGTGAGCGGCGTGCGAAATTCGTGGGAAATATTGGCAAAAAATTTGGATTTTAGATGATCCAGCTCTTTAAGCTTGTCAGCCTCCATCTGCTCCAATTCCAACTGATTTTTCAGTCGCAAACGATTCAGCTCATAGCGGCGAACGACATACAACAAACCCGCCGCGAGTAAAACGTAAAGCATATACGCCCACCAGGTTTTCCACGGCGGCGGGGCAATCGCAATTTTCACCGCGACGCCATCTTGGTTCCAAACCCCGTCATTGTTCGAGCCTTTCACTTTGAACACATAATTTCCCGGATCGAGATTGGTGTAACTCACGAAGCGCCTGGCGCCGGCGTTGATCCAGTTTTCGTCAAAACCTTCCATTTTGTACGCATACTGATTTTTTTCGGGATTGGTGTAATCCAACGCGACAAACTCGAAGGTCAAATATTTGTCACGGTAGGAAAGCGCGATTTCATCCGCCGCCGCAATATCGCGCTTGGCGACTTGATCGAATTTTTTGACCGCCGTAATCACGATGGGCGGAAGGTGGGCGTTGTCTTTGATCTCGTTGGGATAAAAGGCATTGAAGCCGTTGATGCCGCCAAAGAACATTTCACCGCTTTTGCTTTGGTGATAAGCGCCGCCGTTGAATTCATAACTTTGTAGGCCGTCGTGGATATTGTAGTTCTTGAACGTTTCGGTTTGGAGGTTGAATCGCGAAATACCTTTGTTGGTGCTGAGCCAAAGATTGCCGTGATCATCCTCCAAAATTCCATAAACCACGTCATTGGGCAGCCCGTCTTTTTCAGTGTAATGGACGAATTTCCCGGTGGCCGTATCGAATTTGTTCAGCCCGCCGCCCCAGGTGCCGAGCCAAAGTATCCCCGCGTTGCGGGAATCTTCGTGAATGCAGAAAACGTGATTATTGCTCAGGCTCAAGGAGTCATGTGGATCATTTTTGTAAGACTTAAATGTTTCGCTTTTTGCATCGAACTCATTGAGTCCACCACCGGCTGTTCCGATCCATAATGTGCCGGCGCGGTCTTGCAAGATCGACCAGATGCCGTCGTGGCTCAAGCTGGTGGAATCGTTGGCATCATGTTTATAATGTTTGAACGTTTCTTCAGCGCGATCAAACCGGTTGAGTCCACCGCCGTCGGTTCCGATCCAGAGCACGCCGGTACGGTCCTCATAGATCGGCGTGACGTGCTTGTGGCTCAAACTGTAGGGATTGGCCGGATCGTGCCGGTAATGCGTGAAGCGTTCTTGTTGTCGATCGAATTTCTTCAACCCGTCGCCATAAGTGCCGATCCAAAACTCTCCAGCGCGATCTTCAAAAATAGACCAGACATAATTGTGGCTCAAGCCGTTGGGGTCTTCCGCGTAATGCGTAAAAATTTTCTTCTTCCGGTCAAATTTGTTAAGCCCGCCGCCCCGCGTTCCGATCCAGAGCACGCTGTCGCGGCCGGCGTAAATCGCGCGGACATTGTTATGGCTCAGGCTGTTGGCGTCATTCGGAATGTTGCGGTAATGCGCGAACATCCCTCTGCGGTGATCGAGCTTGTTGAGCCCGCCGTTCCAGGTGCCGATCCAAAGCATGCCGGAGCGGTCTTCGCCAATCGCGCGGACATAATTATCACTCAGGCTGCTGGGATCATCAGGATCATGATGATGGCGCTGGAATTTTTCCGTGACGCGATCGAATTGATTGAGTCCAATGCCGGTACCGATCCAAAACCGGCCTGATTGATCTTCAAAAATCGACCAGACTGCATTCGCGCTCAAACTGGCAGGATCATTAGGATTGTGGTGATAATGCGTGATGGCGCCGTTCTGCCGGTTCGATCCTTCCAGGACAAGCTTGTCAAGTCCGCCGCCGGTACCGATCCAAAGCGTTCCCGCACGGTCTTGATAAATCGTTCTGATCTGATTGTGGCCCAAGTCTTCGGGATTCATGGAAGCGTATTGATAGCGGTCCCAAATTTCTTTTTCCCGATCAAATTTATTCAAGCCGCCGCCATACGTGCCGATCCAAAGCGTACCGGCCTGATCTTCATAGATCGATATGATGTAATTGTCACTCAGGCTGTTGGCATTGCCGGGATCGTTTTGATAACGCGTAATCCTTCCGGTTTTCACCTCAAACTTGTTAAGCCCGCCGTACCGGGTGCCGATCCAAAGCACTTCTCCGCGGTGGCGGGAATCTTCATGAATCGACAAAACATAATTGTCACTCAAGCTGTTGGGGTTTTGAGAATCATGCTTGAACAGCGTGAAGGTTTCTTCCGTGCGATCCGTTCCCTCCAGGACAAGTTTATTAAGCCCGCCGCCGTTGGTGCCAATCCAAAGCGTCCCGTCGCGTGATTCATGGATTGCCCGGACGACGTTGTTGCTCAAGCTATTGGGATTCTGCGGATCATGTTTGTACACCTTGAAATCATAACCGTCGAATTTGTTCAGCCCGTCCTGCGTGCCAAACCACATGAAGCCTTTGCGATCCTGCCGAATGCAATAAATGGTGTTTTGGGAAAGTCCCTGCTCGATAGCGATACGCTCAAATTTGAGATTGTCCTTTTGAGCAAAAAGGTTATCCGGCCAGGCAAGAACGAGGCTGGCTGTCAAGCCAATCGAAATAATTCTGAACCACATATTTCTGCGCCGCTGTTCCGTGAGGTAAATAAGGCACTATTCTTGAAATAAATGCCTATAAACTAAAAGTCCATCAATGAGTTGTGTCTAATACGCCAATCACGGCAAAAAGTCTATCCATTTCCCCACAATGCAACATGATTACTCATGTTTGCAACGTCAGTGTCAGGTAAACACCCTGGGATTTGCGTATCTTTTCGCCGTATGCGAAAACGGCAAAACGAAAGCATTTTACGTTTTACATGCAACAGGTTTCAGGTGAACAGAAAATTCGCATTCCGTAAAGGGCTTTTCCTTGCGGCGCCGGCGGGATTGTCAAGTTTGCCGGTAGAAAGTTTTTCTTGTTTCGCCATTTCAACTTTGTTGGGAGAGTGAATTTCATCATGAACAAAAGAGACATACAACTTCTATATGATTACAACCGCTGGGCGAACACGCGCCTTCTCGACGCCGCGTCAAAGCTCACGGTCGAGCAGTTCAACCGCGATCTTGCGAGCAGCCATGGTTCGGTGCACGGCACGCTCGTTCATATTTTGTCGGGCGAATGGATTTGGTTGAAGCGTTGGCAGAAAGAATCCCCCAAAGCTATGTTCAGTCCCGCAGATTTTCCCACTCTCGCTTGCGTGTGTGCAAAGTGGGCCGAAGTCGAGCATGAACAAATGGCATTCGTACGCGGCGTTACGGAAGTCTCGCTGAAGAAAATGATCGCCTACGAGAATACGCTGGGCGAGACCTGGTGCTATCCGCTGCAGCGCATGATGCAGCATCTCGTCAATCATTCCACCTATCATCGCGGCCAGGTGACGGCTATGCTGCGGCAGCTCGGCGCCGAGCCGGCAGCAACTGACTTTCTCGTGTTTCTCGATGTGAAGCCGGAATATCAATTTGAACCTTTGTCGATATTCGGAGAATTGTGAAATGACTGAACAGATCATTGCGCTGGTGCTGGACGAGGGCAAGTGGCTTTCCGCCGCCATGCTGCTCTCCCTCATCGCGGTTTTGGCGCTGGCCGCTCGACAGCAACGGCAGAGATTGTCTACTCGGATCAAGATCATCGCCGCGATGAATGTCTTCTACGGCGGCATGATCGGTTTCATGTCATTCGGGCACTTGCTGGCCGTAACGGTCAAAATTTTCCAGGGAACACTGGCAGGCTCGCTGTGGATTCTCTATCCGCTCGGCATAGTTCTCCTCATCCCGGCGTGGTGGTTGGTGTGCGGAGCAATTCGAATTGCCAGTTTCGAACAGCCGCAACAAGGAAAGCTCGCAGCGCTCAATGCCTGGCTGGGAATCAGCTTGCTTGCGCTCGGATTCCATAACCTGCCGCTGGCCGGACCCGCTGCTTTGAATATCGCTTACCTGTTCCATTCCAGACAAATCGTGGGATGGGTGATTATATCCACTACCGCGGCCGCAATGCTGGCGCTATTCATTGCGTCACTTGTGTTTCTTGCCAGCGGTCAGAGTTTCGAGCAATTCCGGGGCATGCCGTGA
>QEVD01000366.1 GCA_003576975.1 Candidatus Zhuqueibacterota bacterium
CCGCTGCGCACTGGTTCCGGTTGCAGCATTGATCACAGATATTGCCGAAAGTCCCGCATGTTCCAGCAATTCCAATTCTTCCAAAAGACCAAAACCGTGCGTGACACCGTAGGAACCAGCGTCACTGCCGGCAACGATCGGCACGCCCATTTCATGCGCCTTTTGCAGGCTCGCCGCATGTTGCTCGAGAATCCTGTGCAGATTTGAAACGACTCTTTCATCCCAACCCAGGCGCGCGGCATATTCGATCTGCTTTTGCACCGGCGCAATGGTCGGCACCCAGGCGATTTGCCGATCGCGCATTCTGGCCAGTTGATCGGCGCGAACAAAGAAGCCATGCTCAACTGAATCCACTCCGCCCTCAATCACGCACTCAACGCCGTTATCGCCGGAGGCATGCGCAAAAGTCTGTCGATTGAATTCTTTCGCCGTTCGCACCAGCTCTGCAACTTCACCGGTGGTCATTTGCGGCTCTTTGGTGACTTGGCCTTTTTTGAAATCTATGATGTCTGTGGCGATTAGTTTGATGCGAGCAGCGCCCGCAAGAATTCTTGCTTGCACGCAAGCCTTGAGAGATGCATAATTCTCGATGGGTTCCGCCATAAACCCGCCATATCGCCCTTTCCGGTGTATCGCCGCGCCCGGGCTGTCGACATAGGGCATCACCGGTTTGTCTTCGTGCGCATAAAGCTTGCCGAGCGCCAGACCAACACCGTGCTTGTCGCCCGCATCGCGAACCGCGATGATGCCGAGCCGAACAAGCTTCTCCAAGCGCGCGTGTGCCGCACTCAAGAATTCTTGAGAAGTTTGTTTGAGGTGAGCGCTGCGTTTTGCCAGGTTCAATTCCCCGCCCGCGAGAAACAAATGCGCATGCGCTTCGACCAAACCAGGCAGCAGAGTATACTCTCCCAACTCCGCGTCTAGTTGAGTTTGTCCCGGATTCAACAGATCCGCAGGCGGCAAATCGCCGAGGTATCGTATTGACTGAGCATCATAAACCACATGAACATCTTTCAAAGGCTTCGTGCTGACACCGTCGATCAGCGTCCCGACACGCAGCCAGATACAGCGTTTGTCGGATGCCCATGGAATTGAAACCTTTTTCTCGCTGATCAACATGAAGCTCTTTTAAAGACAAAACGATTTCTGACAAAACTATTAAAAGCAATAAAAGTTCATTTGAGCAAGGTTTTGAATACAACTTTCTCATGGCTAAAATTTATCCAATGAATTGCTTTCAAAGAGGTATATCTAAGGATTTTGCGAAAATGGCTCTCATACTGTCTTTCGTCTTTGACCACAGAAGATACCTTAAAAGCGATATCGCGAGAAAGCAAATGCGCTTTCAGTTTGCCCAAAAGGCGTGCCCCATCCTTCACATCGAGCTCCCTTACAACAGCCTCTTCACCGCCGTGAAAATGAACAATTGCATCATAGAACAGATTGATGTCAAGAAACACGCCCCACTCAGCCAGCAGGTTCTTGAACAATTGCTTGTACCATGCGCTAACGTCATCGAGATCACGCCATTGTCCGTCTTCTATCGTAAACTCATAACGTTTCTCCGGTGTTATGTTTGTTGAGACAAACCGATGCTCGACTGACGGCGTCCGCATATTGACAAGCTTGGCATGGCGCAATCCCGTTAGCATGAGATAGTTGATCGTCTGATTTACATGTTCGCCAGCCAGGCTCTGGGCCGTTTTCAACTCATAAATGACGTTATCGATCAACAGATCGATTCTGTAATCTTTGTCGAAATCCTTGTAGGATACGTGGACCGGAACCGCGGTAGCAACGCTTTCAAAACCGGCCTTCCGGCAACGATAAGCCAATTCGTTTTGATAAATCTTCTCGTTCCAAAATCTCCCGAAGTCATTGTGAATCGAAAAAACAATCCCCATCACTTTATAATCAAGCGCGTGAAAATCTGCATGGGAAATCGGTTTGATCTGGACACCGGGTTGAATAGGCATCTGTCCGATCTCGCTTGTGATTCCAATAGTTTTGTCAGCAATCGTTTTGTCTTCAAAAATCGGCGGGCGCAGCATTTTTGCACAGTTCCATCACGGCCTCGGCTTGGCGAAATCCCGCGGTTTCCTGGCTCTCCCCCTCTCCCGGCCTGCCTTGCTCCAGGGCGTGGCGAAGCTGCTGCACGATCGGGTGGTCTGCGGGCAATGGTACCGGTGATTTTTCCGGATTGGCAATTGCGAAATCCAATCCGGCCCCAACCGCCAGAGTCAAATAGGCTCGTTCCAAATTTTCGCGAATGTACTTGGGCGTGCCCCAGGCAAAATTCGACAAGCCCACGGTGAGATGTACACCACGCAAATCGGGATCTTGCCGGATGAGGCGCATGGCATCCAACCCGATGTTCACCAGACCGTAGGTATCGGCGCCAACCGGCGCGAGTCCCGGGTCGATGATGATCTTATCGTTGGTGCGGTTCGCTTTGGTCGCCAACAACTCAACGAAATGTTTAGCAGCAGCGTGAACATCGTTGGGGTGCAGACATTGCTCCGTACCATCGTCGCCAAATTTTTCAGAAGCCATGACAATGACGAGGGTATCGTATTCCGCGACCAACTCGATCATTTCTTCCAAACGTTCGCGCGAGGCCGCGAGTGAATTCAGAATGGGCGCGCCTTTGCTGCGATCATAGTGCCGCAGCGCGACCTTGTGATACTCCACCGAGGGATTGTCGATGCAAAGCGGTAGAGGCGTCACCTCTTGAATCGCAGGAATAACTTCCGGCAGAAAACTCAGCATGTCGGCCAACTTTACCTGAACCTGGCGCGTGGCATCGATATTCAAATCCAAGTAATCCGCGCCCAGGTTTGCCTGCAATTGTGCAAGCTGTTGATAGCCCGCCACGTTTCGTTCCGCGAACGCATTGCGCGCCCGGGCATAGGCATTGTTGATCAAATCGCCAATGAGGCACAGCTTTGTTTCAGCCATTTTGCTTTCCTTTTGAGATGCTGCATTTCATTTGCGTGAGCGACTGCTTAACTTCTGCGGGGTTGAGTTATGGCGTGAGTTGCAGTTCATGCTCTTCAGCGTTCCGTTTCTTCACTTCAGATGTGCAGATCTGACCGACCGCCTTGGCAGCGTGATCGCGTCCCAGCCAATTGTTCGCCCAGGAAGAAGTTCCCCGCAGCGCCTGATCTTGCAACACAGGAACGTGGCGCAACAACTCCAGCTCCTTTGCATCATGCTTAAGGCGCTCATATGCGCGCAGCCAAATACAATCGCCAAAACCATCAACCTCACAAAGCCCATCTTTCGTTCCGCCGCACGGACCATTGCGCTGATTCTTGGCACATTGCGACTCGGGGCACAAGTACGCGATTTCCGGCAAAGAACAGTCGCCGCAATCCCGGCAATCGAACAGAATCATTTTGCTCCAGCGCTCCGCAAGGCGCATCAAGCCAGGTCCCTCGCTGAGATCGTGTGCATGTTGGCACAACCTCCTGCCCCATTTTGCCAGAGTGCGATCCGGCGTAAACATAAGCTCATGGGTCATTTTGGATAAATGATACACCAGGCCTACATGATTTGACTTTTTCATCTCGGAAGCCGGACTCCGAACAGAAGAATCTGCCAAACCGGTTTCAGAATTTTCCGAGTAGTAGAAAAACTCTCCCGGCCGCGAGTATCTGATTTCACGCGCAAATTGCTTCCAATCATCACGAGAAAACGAACGTTCGATTTCCAAAATTCTTTCGACGGCGGCAAAATCATAAACGCCGCCCAGATAGGCGCCACGATATCCCAAGCCGCGATAGATGGCAATCTGTTTGGCCGCAAATTCGTAAAAGAATGCCCGGCCCTCGTCAGCGGATTGTCGCTGCTTCAAACAAAGCTCCAGCAGCGGCGGCGTCACCACAATGCCGGGGATTTTCCGATCATGAAAGATTTGGGCGACTCTGGGATTCAATACGTAGACATTCCCGATCAAGGGAACATGCTTCATCGCGTGCTGATCCATGTAAATCCGCAATTCATGAATCTTGCGGGAATCGAAGCCGACTTGATTGATGATGAATTGCGCGCCGCACTCGATTTTTTTTTGCAGTTTGAGGTATTGCGGCACAACTTCGCCTTCGCGCATTTTGAAATTGCTCGTTACCGCGCCAATCAAGAATTGGGTTTGGCCAAGACGCTCGGTGTCGTTCCGAGCGCCGTTCTTGCGATATTCGAAGCCGTGATTCATCTTGTTCAGCATGGCGATCAAGCCAATGGAATCGAGGTCGAAAACCGGCTTTGCCATGCCCCCACCGCCGGCAACCGGATAGTCGCCGGTCATGGCCAAAATATTATGAAAACCCTCACTGCTCAAAACCCAGGCTTCACTTTCAAGCCCGTTGCGGTTGAGATCCTTGCACGTCATGTGAATGACGACTTCTTTGCCCGCATACAAAATGGGTTTGCCCAGCGCGTGCGGCGCCAGCTTGGGATTGCCGCCGGCATTGTCCGTAATCGAAATCCAATCGACTGCCGGGCACGCCACCAAATCGTTGGCAAAATCACGCGCCTTCACCGCGCTTTTCTCCGTCATCGAGCCGCGAATGGACAACAACTCGATGCCAAAGAGAAAATCCTTGGTCTGAAAGAGTTTTTCGCGAAGAGTCTTTTGCATATAAACACCAAAGTATTGCTTCCCAACAAAGAAGCAGATCAAGCAATCGCCGTCAGTCACACCAACCCGGTAAAACTACATAAGGAAAAATCATCCGCTTTAGTACATGATTACCTTGAAAGTCTTATCCATCTTTGAATGTCATCCAGCAAGGATTTTGTGAAGTTGCAGGCAGATTGCCAAGTACTTCACAAGATCCCGCCGGGCGGGATGACATTTCGTCTGTGTCCTTGCATAAGGATTTCTTCTGGTTCGAGTGCCCTATCAGTCTCCGGCAGAGGTTTCCAATTCCTTTCTTATGGCACTGGCGACTTCCTCCGGCGCGCCCTCACGCTCCATGATCTCGCTCCAACGCCATTGTTAGAGATAATCATCAGTCTCGACGAGACCCTGGGCTTGGGCTTCCTGGTCGATGCGAACCGTGAAGCGGGGCGGCATTTCGATTTTGACCTCATCAAAATCATCCCAGGCTTTCACCTGCGAGGGGATATCTTGCCAAAAGAGTATCTGGTAAAACGCCATGATCGGGCCTCAATACAAAAATCAGTTTGAAATTGGCAGGATGATTCAACGGCAGAAATAGATCGACGGCGCTGGAAGCGTCCGCACCATATCCGTCCGCGCCGATTTCGTCGGCGAACATCTGACTGATGGGCGCACCGCCGACCGCCATTTTGATGTGGCCTAGTCCTTTTTCCTCAAATCCATCAATGACAGTCTTCATGTATGTCATGGTGGTGGTGAGCAGCGCGCTCATGCCGATGATATCCGGCTTGTGTTGCTCGGCCGCGGCGAAAAATTTCTCGACACTCTGATCCACACCAATGTCGTGAACTTTGAATCCGGCGCCCTCGGCCATCATGCACACCAGATTCTTTCCGATGTCGTGCAGATCGCCGCGCACGGTTCCCATCACGATCACGCCGGGCGGCTGAACATTCGGCCTTCATGGCGCGTGCGGCAATCAGCACTTCGGGAACATAAAGAATGTTATGTTTGAAGTCTTCGCCGACCACGCTCATACCGGCAATTAATCCTTCGTTCAAAATTTCTTGAACGCTGCGTCCTTCGGCGAGCGCGTCCTTGGTCATTTGCTCGACTTCTTTAGCTTTGCCTTCGTAAAGGCATTGGTTCAT
>QEVD01000367.1 GCA_003576975.1 Candidatus Zhuqueibacterota bacterium
GGAGATCGAACAGGCGCGCAAGAACCTTTACGAGATGATGGACAAGCATGCGCAGAGCAGTTATCGCCTGGCGGCGCATTTGCTGTTGGTGGAAAGCTTCACGCAAGCCGGCGAGTATCAACGCGGCTTGCAGGAAGCAGAGCGGCTGTTTCGCCTGTTCCCTGAAAAAGATTTGAACGCGCAAGCCTATTTCACCCGCAGCCGGTTGCAGGAACAATTGGGGCAATTCCAGCTCGCGCAAGAAGGTTACCAGGAGCAGATACAACGTTATCCCAAAGGCGAATGGTCGCGCTTGGCAAATGCGCGCCTGGCAGAGCTAGCCTTCGCGCGCGGTGAGGTAAATGCCGCTCTCGCTGCGCTGGCGCGTGTGGAAGCGGATTCGCCGGCGCGCACGGAATATTGGCAAAACTCAGGAGGCCGGCGCGGCCCTGCAAAAGTTCGATGCCAGTGTCGCTGATAGCGCGAGTTTATTGTCATATTTCTACACGCTCGGCGCTTTGCGGGAACAAAGCGGTGAGGTGACGGCCGCTATCGAAGCCTATCGCCGCGCCTTGGGGCTGCCGGCCGGACTCGCAGCGCGCGAGAAAGATGCGTTGACCCAGCCTCGGCATTTGCGGCAACGTTGCTTCTGGCGCAGCGCGCAGCTTTATTTTGATGCCAAGAAACATGAAGCGGCTTTGTCTGTCTGCCGGCAGTATCGCCGGGAATATCCCGACGGTCAGTTTCGGGATGCCCTGTTGTTGCTCGAAGCCAATATTCAGCGGCAGGGCCTGCTCAATCCCGCGCACGCGCAGAAACTTTATTTTGAATTGCTGGAAGATTTTCCGCGCAGTGTTTATGTCGATGATGCGCAATTCGCGCTGGCCGAGAGTTTTACCGAGGCCGGTGAACGGCAAATGGCGCGCTTGCAATGGCAGCGGTTTGCGCAGTTTTACGGCGCCAGCGAATTGGCGCCGGCCGCGCAGAAACGTTTGCGTTTGATCACCGAATTTCAACCGAACGATGCGCCGGAATCCATGCGCCAGTTCACGGAAATGGTTTTGCGCGCAGGAACAAATGCCGCCACGGAAAACCTCGAACTCGCGCTCGCACGCTTGCATTATCAACGCCGCGATTTTCCTGCCGCAGCGCAGGCCAGCCGTGAAGCGTTGCAAGCTTCGCTTGAAAGCGGCGCGCAGCGTGAAGCAGTGTTCTTGCTCGGCGCAAGTTATTATCAGTTGTCTGAAAGGGAGCGCTTGTATGATCGGCCCTCCGCGGCGCGCCAAGACAGCGCGCGAGCTTTGTTGCAACAATTGCTCAGCGAGGAAAGCAACGATCGTTTTGAGCAAGAGACGCAGATCATGCTGGCCCGGTTGGAAATCAACACAAATGCGTCTCGTTCCGCAGAGCTGTTGGGGCATGTTGATGCGGTTTTGAGCCGCGCGGAGAATCATGCGGAGTTGGATGACTTGCGCCTGTGGGCGGCGGTCACGCGCAAGCAGTTGGCCGCGCCGAACGATTCCCTCATGGCGCGGCAAATCACATTGGCGCTGCAAAAAGTCGCCGCGACGGAGGATTCACCTTATCGCAATCAAGCATTGTGGGAATTGGCGGATTGGCACTTGAAACAAGGGGCTGCCGCCGCGGCAACAAATTCCCTGGAACTCTTGCGCGCTTCAAAATTGCATGATGCCGCGCAGGCGCGCGGGCAATTGTTGTTGGCGAGGCGGTTGCAAAAAGACAAAGAGTATGATGCCGCGTTTGCCGAGCTTCAGGCGGTGCGCGACAAATTTTTTTACTGCGCCTATGCCGACTCGGCTCAAGCACAACTGTTGCAGGTGTTGATTGCCGCCGGCCGTTTGCAGGAAGCGTTGCAATTGATGGGCGATCCCCGCGAGCATGATTACGCCGGAACCGATGGCATCGATTTGCAGCGCGCCCGTCTCGAAGAGGCTGCCGGAGATTACGGCCCGGCGATCTTGACCTATTTGCGCTTTCTCGAAAACCACAGCGATGCTCCGGAAGCGCCCTCCGCATTAGTTGCGGCAGCGAAATTAAGCCGGCGCGTGGGCGCAGAGGCTTTGGCGGCCGGCTATTTTGAAGAATGTATTCGCCGCTTTCCCAACACCGAGCCAAGCGACGAAGCGCGCTTTCAGCTTGCTGAAATCAATTATGACAAGGGCGATTACAGCGAGGCGCTTGGGCTTTATGTCGCGTTCATGCAAGAACGTCCGGATTCACCTTTTTACAAAGACGCAATGAAGAAATCGGTTTTGTGTTGGTATAATACCAAAAATGCTGTGCGCGCCGAGGCTGAAGCAAAAGTATTTCGCGAACGCTACAAAGATGATCGCGAGAGTCCGGCGGATTTTTATTATGCCGCCGGTGAACTGGCGATTCAGGAGAAAAATTTCCCCGTTGCCGAGGAAGCCTTTAAGAAATTGAGCCGTGAATATCGCGGCACGGAAGCCGGCATTCTGGGCGAATATGGCCTGGGCAAAGCGCTGTTGATTCAGAACAAAACGCAGGATGCGCTGGAAACGTTGACCGCGATTTCCGGGCGTTATCCGAAGCATCCCTTTTTGCCCACCGTTTATCTCGGCCTGGGCGATTTCTATTTGGCCAACCAGCAATGGGATAATGCGATTGAAGCGTTCAAGCAAGTGGTCAAGGACTCGACCTTCGATAACAATTACAAACTCGGCACACGCTCATTGATTGATGTTTATGATCGCATGGGTTTGAAAGATCGCGCGTTGGCGCTGGCGCGGCATTATGTCAGCCGTTTTCCCGATGACGCCAAAGCCTTTGATTTGCACATGAAAATCGCGCTGCTGCTCAATGATTTGCAGCAGTATGATGATGCCATTTCGCTGTTGCGCAGCCTGAAGCCCTTTGCAGATGCCGCCGCTGAGCCGGAGGTGCAGTATTACATCGGCAAATCCCACATGAACGCCGGCCGTTTTGAGCCGGCCATCGCCGAGTTGTTGCGGGTAAAATTTTTTTCGAAACCCACGAAGCTGCCGTGGGATGTGATTGCGATGTATGATGCCGCGATTTGCTACACACGCCTGAATCGTTGCGCAAAAGCCAAACAGCTCTTCCAGCGCATTGTGCGCGAACAGGGCGCCGCCAGCGAGTTCGGCCGTTTTGCCAATGTTAAAATCAACGAACTGGGTGCATGCCCGGAAGCGAATTGAGCGGCGCGGAAGGTTCCGGCGCAAACAAGTTGATGACGAGTCGCCATTCGGAACGTAGATTTCACAACAGAAACCCGGCTGGTATCGGAATAAAGTTCACTCACCTGCGTATTATTCATAACGGTTAAATTGCCGCATATGTCTGTCCCCTCGGAAAACGGACGCTCGAGTTATCTTGCGCCTTCGCCGGAAGATGGCAACGCCATTGCAGCGACGCTGGCAGGCGACCGCCGCGCGTTTGAGACGCTCGTGATCAAGTATCAGCGTCCGCTCTATGCGGCGTTGCGGCGAATCGTGCGCCGGCACGAGGATGCCGATGATTTGCTGCAAGAGTGTTTCGTGCGTGCCTTCCGGCATTTGCGCGATTTCGACCGCGAGCGGCCGTTCTATCCCTGGCTGCATCGCATTGCGGTGAATCTGGCCATTACGTTTTTGCGGCGGCAAGCCTGGCAACAACCGACGAGTGAACTGGACATTTTTCCAACGATGGAAGATGATCCGAACCAGATCGCGGAGTCGTCGGAATTCTTTCTGGCGCTGGAACAGGCGATACACAAGTTGCCGGTGGAGCAGCGCACGGTGTTGTTGCTGCGCACGCGCGAAGGCATGAGTTATCAAGAGATGAGCCAACAGCTCGGCATTGAGATCGGCACCGTGATGTCGCGGTTGGCGCGCGCGCGTGAAAAGCTGCGTTCGCTGTTGCGCCCGTTCTTAGATACCAAAACACGCAAAAACAAAACACGGGCCTCGTGACGCCGCAGATGGTGTGAAAATTTCATTCCGGGCTTTTTGAAGAACATTTTTTGCCGAAACACAGAGAATTTTCTCTCACAAACGTATGCTTAATAGAAACCCCAACTCAATCAATTGTGCGACAGCGTCCGATTGGCTGCATCTATTGTTGGATGAAGAGTTGTCGGAGTCCCGGCATAAGCTGCTTGCCGCGCATTTGGAATCATGCGAAAAGTGCCGCGCGGCATGGCATGAATTGAAACTCATCGAACGCACGCACGCACGACTCGATCTGCGCTTGACGGAGCCGCCGCCGGATTATTTCGCGCAATTACCCAAACGAGTTCTCGCGCGCCTTGACTCGGAAAAGACGGCGGCGCCGGCGATTTTGAAAATGCCGGACAAAAGGCCGCGTGTCCTCTGGCTGCAAAAATTTACAACCGGTAAAGGCAAATACGCCCTGGCCCTGGCCGCTGCTGCCGCCCTAGTTTTTTTCTGGACGCTCGGGAAAAAAGATTCCTCTTCGCTGGCAACTTCGGAACAACGGGAACACGCGATTCTGGCGAGCGACACCATCGCTTTTGCGGCTGCTGAGCCTTCGGCAGTTAGTGATTTGAAACGCATCTCTCCAAAAGACTCCGCACGAAGATTGGAAAGAGAAGCGCCGCTGGTCGCTGGGTCGCCGGGTGCTGCACCTGATGAGGAAAGACTCGCGGCCGCCGCAAAAACACAAGAAAGAAGTTTCGACGCCTCGCTGCCGGAAACGCTTGAATCTGACCAGCAAAACCGTCGATCGGAAAAAAAACATGAGGGAGAATTTGCCGAAACCGCGTTGCGGCCCGGCCGGGCCGCATTGCCGGCGGAATCTCTGGCGCAATCGTCATTGGCAAAAACCGGTGAACTGGCGCAAAACGTGGAACCGCAAGCTTCAAAGGAGTTGCTGAATTTGCAGCGCGGCGTCAGTCATTCTCTGGCGTTGGAAGCGCGGCAATTTCCCCAAGGCCAGAGTGAAAGTGGAAGTTCACCCTTTTCGCAAGCGTTGCAGCAAGCGCAGGCAGCGCCGAACGCAGAGTCGCGGCAGAAGATTTGGTGGGATTTTTTAGCAACGAATCCGGATACCGCTTATTATTATCTTGCCATCGGCAATCTTGCGCGCAGCCTTTCGGCTACGGCAGATAGCGGCAGTAATCGCGCGCACCTCGACCAAACCTTGCAGTTTTATCAGCAAATGGATGCCATTCTTGCGCCACAATTGGGCGTTGAAACTGTTCGGTTCGAGCGGGCGCGGCTGGAAGGGCTGCTGCATTGGAAAATGCAAACGGAAGGGCGGTGATCTGAGTTGTTACAAGAATTTTTTGTTCTACGAAGAATGGCTTCTGTTTTGATTAGGAGCTTTATTCGTTAGGCGAGGTTTTTGAAGCTGTTCTGCAAGCGGGGATTGGGATTTGTTTCGACTGAATCCGGATGCTCTGAGAGCCCCTCCTGACAATAAATTTTTCCGCAGTTCGGCATTTTTGCCATTATTTCAGATTGGTTAAATCGG
>QEVD01000368.1 GCA_003576975.1 Candidatus Zhuqueibacterota bacterium
TTCTTCGCTGGCGGCTTTCAGCTCTTCGGCGCGCTCGGTTTTCATGGTGTCGCGAATCTTCTTCACGGCATTTTCCAGGCGTTCTTTCGAGGCGGCGTCAAGCTTGTCGCCCATGTCGCGAATGTTCTTCTCGGTTTGATACACGAGTTGATCGGCGCGGTTGCGCGTTTCGACCAGCTCGCGCTTCTTTTTATCCTCCGCAGCATGATCGCGTGCATCGCGCTCCATCTTCGAGATTTCGTCCTTGCTCAAACCGGTGGAAGCCTCGATGCGAATCGATTGTTCCTTGGCTGTGGCTTTATCTTTTGCGCCGACATGCAGAATGCCGTTGGCATCGATGTCGAAGGTGACTTCGATTTGCGGCACGCCGCGCGGCGCCGGCGGAATGCCGTCGAGAATGAAGCGGCCCAGCGTGCGGTTGTCGATCGCCATTTCACGTTCGCCTTGCAACACATGAATCTCGACTTGCGTTTGGCTATCCGCGGCCGTGGAAAAGATTTCCGATTTCTTGCACGGAATCGTGGTGTTGCGCTCGATCAACTTCGTGGTCACGCCGCCGAGTGTTTCTATACCTAGCGACAACGGCGTCACGTCGAGCAACAATACATCTTTCACATCGCCGGCCAGCACGCCGCCTTGAATCGCGGCGCCCACCGCCACCACTTCATCCGGATTCACGCCGCGATGCGGCTCTTTGTTGAAGAGACGGCGCACGATCTCCTGAATTTTCGGCATGCGGGTCGAACCGCCCACGAGCACCACTTCGTCAATTTCGTTCGGGCGCAGATCCGAATCGCGCAACGCGGCTTCACAGGGCCCGACGGTACGCTCGAACAAATCGTCACAAAGCTGCTCGAAGCGCGAACGCGTGAGCGTGATCTGCATGTGTTTCGGGCCGGCATTGGTCGCCGTGATGAACGGCAAATTGATGTCGGTTTGCATTACCGTCGACAATTCGCATTTCGATTTCTCCGCCGCTTCTTTCAGGCGTTGCAGCGCCATGGGATCTTTCGAGAGATCAACGCCTTCCTGTTTCTTGAATTCCGCGACCAGCCAATCGATGATGCGCTGATCAAAATCGTCGCCGCCGAGATGGGTATCGCCATTGGTGGCTTTTACTTCGAACACGCCGTCGCCGATTTCGAGAATACTGATGTCGAACGTGCCGCCGCCCAAATCGAACACCGCAATCTTCTCATCTTTCTTCTTATCCAAACCATAAGCCAGGGAGGCCGCGGTCGGCTCGTTGATAATGCGCTTCACCGTCAAACCGGAAATCTCTCCGGCTTCTTTGGTGGCTTGCCGCTGGCTGTCATTGAAGTACGCCGGCACCGTGATCACCGCTTCCGTGACTTTCTCGCCCAAATAATCTTCGGCGGTCTGTTTCATCTTTTGCAAAACCATCGCCGAGATTTCCTGCGGGGTGTATTCTTTGTCGCCAATGCGCACCACGGCAACGTCATTTTTGCCCGACACCACGGCATAGGGCACGGACTCGCGTTCACGTTTGACCTCACTGTGGCGGCGGCCCATGAAACGCTTGATCGAGTAGATCGTGTTGGTGGGGTTGGTGATGGCCTGACGCTTCGCCACCTGTCCGACGAGACGCTCGCCGGTTTTTGAGAATGCTACCACAGAAGGCGTCGTCCGCGCGCCTTCAGAATTGGGAATGACCACCGGCTCGCCGCCTTCCATAACAGCGACGCAAGAGTTGGTTGTTCCCAAGTCAATTCCGATAATTTTGCCCATTGCTAAAATCCTCCAAGACAAGAATCAATGATGGTGATATTTAATTTCGAGACTTTGCAAAATGTGTAACGAATCTCACTATCAATAAACAAATGGCATGCCACGCGCGATCGCATGCGTCTTGATATTGTTTATAAATGCTTTAAACTAGGTGAGATTTATCGAGGTGGGAACTCGTTTAGGTCTTTTTTTCAGAGAGATGACAGGTTGTCAGCAAAAGGGGACGGCCTTGTTTTTAGCAAGGCCGTCAATAACGAAGTCGCTGGCTCGTTAAAAAAATCAATCTTCCGGGGGTCCGACAGAGCGGCGGCGTTCATAGGCGGCTTGTGCATCGCGGGTGCGCGGGGTCCATGGCATGGCCTCTAAACGTGCCTCCGGTATCTCCTTGCCGGTGTCGATGCAGTAGCCATACGTGCCTTCCTTGATGCGTTTCAGTGCATCTTCAATTTCGGAGAGGATATCGGTATCCTTGGTCAGCAAGCCGGAAATATACTCGCGGTCACGATCGAGCTTGGCCGACTCTTCAAATTCGGCGCTGCGCGTCGTGGTCGAGCCTTCGAAATCGTCCTCGTTTTGATTGAGCGCGCGCAAAATGCGATCGCGTTCCTGCAACAATCGTGACTTGTAATGTTCGAGTTTCTTTTTGTCCATGTAATCTGCCTTTCCTAGGACAAGTTCAATGTTCAAAAACGGCGGTGAATCTAATCATTCCGGCGCTTCAAAGCAACAAAGAAATTGGCATCGCCGCGCGCAATGCGCAATAAAATGACTTTCCGGTCTTTGGCCTGATCCAGCACACGACGGTATTCCGCCGCAGATTTGACCGGCTTGCGGTCAACCTCCTTGATCACATCGCCGGGCCGGATGCCTTCTTCATCTGCCTGGCTGCCGCTCTCGACTTCGACAACCACTACACCCGATTCCTCTTGAATATCGAACTCATTGGCCAAATTCTCGCTCAAATCTGCCACCGCCAAACCCAACTCCGTGCTGCGCGTTTCCGTGGAAGTCAGCTCCTCATTCGGGTCTTCCGGGCGTTCGCCGAGCTTGACCGTGACCGTTCGTTCACGGCCGTCGCGAATCAATTTAACTTGCACCGCGGTTCCGGGGCGAAAACCGGCAATAAAATTCATCAAATGATTTTGATCGCGCATCGGCGTGCCGTCAATCGCAACGATGAAATCCCCGTCGCGCACGCCGGCTTTGAATGCCGGGCTGCTGGGAATCACCTCACGCACCAACGCGCCGTCCGTCGAGGGCAAATTCATTTCCTGGGCAATTTCTTGATCGACGCTGGAAATATTGACGCCCAGCCAGCCGCGCACGACTTTACCGGTTTCGATGAGTTGGGTCATAATCTGGCGCGCGAGATTGATCGGAATCGCAAAACCGATGCCGACATTGCCGCCGCCCCAGCCGCCTGAAACGATGGCTGTATTGATGCCCACCAGCTCTCCGCGCAGGTTTACCAATGCGCCGCCGCTGTTGCCGGGATTGATCGCGGCATCGGTTTGAATGAAATCTTCATAATCAACCTCGCCCACGCCGACTTGATTTCTGCCTTTGCCGCTCACGATGCCTGCGGTCACCGAGTGTGCAAGATGAATGGAAAACGGGCTGCCCACGGCCATGACCAGCTCGCCGACTT
The DNA here is from genome assembly GCA_003576975.1 of Candidatus Zhuqueibacterota bacterium. Taxonomy (GTDB): domain Bacteria; phylum Zhuqueibacterota; class Zhuqueibacteria; order Zhuqueibacterales; family Zhuqueibacteraceae; genus Coneutiohabitans. Next base: position 3,398 of record QEVD01000368.1, read on the forward strand.
CCAGGGCATCCGAATTTCCCAGCCGGGCAACCGGCAAATTCTTCGCATCGATCTTGATCACGGCGAGATCGGTTTTGGGATCAGCGCCGACGACCGTGGCTTTGTAATTCTTTTTGTCGATCAGCACCGCAATGGCGTCGGATTCGCGAATGACGTGGTTATTGGTGAGAATGTAACCCTCCGGGCTGATAATCACGCCGGAGCCCAGGCCGTCCTGGCGGAACTCGCGCGGACGGCGTTTGCGCCACCAATCTTCGTGGAAAAACTCGGTGAGCGGATTGCGCACGCGCACGACTTTCTCGCTGGTGATGCTGACCACAGTGGGCATGACGCGCTTTGCCACGGAAACATAAGCCTTGCTGGTGGCGGCCAAATCTGCAACGTCGCCGGACAAATCATCTTCATTTGAAGCCGCCTCGCTGGCGTTGGCAGCGAGCTTGAATTCCGGCTTGCTCTCCGCGATGCCGGGTTTGGTCCACTCGAAATTCGAGGCGACGATCAAACCCACGATCGCTCCGAGAAACAGCATGAGCGACATGACGCCGATGGTTTTATGTTTTGACATAACCCCTTCTCCTGAGTAAGAATGGTAAAACCGTCCGGTCGCTCCGAGCTTCCGGAGAGAATAGAAAGATCATGTTTTGCCGCTGCGATAGAACCGAATGTGGGCTTTTTCCAGCGTCGCCAGGCCCTCGGCAATCGCGCCGTCGATGACGGCCAGAAAATTCTCAAGTTTCTCGCGGGTATCGACAATTTCGACAATGATGGGCAAATCTTCCGAGAGCCGCTCGATTTTGAAGGTATGAATGCGACTGTGCGCGCCGAATCCCATCATGCCGCGCAAGACCGTGGCGCCCGCCAAACCGTGCGCACGCGCTTGCAGCACGATCCATTCAAACAAAGGCCGGCCCTCATACTTGTCGCTTTCGCCGATGAAAACGCGCAGCAAATAACCTTCTTCCGGCAATGCCATGGTCACCTCCAAATGGCATGAGCGAGTATGCGGCCGAGCCAGACGCTGGCGAGACCAAACACAACATGCATGCCCAGGTTGAACAACGCCGGCACGTTTTCTCCGTCACGCAAGAGGTTCATGGTTTCGTTGCCGAACGTTGAAAACGTGGTGAAGCCGCCCAAAAATCCGGTAAAAATCAGCAGGCGCGACTCTGCCGTAAACAAGCTGCGGCTCTCCGCCAATTGCGACAAAAACCCGATGAACAGGCATCCCGCAAGATTGACAACCAGCGTGCCGTAAGGAAACACGACGTTTTTGGTCAATTGTTGCACGTATCCGCTTACAAGATAACGCAAAACCGAACCGGCAAAGCCGCCGACGCCTACCAAAATTATTTTGAGCATGAGGCTTCCTTAAAAATAAAATTCGGTAGGAGTCATCAGCGTGGGCGTTTAAGGGCGGACTCCATCGCCGCATGTTTTGAAAGAGCCGGGTTACACAATCTTAATAAACTGATCCCCTAAGCGATTTGGGGTTCGCGCGCCATAGTTTTTCAGGCGAAATACCGTGCCTTTCTTCGTGCCCGGCGGCACATTCAACTCGACTTGTTTGCCTTCGATGGTGGGAATGCGCACGCGCGTCCCGGCTTGCAGATCTTGATCTTCGACTCGCGCTTCATAAAAAACATCGGCGCCGGCGCGCGTAAAGTGCGGATGCGGCTCGACCTCGACCGTAATAATTACATCGCCGGCCGGGCCGAAGGAATTCTCCGACGCCAAGCCGCGCAAGCGCAGTTGATGCCCGGTTTCCACGCCCGCAGGCAATTTGATCCGAATTTTCTTCTTCTTCGAAGAGATTTGGCCGCTGCCGTTGCAGCGATTGCAGGGCGCGTACCCCTCCTGACCTTTGCCCTGGCACACCGGACACATTTTTTTCTGCCGCACCGAGATTGTGCGCTCGGCCCCGCGCATGGCCTCAACAAATGAAATTCTTATTCTGCCGGTGATGTTGCGCGGCGCGCTGTGCGCCGGCGAAGGCTCGGTATAAAAACCGTTAAAACCGAAGAGATCGCGCAGCAAATCGGAAAACGCGAATCCCTGGCCGCCTTGTGCGAAAAACGAGCCGAACGCGCCGTGATTGCCCATATTGGGCATGCCAAAGCCGTGGCTGCGCAGAAACTCCGGATCAAACGAGAACCATTCGCCGTTGCTGGTGGAATCCGGACGGCCGTAAAAACGCAATTGATCGTATTTGTGGCGTTTCTCCGGATCGCCGACAATGTCATACGCCTCGTTGATTTCTTTGAAGCGTTCTTCGGCGGCGCGGTCGCCCGGATTGGCATCCGGGTGAAATTGCTTTGCCAACCGGCGATAGGATTTCTTGATCTCGTCTTGTCCCGCCTTTTCGCTCACGCCAAGGATTTTGTAGTAGTCTTTGAATCGCATGTTGTGGCCATTGCCGCCTCAGCTCGTGCATTGCTGCAGAAGCGACATTTTATATGAACCTGTGACAGATTGACATCTTTTAAGCAATTTAACTGTCCAAACTAAGCAAGCAATATGCCAATATTATTACCAAAATGTTTCACTAATTTTTATGAGTTTGCTCGCTTCCGCTCTCATAGAGTTTTTTCCCTTCTGCCAGTATGACTCAAGAGCGGATGATTTGACAGCAAAAGTGAATCGCCGGTTCAT
>QEVD01000369.1 GCA_003576975.1 Candidatus Zhuqueibacterota bacterium
TTTTGATTTAAAACACAAAGCGCTTTGGCGCCACTTCGGCTTGCGCTTCAACTTCCTCCAGAACATTCTGCGCCACTTTCAAAAAGCGCTTGGCCACTTCGAGCTGGGGCTGCGCGAGAACCACGGGCGCGCCGGTATCGCCGCCCACGCGCACCGCCGCGATGATGGGAATATCGCCGAGAAACGTCACGCCTTCGCGTCGCGCGGCCTCACGGACGCCGCCATAACCGAAAATGTCATGCTCCTTGCCGCAATCCGGGCACAGAAAACGACTCATATTTTCGATCACGCCCAGCACCGGCACGTTGACCTTTTGAAACATGCGCAAGCCTTTCGTCGCATCGCTCAACGCCACCGGCTGCGGGGTCGAAACGATGACCGCGCCAGTGAGCACGAGTTTCTGCGAAATGGTGAGCTGCGCATCACCTGTGCCGGGCGGCAGATCGATGAGAAGAAAATCCAATTCGCCCCAATCGACATCACGCAACATCTGCTCGATGGCGCGGCTGACCAGTGGCCCGCGCCAGATCACGGCTGTGTCACTCGGCGCCAAGAATCCCAGCGACATGACTTTGACGCCGTCGCGTTCGAGCGGAACGATTTTGCGATTTGCGGAGCGCGGCTGTTTCCCCTCCAATCCAAGCATCATCGGCAGATTCGGACCATAAATATCCGCGTCCAACAAGCCGACTTTTTTGCCGAGCGCCTTCAAAGCAAAGGCGAGATTGACGGCGACTGTCGATTTGCCCACGCCGCCTTTGCCGCTGGCAATGGCGATTTTGTATTGCACGCCGGCCAGCGAGTTGTTCATCGCAGCTTGTCGGGCGGCAAGTTTTTCAGCGTTGGCTTCTGCCGTGGTCTTTTCGTTGATTTGCAAATCGATCTCGGTAATCCCCAACTCGCGCAATGCCTCTTCAATCGATGGCCGCAATTTGCTTCCCGCTTTTCCTTCAGTTGTGACCAGCTCGAGCTTGAGCGCCGCCATATTGCCGCAGGCGCGTACCTCCTTCACCAGGCCAAAGCTCACAATATCGCGGCTGTAGCCGGGATAAGGCACGGACTGCAATCTTTTCAGAATTTGTTCTTTGGTTGCCATGGCTTGGCCTCAATGCTTTTCGTCCGGCATGCCGAGATGATTCGTTTCGTGCGCATGCCCAACTCCGGTTTTCCTTGCCGCAGTGTAGAGGCCTTCAACATAGTGAATGAAGGTCACGTAGGCTTGTACATACTCGCGTCCGGCCTTCACATCATCTTGGTTGAAATTCTTTTTGGCCCTGGCTGTGGTGAACGTTTCATGCAAACTGTTGTGCATCATCTCGCTGAGCAATTTGAACAGCGGCTCTGCTGAGCCAGTTTCGAGCGCCTTGTCGCCGGCGGGAATGGCGGGGCCGCGATCGAGTCCGGCGGGCTTCAAACCGGTGTACGGCGCGCCTTCACCGGCGCGATGAACACGAACCAATGTCTCGAAGAAGTACATATCCGCAAGTTGTTTCGCTTCCGCGTTGAGTTTTCGAACTTTCACTGTTTGCTCAAATGCACCCCTGATTTCTGCTTCGTCCTTCGGCTGCACCCAAATCAACACGAAATTGACATTCTCGGTCTCCAGCGCCTTTTGCGCGGCTCTGATTACCGGGCCATCCAGCGCATCGCAATGGGCGAAGACGCTGTTGGTTCCGAAAGACAATGCCATAAACCAGGCAGCTAATCCAGCAAAACGTGCGAGTAAATTTTTGTTCTGCATGATTTTTTTGCTCCTCTGTTGTGATACCTTAATAAAGCGAATTCACGCGAGCTTTGATTCGCGCCTGTTCGCCTCAAACCGCGGTTGGCGGCTTGCGGGCGCTCAACCGGCATATTGTTGCGCATCGACTCCGACAGTTTTCTCGCGTTCCATCACCAGCGCGCGCGGGAAAAGCACATTGTTTTCTTTGTGGACATGTTGATGCATATCGCGTTCAAGCCGCGCCAGGGCATCCAGCATGGCACGATAGGTGTTGCAAGCCCAATCCGGCGGCGTGTAATCGTCGGTGAGTTCGCGCATTCGTTCCAGCGCCGAACCGGCCTGGTCATGCTCTGCCTCCATCTGGCGAATGGGGTTGGCAAGGGAGCCGCAGTGGAATCTCGGAGCCGTGGCGCTCGCCTCGATTTCGCGCACCATGGGAAACAAAATGCGTTCTTCCTTCATCATATGACTTGATAATTCTTCGAACAATGCAACAAACGTTTCTCGCACTTGCCAAAGACGGGGCTCATTTTCACCGTGAACCGACGCCACTTTTTGCGTCATCGCGTTCAGGCGAGGTAGTTCGGAGCGCAAATAGGTATGATGCGTCTGTTCGATGTGATCGGCCAAACCCGTGAGCGACATGGCCGCGGCATCGACAATCGGCTGCTCCGCAGCGGCTGTGGATTTTGCCAACGTGACCAGAAACGTTTGCGGGTCGATCCCTTTCTTGCGGCACGCTTCCTCCAGCGTTTTCTTGCCGCCGCAACAGTAGTCGATTCCCGCTGCTTCAAACGCGCGAGAAAGCGCCGGTTGGCGCGCCACAATCTCTCCCACGGTGTTGTGAACTTGAAATGTCGTCATTGCGTCTCCTTGTTTTTGGTCGATGATTAAAGTCTGGCACAACAGCCGCGCCTAGCAACAAGCCTGTTCAAGGCAAGCAGGCGTTAAGACGCGACTCGGCTCGAACATTTTGCCTCACACAAATGCGGCATATTCCGCCGTAACATAAGCTTGCCACTGTTGCGGCACCTGATCTTCGCGATAAATCGCGCCCACCGGACAAATGTCACGACAGGCGCCGCATTCGATACACTCTCCGGGATTCACATACATCTTGTTGAGCCGGCGATCGTGCGGCAATCGAGTTTCTTCCGGCAGATAAATGCAATTGACCGGGCAAAGGTCGCGACAGGCGCCATCGACGAGGCCAATGCAAGGTTCTGTGATAATATATGGCATTTGCGCTTCTTCTTTGTTTTGATAAAAAATACGGAATGTCCCCGTGAAAAACTTTGACTCAAGTCAAGAAACTAAAATTTTCCCGGTCAAGCTGGCCATGCTCACGGATTTTCGCACGTTGGCGCGCGTCGTCGAGTTGATTCTTTCTAGCTCGCAGCGGGATTTTCCCGTCGAAAATCGAATATCTCTTCCAATTTGTTGCGCACCCAAATTTGTTCACAAGTACGATGTCATCGGTAAAGTTTCATCGCGTTTTTAATTTTATAACAGAATCATAGTCCGGCGGTGACGATAAGCAAAATATCTGCCCGCGAACGCCTCGATTTTCGCATGCCAGCGATTTTTTTTTGGGGGGGGATATTTGTCGGCAAGAATAATTTCCGCGCCGGCGCGCAGCGGCAGGTCGAGGCGCGCGAAATTCACCCGCGCAAATGGCGGGCTGATTTTGTTGATGCTGTTGGCGTCGGGATAGAGCGCCCAAACTTTTTCCAGCGGCGCCGAAACGATGGGAGAATAGCTGAATTGCGCGCGCAAGTAGGCCTCGCCGATTGAGAAAGAAGAGATACCCCGATTTTGTATTTCAACTACAAACGCATCACCGCGCCCACCGCCGCATAATGAAACAACGCGAACGTATAGACCTCGTCGTTATCCGCCCCGCCTTCGAGAATGCGGTATCCGAATTTGAGATCGAGGCGATCGCTCACTTGCGCCGTCAGCGCGGCGAGAACGTCCTCGGCGCGGCCCTGCGGCGCAGCCAGCGCGTCGCCATCCAGCAGAAAGGCGAATTTCCCGCTGAAATTCCACCATAGCCGGAAGTGCGCGATCGGCACGAAGCCGACGTTCTTCTTTGCCGCTGCCATGCCGTTACCGCGAACCTCGATGTTGGCGTCGCGAATTTTGGCGGTGAAGCCGATGCCAACATCGATTTTCTCCCTGCGGAGAAAATCATACCGGTAAATCAAACGATAGGAGTTGAACTTGTAAGTTGCGTCCAATGGCGTATTGGCGGGAAACGTCTTGCCTGTAAAAATGAGATCGGCGTCCAACCGGCCGGTGGAATTGATTGACAGCGGCGCCAGCAAAACTCCCAAATGGTGGCGAGGATTGAAATCGTAGAAGACGCGAATCCGATAAAAAAGCGTGCGATCGGCTTGCAACTGGTCCGAGAGGGAAAACAAAGTTCCTCCCTTGCCAGGAATGCGCACGTCGTTGTACCCGCTGAAAACAGGGCCGGTTTCAATGTCCAGCCTGACTTGTGAAAAAACCGGCGGCGCGAGAATGAGAAGAATGAAGAGTGCAATGATGCTGTTGGCTTTGTGCATATTGTTTTCCTTATTGGCTTTTGATATTCCTGGTTGCGAGCCATTTCACGAGAGGAAGTAGTGAAATGGCTTTGAAGCATTTGACTTGGTTATATAAATGAGCCGTGCGCAATGACCTAGCGCAGACTTCTTGTCCAATGTCACTAACTTTTTGCGATTTGAGCTTTGAGTTCTTTTGCGATATTTTTTTCGCGCCTTGTTGCGGTCGCCGATGAGATATGGATATGTTCGTGGCCGCGTCCTCACCGCTCGTGGCTCAAGCCGCGGCAGTTTGCATTGGCGTAAGCGCAACAGCAGTCGCTGAAGAGCTTCTGCAATCTGTTCGGGATTATCTGTCGCACGAAGTTTGATGAGCTCGCGACGCAATCGTCGCCAACAACGCGTAAAGCTCAGTGCACGACTGCAACGGCGCTCGGCGCATTCGCTTTGCCGCTGCGATTGACCATGCGAACGTGCTTGCCACGCGCGACCAACTCGCGCATGACGGACAGCCCAAAGGCCCTGTTCCGAAGATGACGTGGCGTTCCGGAGTTTTACTCAACATATTTTATCATCGTATTGCTTAAAACGTAGAGCATAGGATTGTTCCATTTCACGTCTGCATTTTAAGATACAAAATCTCCCTGCAAAAGCCTTGACTCAAGTCAAGAAACAAAACTTTTTCAACCGGATATTTGCTGCAACTGTGATTGATTGCGGATGACAATCTGTTTACCTTGAACGGAAATCAGCCCGCGATTTTCCAATTCGTGCAAAGACCGAGAAAGCGTTTCAGGGATGGTGCCAAGGAAGGCGGCCAGGGTGGCTTTAGAGATGGGAAGTGTGAGAGTGGTGTGAGAGGTTCGTTTTGCCTCCTCCGCCAAATAACGGGCGAGGCGA
>QEVD01000370.1 GCA_003576975.1 Candidatus Zhuqueibacterota bacterium
TTGCGCCGCTCCGGCGGCCGCAATGTTTGCAAATAAATCACCACATTGTTGATCGTTTCTGTCGCAACTTCAGGATCCGGAACATTATCGCCGACGCGATTACCCAATTCGGGATTGAACAATTCTTCCGACTCAAACTCAGAGGTGACGCCGATGTCGTTGAGATAGGCCGTCACGGTTTGCTGAAGAAGATCGATAGCCGTGGCCTTGCGCCCGAAGCGGCCGAGATATTTGCCGTTGCGTTCGATCTTATCCGCGCGCAAACGCAGATAAGGCGGCGGCAAGACAAAATTCGCGCGGCCTGAAATGCCGTTGCCGTCCGCGTCATTCGGATCTTCATTCGCAAGAATCGCTTCATCCGGAATTGCTTCGATTAAACCCAGGCCAACCACAATTGGGCCGCCGCGTTCGGAGATGCCGGTTGCTTCTGCCGGCAATTTTTCTGCGGGATAGCCGGGAATCGCGCGATCTTGCAGTTGCGGGCCGCCGCGTTCATGGAGATAATCAAAACCGGCAGCCGTCATTTTACCGAAGCGTTTGAGATTGGTGGCAGGATGGCCGCGACCGTCGCCGGGATGGCAGCTTTCGCATGAGGTTTGATTGAAGACCGGCCCCAGTCCGGTGGCGGGGGAAAAGCGTTCGCTGAATCCGGCATCACCGGCGAGATGCGCCGCGTTTTGCGCCAGGGAAAGTCCATCGATGGGGCCATCGAGAACCTGATTCGATTCGGGCGCTTCGGTGAGCAGATCACCGCAGCCCCAAAACATTGGCACAAGAAGAACAGGCAGCAGTAAAACGTTGCGCTTCATTCTTCCTCCATAAAAAAGTTCACAATTCGTTTGCAAGCAATGCCGGCAAATCCGCGACACTCGCCAGTAAATGTGTGTGCCGGGTTTTGCCGAGTTGTTCAACGCCCTGCGTGCCGCTGAGCACACCAATGACAAACGCGACGCCGGCATTGATGCCGGATTGCAAGTCGAGCATGGTGTCGCCGGCAGTCAAGACGCGGCGCACGTCAGTCACGCCCGTGGCTTCCATCGCATGAAAAATCATAAAAGGCGCGGGGCGGCCCTGCGCAACTTCGTCGCTGCACACGCTGGCATCGATCACACCGTTCTGCCAGCCGGTTCTTGCCAGAATGATGCTTGTGAGTTTGCGATCGAAGCCGGTGGTCACGGCGATTTTGATGCCATGATCACGCAGCCAGGCAAACGTCGCTTCCGCTCCGGCAATGGGCGGCACACCTTCTTCTTCAAAGCTTTTTGCCAACTGCTCGCGAAAATCCGATTCCGCCTGCGCCAGCCTGGCCGCGTTATCAACGGCGTTTTGCCCGAACTTTTGCTCAATAAAAAAACGCAACGCCTCGCGTTTGGCCGCGCCACGCCAGGGCTGCAGCATTTCGTGTGTGAGTTGAATGGATTGTGCCAGCAAAGCTGTGCGGAACGCGTTTAACACGTGACCTTCGTCGGCGATCGTCGTGCCGGCCAGGTCAAAAATAGCCAATTCAATTTGCGCCATTGCAATTCTTTCGATCTGCAACAATGTTCAGCACGATTATCTCTGGAACACTGAATCGATCTAAATGAGACGATGAACAATTCAAATTTTATATTTTCAAACTATTTTTTTAGTTGAAGCTAAATTTAGTAATGAAAACAAAACTTGCAAGACTATTCTTACAAAATTGCTTTTTGCCCCAAAAAAATTAGGTGGCTTTGCGTCCAACCGACAAAGATTCCCGCAAATGTTAAATCTTAGGTTAAGCTCTTTGGAAAATTTGATTTGCGGTTCAAGCTTCTAAAGATCAGGCAAATGCTACTCGGCAAAAAATGCGAGATTTTATTTACTCCGCATTATCGAAAATTGTAGGAATGATCTATCGCAGAATCAGGTTGAGGCTAAATGATACCGTCACAAAATTCCTGTCTGCTTGGGCAGGTTAATTTCGAAGCGTTACGCGCTGAATTTGGAGGGCAGTGACTGTGCGAGATTTGATTTTAAAAAAAGAGCTCGGAGGAAGGGCTCTAAATAAACGGCGCAAACAGGCTCACAAGAAACCCAGCTCAAACTTCGCCACCTCGCTCATCATGCTGGGATTCCATTGCGGTTCCCACACGACCTCGACTTTGGCATCGGTGACGCCGGGCACGGTTTTGATCTTATTCTCCACTTCGGGAGGCAACGTGCCGGCGACCGGGCACATCGGTGAAGTTAGCGTCATGCGCACATTGACGGCATTCTGGTCGGTGATATCAATATCATAAATCAAGCCGAGTTGATAGATATTGACCGGGATCTCGGGATCATAGCACGTCTCGAGCGCATTGATGATCTCCTGGCGGAGATCGCTGTTGCCGTTATTGTTTTCCATGATCATCATAAAAACGCTTTGAACAACAGGTTTGCCGAAAGTTTAACCTTCTTACAGCAATTTTTCAAAAAAACCTTTGGTACTCACTCCGTCGATACAATTTTGCTGCCGTCCTCGAGCGCCGACTTCAGCGTGTGCCACGCCAAACCGGCGCATTTGACGCGCATGGGAAACTCGCGCACACCCGCAAAAATGGCCAGCTTGTCGAATTCCTCCAAATCAATCTCTGCTGTCGGGTCGCTGGTGATGAGTTGTTGAAACTTTTTGAATAATTCGCCGGCTTCGGCAATAGATTTTCCCTTCACCAGCGTTGTCATCACCGAAGCGGAGGCTTTCGAGATGGCGCAACCGTGGCCATAAAAGCTGATATCTTTGATCACCTCGCCTTCAAGCTCGACATATAAATTCACGCGATCGCCGCAGAGGGGATTGTAGCCTTCCGAGGTATGATTGGCCTGCTCGAGCTTGCCAAAATTGCGCGGGCTTTTGTTGTGATCGAGGATGACTTGTTGGTAAAGTTCTCTCAGTTCGTCCATGAGTGCTAGCGCTGACTCGCTTTAAAAAGAAAGTTCGCCGGAAACCTCATCCAGGCGATGATGACTTATGCCATTATTTTGAGCACATATTCAACGCCCCTGACCAGGGCGTCAATTTCTGCGCAGGTGTTATAAAACGCGAACGAGGCGCGGGAGGTGGCCGGAATGTCATAGCGCTGCATCACCGGCTGTGTGCAGTGATGGCCGGTGCGAATGGCAATGCCATCGCGGTCCAAAATCGTTCCAACGTCGTGCGGATGAATGCCGTCAAGCACGAACGATACCACACTCGCCTTGTCCTTCGCCGTGCCGATAAGGCGGAGAGGCTTGAGGGTGGATAAGGCCTCGGTGGCGTAATTGAGCAAATCATGCTCATGCGCGTCGATGGCCTCGTATCCCAAATCGCTGATATATTCCAGGGCGCGCGCCAAGCCCACCGCGCCGGCAATATCCGGCGTGCCGGCTTCGAAGCGATAGGGCAAATCATTGAAGGTGGTTTGCTCGAAGGTGACGGATTTGATCATATCGCCGCCGCCTTGATACGGCGCCATTTTCTCCAACCACGCTTCTTTGCCGTAGAGCACGCCAATGCCGGTCGGGCCGAACGCCTTATGGCCGGAAAACGCATAAAAATCGCAATCCAACTCGCGCACATCCACGCGCATGTGCGGCAGGGCCTGTGCGCCGTCCACCAGTACCGGCACACCCAACTCATGCGCCAGCGCGATAAGTTTTTTAATGGGATTGATCGTGCCGAGAGAGTTGGAAACATGCACAACCGCGACGAGCTTGGTTTTGCGATTCAACAATTTGACAGCTTCTTCCCAAATCCATTCACCGGCATCGTTGATGGGAATCACGCGCAACTTGGCGCCGGTTTCTTCACACAGCAATTGCCACGGCACAATATTCGAGTGATGCTCCATCGCCGAGATGACGATCTCGTCGCCGGCTTTGATATGCTTGCGGCCGTAGCTGTGCGCAACGAGGTTGATGCCTTCCGTGGTGCCGCGCACAAAAATAATTTCCTTAACCGAGCCCGCGTTAATATGTCGGCGCACGACTTCACGGCTGCCCTCGTAAGCATTGGTGGCAGCTTCACTCAAATAATGCACACCGCGATGCACGTTGGCGTTCTCCGCCTCATAATAGTGCGCGAGCGCATCCAGCACGGCCTGCGGCTTTTGCGAGGTGGCGGCATTATCGAGATAAACCAGCGGCTTGCCCCGCACCAAACGCTGCAGGATGGGAAAATCGCGGCGGATTTTTTCGACATTGAAGTTTTGAGGCAATTTCTGCATGAAGTGATCGCAAGCAATTACGGCACAGATAACCATCTACCAGGCGGCCTAACCGCAATCAAAAAAATTTGTCGAGGAATCAAGATCACCGAAGAAGCGTTGTTGTATGGCGAAACCCTCCCGGCGGTGTTTACTTTACATTTTTTGCGACGCGCGAAAAGCGGCATTCACGAGATTTTCGACATGCACGCGTATGCCCGGACTCTTGATATGATTCAAGATTTCGCTGGCATAGGCAAAACGCAGCATGGATTGCGCCTCCTCCTCGCCAATACCGCGTGAGCGCAAATAGAACACCGAATCTTCATCGAGCTGGCCGATGCTCGCGCCATGGCTGCACTTCACATCATCCGCGAAAATCTCCAACTGCGGCTTGGTGTTGATGACGGCGTCGTTCGACAGCAGCAGGCATTGATTCTGCTGATAGGCGTTCGTCTTCTGCGCATCCTGATGCACCATCACTTTGCCGTTGAACACGCCGTGCGCTTTGTCCGTGAGAATTCCTTTGTAAAATTCATTGCTCGGACAGTTCGGCATAAGATGATCGATCAGCGTATGATTGTCGATGAGTTGTTCGCCGGCGCCGAAATAAAATCCGTACAAATTTCCTTCGCAATGCTCGGCGCGCAACCGCAGATTGAAATTATTGCGCACGAGCTTGCCGCCGAGATCGATGCTTACCGAGGTGTAAACGCTATCGCGCGCCAGTTCCACTTCGCGTGCGGCAATATGATAAGCTTTACGGCTTTCGTTTTGCAACCGGACGTGTTCGACTACGGCATTTTTTTCGAGCACGATTTCCGAGACGATGTTGTTGAGATACACGTCCTGATTGAGACTGCCGTAGGTTTCGACGATCTGAACCTGACTGCCTTCGCCCGCCAAAATCAAATTGCGCGGATGCGCCAGAAAGGAGGCTTTATCCTCGCCGGCGGAGAGATAGAGCAG